>JAZRIF010000018.1:0-7200 GCA_045645165.1 Eubacteriales bacterium
AAAAGTCCCTTTGGAATCCTCAAAACTTTCAAAAAAGTATGATTTAATAATCTTTTTTTGAAAGTTTTTGGAGATCCAAGAACCTTTTTTCAAAAAGGTTCTTGGTGGGGTGCAGGGGTGAAACCCCTGCCCTACAAGCCCAAATTTACTTAATTATACAATGGCCTACTATTTTCTAATTATGGGTTGCATACAGATAAACGGCGCGGGCCTCTGTACCCGTTCGGGTCGTGCTCGCGCCGTTATATCTCTTTGCTATGTACGCTTATGGAAAGCGAACAGCCGGGATGCCGAAAAATTACTCAGCGAAGCCCGAATTGATGAGGGCAGTCAGACCGTCCAGTGCGGCATCCTCATCCTGGCCGTCAGCGATCAGGGTAATGGTCATGCCCTTGGCAATACCCAGGGACAGAACACCCAGAAGGCTCTTGGCGTTGACCTTACGGTCGTCCTTCTCCACCCAGATAGAGCACTTGTAGCAGTTGGCCTTCTGAATGAAGAACGTAGCGGGTCTTGCGTGCAGACCGCTGGCATTGGTAATAACGACTTGGCGACTTTTCATGAGCTTGATCTCCTGTCTGTAATAGGGACACCACTTGCGAAAGACTCCGTAAAGGCGTCCGAAAGCGGTCATCGAGAGTTCTCTGACCGTTCACGCGATACCGCACCGAAGCACCGTATCATCACGCATTCATCGACTTCTCTACATCATGTAGTATACCAAAAAACGCGACAGAAATCAAGGGTCAATATTGAGGATTTTTCACACACAGAAATGACTTTTTTATATCATTTTACACAATAGATTCCCCAAATGCATCAATGTTCGAGAATATCGGTAATGCGAACGGTCATCAGAACCCGATCCGTACGGATTTCCAGGACGCTTCCACGGGTCAGATAGTACCCTGTTCCCGTAATCATCAGACTTCCGTTGGTCATTGTGCCCGCGGAGCAAATCAAACAGCCCTCCTCGATCATGACACGATCCGTGGCGTACGGATCTGTGGTGGGCGCTGTTTTCAAAGCCGGACGGGTTTTCCCCTCGCTATCCTGATAGGCGCCGATATAACCCAGTTTCACGTCATTTTCATACAGGTATACAGCGTCAAAGCTGTCTATTTCAGCCAACACATCGGTATGGATGCTCTCCACTGTAAAATAAACCTCGTAAATCGTATGGTGAGATACTTCCTCGCCCTGCTGCAGGGTGATCACGACGCGATACACCGCACCTCCGATTGCCAATAAGACCAAGAGCAGGATCAGCGTGTCGATCACCGACCAACGCCACTTCTTCCCAACACGAGGGGTGGCTTGATTCTGTTTCTTATCCATCTTTCCCTCCTTGTGCCTTATCCCTGAGCATCGGGATCAATCTCTTCGGACTGATCAGGCAGCGTCCCGGCTTCCTGTGTGGGAACCGACTCGGTTTCATCGGATTTCTCATGCATGGAAACAATGGTTCCCTGCGCCGTCATGCTCTCCATACGGAAAAAGCCTTCCGTTCCGGCCAGAAGCATGGTCTCTCCCATCCGGTATCCCTTTCCTTCCCGATAGTAGGCTTCTGCCTCTACGGTCAGATGCAGGGCGAAGGTATTGATTCCATCCACCGTAACCAACACTGCGTCGGTGACAATGCCCAACTGGTCTGCATCCGTCTTGTCCGAGCTCCAGATGGGATTGTTGATCATAGCGGGACGGCCGCCTTGACCGTACTTCAGCATATCAGGATCCACGTCCTCGATCACAATGCGGAATACCACTTCTCTGGTTTCCCAGCGTGGCGCATACAGATCCCGAAGTGCGCGATATCCGAACACACCGCCAACCACCAGACCAACCAAAAGAACGAGCAATATGAGATCCACCAGAAGCGCCGACCACCAATGCTTCCCGCGCTTCTCCAGCATAGCTTTTCCACTTTTGGCGTTCCGACCGGTATCGGAAGAATTTCCGTCACCCGCCTGCTCGGCACGCACACGCTTGGAAAAACCGGATAGCTTCCGATCCTCCACGCCATTCGTATTTTGTTGATTCAAAGCCATAACGACTTACTCCTTTTGAGTGATATTCTTGTATTCACCGTTTCGGTAGAGACGATCCTCTGCCTGGGGAGATCCCGCCCATTCCACCTCGCGCACGTCACTTTCATCAAAAATGATGTTCTCATACGCGCTGCACAGGGCGATCACCAAAAGAACGGTAAAGAACACGCGGGGAGCGGTAATAAAGCTACGAACCGTCCCAAAAATCAATACGCTGACAAGGCTTGTCACACCACCCAGAATCATGGCACGATCCCGGTATACAACGGTATATCCGAGGCAAGTCAGACTCTTTTGCAGGAATACGAACAGGAGCACTCCAAACAGGATGAGACCGACCCATCCGTAACTCAAAAGCATCTCAAAGAACATATTGTTGCAATCGGTCACCGCCATGAGATCAGGTGCAGCATACGAAGGATATACCGCCGCAAAGGGTTCCTCTCCCACACCGATACCGGCAGGGTGGTCCAGCACCATGCACCAAAGGCTTTCAGCCAACTGGGATTTGTACAGCCGACTGCGGGACAGGATGGTTTGCAGCGTGTCGGAGATCGGGTACAGGTATGCGAGCCAGTACATTCCACAACCTACGGCGGGGAGAGCGATCACCCCTGCCGACAGCCACTTGTGCCCCAGCAAAAGCAGAAACAGTACCGTCACGCCCAATACGCAGAACAGCGCACTGACAGAGCCTGTCATCAGAACCAAGACCATAGCCAACGCCACGAAGATCATACCGATAATCTTGTGGAACAGTCGCTTGGTGTGGAGCAGGTAGGCGTACAGCCAGGAAAAGGACAGCACCAGATACAGCTCGGAATGCTCGACCCATAAGCCGGACAACCGCTCGATCCCGCTCTTGAATCCGTCTATGATGGCATCTCCCGCTCGCGATCCTTCCATCCAGGAAAGGCTATCCACAGATACCAGACGAAGGTAGGAGAGTAGGATCACGACCACCAGAGATGCGCCCACGCCGAGAAGACAACGGCGGATATAGGCACGGGTGGTCATCAGATTCACCACCAAAAAGTACAAGCTTAAGAAAACAACCAGGTACAGGCTCTGCCGCACGGTTTCGGCTGTAATGACCTCTCCCGTAAAGACCGCGACAGTCATCACCAGACCGAAAATGAGGATCACCCGTTCCAGCAGACCGAAGCGGATGGTGCGGTGTAAGCGCAGAAGCTTAACGAAGTAGCTGACCCAGGTAATCAGGATCAACACCACGGGGATAATCAGATACTGTCGATCCACCCACGTAACGGGGAGCATTGCTATCGAAAGCACCACGCCCGTTTCAGGGTATGTCAGGATCATGCCCAATCCGCCCAAAGCCAACAGCGCTATCGGTAGGATCCAGGGAGAGATGAACAGTGCGGCGACTGCCCCCAGCAAGCCCCAGAGACAGGACAAATAGTATCCTACGGAGGAGACCTTCGTGGAAGATGCCTGCATACGATCTTGAGAAATCCCCAGAATGCGGACAAAGATCCACCGTCCAATGGCGCTGTCGCCCACGGTATTCAACAGAGGCTTGGTCGTACATACCAACGGAAGCGAGAGTACGGAAATGATCACGGTAGCCGCCAGATGCCCCGACGGTAACACCATGAAATCCAACGCAAAGCGGCATACATAGTGAAGCAAAACACCGAACAGACCGTATGACAACCCGAACAGTCCGTAGAATATAGTCGGACAAACCGAAAGAAAATGGAAAAATGCGCACAATCCGCCAAACAAACGGCTTGCCTCCAAGGCCTCCACCAACCGAAGGTGCGCCGCAGAGGCAGGAGTACAGCGATGTCTGCCGGTGTAGCGTTTTCCCTTGGCCAAAATGTCATCCGCCTTACGATAGCCTGTCAGTAAACGCCCGATAAAGGAGCGCAACAGAATGGCGTAAAACCATGACGTGCCCCGATTCAGACCTTTCCAGATCATACTGCCGCGGCGTTTGACAGGTTGATTCAATTTTGTAGATTTATCCATGTCTTCTGCTCACACTCCTTTCCGTACGAATGGGCTGGCTATAACACAGCGTATGCCTGTGTCAAGGCTTTGGTTTCGAGGTTTTCTCGGTCAATCCTCTTTGTTATCGACTCCGTCCCCACGCAATTCTTCGGGGAGCAGATCGGGGCGCTGAGAGCGGGTCAGCTCCAGAGCGGCCTCACGCCGCCACTCATCGATTTTCTTATGATCCCCCGAAAGCAGTACGGGGGGCACCTTCATGCCGTGGTAGTCCACGGGACGGGTGTACTGGGGGTATTCCAGCATACCCGAGGAAATACTCTCGTTCTCATAGCATTCGGGGGCTGCCAACACGCCCTCGGTCAGCCGCGCCACGCAGTCCACCAGAATGCAGGCGGGGATTTCGCCCCCCGTCAGCACGTAGTCTCCGATGGAGATCTCCTCGTCCACGATCTCCTCCACGATACGGCGATCCACGCCCTCGTAGTGGCCGCAGAGAAGGATAAGGTTATCGTAGTTTTTCGCCAGTTCCTCGGCGATCTGCTGGGTCAGCACCCGTCCGCCGGGCGACAGGTAGATGACACGTCGGCGGCCGTCAAAGCCGTCTTTGAGCTGGTCGGCCAGCACACCGCGGTAGCAATTATAGATGGGGGGAGCAGCCATGAGCATGCCCTTGCCGCCGCCGTAGGGAGTGTCGTCCACACGACGATGCTTGTCTTCGGAGTAGTCACGGATGTTGTGGGCTTTGACGGTGGTATACCCCGCCTCCTGCGCCCGTCCGATGATGCTCTCCCCCAGAACGCCCTCCACAAGAGCGGGGAACAGGGTCATGATATCAAAGCGCATCAGTCGTTCTCCCCCTTCGGGGTTTCGGCGACCGACGGGTCGCGGTTTTCGAACATGCCGTCGATGGGCGCCATACGAACACACTCCCCGGGAATCACCTCGGTGACGAACACGGGGATGGCGGGCACCAGAACCTCGGTTCCGTCGGGCGTCTTGACGGTGTAAATATCCGACGCCGCATTGGGAGAAATATCGGTCACGGTTCCGAGAAGATTGCCTTCTCTGCCCTCACGGGTGTCGTATACGGGAAGGCCCAGCGCATCCGACAGAAAATACTGTCCCTCCGCCAAATGGAAGTCCTCACGGGCGGCGTACAGCACCGTATTTCGCAGGGCATCAGCAGCGTCCATCGTGTCCACACCCTCCAGAGAAAGCATGAGAAACCGTCCCTGCATGACGGATCCGCGCAGGATCTTGATCTCCTTCTTGTCCTCTCCGTCACCCACAAATACACGTCCCAGGTCGATGAGATCGCGGGGGGTATCGGTCCAGGGCTCGGCCTTCACGTCGCCGCGACAGCCATGGGTATTGATAATTTTGCCGCATTCAATGAAGCGGGAAACCGTTTGTTTCGGGGTAGCCATATATTCATCCATCCTTATCGTATCTTAATCAGAAATAGTATAGCACAAATCCCCGTAAAATGCAATGGGTTGAGGGAATTTCGTAGATAATTTATGCAGTTTTCGTTTCATAACGTCATGCCCTCTCATGGTTTCATCTCGTTTTGCGATTTTTCTCTCTTTCGCGCTGCAAATGTTGTATAATATATATAATTATTTCCATCATTAAGGAGGCATTTATGAAATTTTCCCCAAAAAGACTTCTCGCACTCCTTTTGGTCGGCATCATGACTCTCTCCACCGTCGCCTGCGCTACGGGTACCGAGACGGATGAGACCAAGGCCGCCGGAGAAACCGGTGCTGTCACCGAGGCCACCACTGAGTACAAGCCCGACATCGAGGTGAAGAACTACGACTGCGATTTCAACTTCGTAGCCAGCGGCTCCTCCGTGCCTCGTGATGTCATTGCCATCGAAGATATGGAAGATATCAAGGCCGGTGACCTGGAAACCGCCGTATACGAGCGCGGTCTCAAGCTCAAGGATCACTTGGGCGTGACTCTGGTGTATCAGGATGCGGGCGATTGGATCGCCTATGCCACCAACGTCAGCAAGACCGTCCAAGCCGGTGAAGACGCCTACCAAATGGTGCTGACCCACGTCTACCAGGGCGTGACCGAGCTGGTCACCAACAACGCCCTCTACGATATCGGCGAGCTGGATTCCGTCAATCTGGACGCTCCCTACTGGGCTACCGAGCTCATGGAGGAAATCAAGGTCAACGATAAGTACCTCATCGGTTACAACGATTTCTGCCTCTCCGCCGTCAAGATCGCAGTTTTCAACAAGGATCTCATGAGCCAGTACAACCTGACCGAGCCCTATGACGATGTCCGCAACATGACCTGGACCCTGGATAAGCTCATTGAGATGGCCTCCACCGTGTCTGCCGACAACGGCGACGGCAAGTGGGATGAGAAGGACACCTACGGCATCAGCGGCTGGGGCTGGGTTCCCCTCATCAGCTTCGTCACCTCCTCGGATATGAAGATCGTTGACAGGGATGACACCGACTATTTCAAGCTCGCCTACGAGAACAACAGCGAGAAGATGATCAACCTCATCGACAAGATCATGGCTATGTACAACGCCGACTACTCCTACTTCTGGAAATCCACCGGCGGCACCGCGCTCAACTTTGCCGACGGTACCACCCTGTTCCAGCTCATAGATAGTACCGCTCTGACCGACTTCCGCAACGAGGATATCCGCTTCGGTATCCTTCCCTACCCCACCTGGGACGAGAACCAGACCGAGTACAAGTCCCTCAACTGGAACGGCGTTTTCGGCGTTCCCGGTTCCATCAAGAATACCGAGATGGTCGGCGACGTGCTGGAGCTCATGGGCTACTACACCGCTGACGTCAAGGTTGCTTACTACGAAAAGCTCCTGGGTTCCAAGCTGGCTGAGGCTCCCGATGATGCCGAAATGCTGGACATCATTTGGAATTCTCAGGTTTCCGACGTCGGTCTGATCGCCTGCAACTCCTCGGGTAGCATGGACGCTCTCGTTTACATGATTCCCAAGATGTGTGAGGCGGGTCGCAACAACTTTGCTTCTTACATGAGACAACAGGGCAAAGGGGCACAGCGAGGTCTGGATAAAGTATTCGGACAAGAATAAACCCAAAATAGTGCTCTCAAACAGACATAAAAAACGGATGTTTCCCACGGGAAACAGCCGTTTTTTTGTGTTTACAGGTCAGGCGAT
>JAZRIF010000019.1:0-17554 GCA_045645165.1 Eubacteriales bacterium
CATGGGTTGGGCTGTTACCGCTTTCGAGATCGACCTGACCAACGTGGACTACAACGGTCCCGTTTGGCTGGCTATCGACGCTCTGCCCGGTACCTTCGCTCTGTTCTCTTCCGTTGAGTTCATCGGTGCTGAGATCGTTGAGCCCGCTCCTCACGAGCACAACTACGCGCCCGTCGTAACCGCTCCTACCTGTACTGCTGCCGGTTACACCACCTATACTTGCGATTGCGGCGATACTTACACTGCTGATGAGGTTGCTGCTCTGGGCCACTCCTTCGCAAACGGCACCTGCGGTGTTTGCGGTGAGGCTGATCCTGACTATGTGGCTCCCGAGATGCCCGCAGAGTTCTCTCTGAGCCTTGTTCAGGGTAACTTGGACGGTAAGCTCCTGTACTTCTCCGGTGCTAAGTCCGGCAATTTCCTGGCTATGTCCGAGAATCCTGCCGATGCTGTTAAGGTATACAGTGAGAAGACCGATGCCGGTTACAAGATGTACTTCTATGCCGGAGATGTGAAGACCTACATCGTCATTCACGAGTATCAGCCCGGTCGTAACGGTGTTGAACTGATTACCGACGAGCCCACTACTTTCTTCAACTGGAATGCTGCGGCAAACACCTGGACCGTTTGGCTCGAGGGTTGCAGCAACTATTACTATCTCGGTACTTACAACACCTTTACAACCATTTCTTCTTCCAAGATCGACTACATCACCGGTGACAACGCTGCCAATGTCGGTATTTCCCAGTTCGTAGCCGTTTGGGGCGACATGCCTGAGATTCCCGAGACCGAGGAGCCTGAGACTGAGACTTCCGAGCCCGAGACCGAGGAGCCTACTCCCGACGTTCCTGCAGGCAACACCGTTGACTTCTCCACTTTTGAGCCCAACGATGGTACCGCAAAGGGAACTTCCTATACTGACCGCACCAGCCCCGAAGGTTGGACTGCAGCCGGTGCCCGCATCGAAGTTAGCGACTCTGACTGTTCTGGTATCCTGGCAGGCGCTCCTGTCATCGTACTGAACGGTAAGACTTCTGCTATCGGTACTCTGACTTCTCCCACTCTGGCAGGCGGCATCAAGGCTCTGTCCTTCAATACTGCTTACTTCTGGAGCGAGTCCAGCAACATCGACCTGACTATTACCATCACCGCTGAGGATGGTACTGTTGTTACTCTTAACGTACTGGTTGAGGCTCCCGTAGCCGATACCGCTTACGAGTGCGCTTACACCCTCGATACCCCCATTACCGGAAACTTCACCATCCAGATCGTCAACAATGCTCCTTCTGCACAGGACAAGAACAAGGATCGCGCTGCTATCTGGAACTTTGCTTGGGAGTCTGCAGAAGCAACTGATGAGCCCACCGCAAACGAGATCACTGTAACCACCACCGACAACTACTGCTGGGTCGATGTCGTTGAGTTCACCGCTACTGTTTCTGGTACCTACACCTTTACCCTGCCTGCAGGTCTGGGCGCATTCGATGTTATCGCTTGCGACACTTGGCCTCCTGTTCCCGGCTGTGCACCCTACGTTGACTACTATGACAATGCCGAGGGCGCATCCTTCTCCATCGATCTGGCAGCCGGCGAAACTACCCGCTTCTATGTTGGTTCTACCACTAAGACTGACTGGGTCATCACCTGGACTGTTGTCGAGGGTGAAGTTGGCGGCGATACTCCCGATACTCCCGACGAGCCTGTGGTTGAGGACATCGTTCTGGTTGTCGGTCAGAACACCATCAACGTAACTGATGCTATGTATGCCGAGGGTGGCTTCGCTTCCACCATCACCATCGAGGTCGAGGGCGAGTACAGCTTCTCCGGCGACTTCCTGGTTCGTATCTATAACGGTATGGGCATGATGGTAGGCACCGGCACCGCTTTCCTGAGCCCCGGTACCTACGATCTGCAGATCGTTACCGCATTCCTGCCCGGCGCAGGCACCTACAACCTGCCTGTCGAGCTGAACGTTCCTGATCTTCCTGTCGATCCCGAACCCGAGCAGCCTTCCGGTAACGCTGTGATCGAGGCTCTGCCTTTCACTTACGAGGTTTCCGCTGAGGGTCTGACCATGGACGGTGTGTATTTTGACTACACCGCTACCGAGGAAGTGACTCTGGTCATCACCAAGCCTGACGGCACCTTCGTGACTCCCACCGCTACCAATAGCTGGGATACCGACGAGAACGGCGCCTACATCCTGGTCGTGAACGCAGGCGAGACCATCACCCTGAACTTCTGGGCTATGAGCACTGAGGCTCTGGGTACCTTCACCGTAACTGCACAGGCCTAATGTTAATGCTTGTTTCTGTATCACATTGTATTAAGTGATACGCAATGAGTATTCACCCCGCCTTCCAAAAGGGAGGCGGGGTTCTTTCTTTGAACGATATGCAGGGAAGCCGAAAAACTTTTCCAAAAAAGTTTTTGAAATTTTGATAAAAATTTAGCAAACCCTATTGACAATCGCGTGATTGCATGGTATAATGTAAGTACAAATCAAGAGCGTATCTTGAAAGATTTGAAAGGAGGTTGCGCAATGCTTGCTTATCTGAATTTTGCGCCGCAAGCAGCCGTACTGTTTGCTGATTTTGAGTGGAATTCACTTTTGCTTCCTCTCATATGGTTTTCGGTCATCGTATTGACCTTGATCGTGGAGAGTCAAACGGCGGATTTGGTTTCGATCTGGTTCGCGCCGGGTGCCTTTGTTGCCATGATCTTGGCGTTCTGTGACGTAAACCTTCCCATTCAGCTCGCAGTATTCGTTGGACTTGCTATCATCGGGTTGATTTTGACCTTCACGGTTATTCGTCCTCGTATGAAAGCGAAGCAGAAGGTTGAAAAAACAAATGCTGCCGCTCTGGAAGGGAAGCTCGCTTTGGTGGAAGAAGACGTGAACAATGTCTTGGCAAAAGGTGTAGTCAAGATCAACGGTCAGCTTTGGACAGCGCGTATGGCAGATAACAACCTCACCGCGAAGCAGGGTGACTGGGTTGAAATTGTACGCGTTGAAGGTTCTAAACTGATCTGTAAACCCCAAGTATAACCCCCAGAAAGTCTTTTGAATTTTTTTGAGACGGAAAAACTCGTCGGAAAGGAAAACCTATGATCGCTACTCATGCAATTGCTCTCCTGACTATGGCTTCTGTCAATCCCCTGGTAGTTGCCATCATCGTTGTTGTCGCTATCCTCGCTATCATCGTCATTTCTAATATTCACATTGTTCCGCAGGGTAAAGCCTATGTTATTGAGCGATTGGGCTCGTATCGCGCTACTTGGGAAACCGGTATCCATCCTAAAATTCCTTTTATTGATCGTATTGCCAAGAAGGTCAATCTCATGGAGCAGGTGGCTGATTTCCCCCCTCAGCCTGTGATTACCAAGGATAACGTCCGTATGCAGATCGATACCGTGGTCTTCTTCCAGATTACTGATTGTAAGCTCTACGCCTATGGTCATACCACCCCTATGACCGCTATTGAGAATCTGACTTCCACCACCCTTCGTAACATCATCGGCGAGCTGGAACTGGATTCTACGCTGACTTCCCGTGACCTGATCAATACTCAGATGCGTGCTATCCTGGATGAAGCCACCGATCCTTGGGGTATCAAGGTTACCCGCGTCGAGTTGAAGAACATCATTCCTCCCAAGGAGATCCAGGACGCCATGGAGAAGCAGATGAAGGCTGAGCGTGAGCGCCGTGAGTCCATTCTCCGAGCAGAAGGCGAAAAGAAGTCTGCTATCCTCGTGGCCGAAGGTCAGAAAGAAGCCGCGATCCTGAAGGCAGAGGCAGAAAAGCAGGCGGCTATTCTGCGTGCTGAGGCATTGAAGGAAGCTGCGATTCGCGAGGCAGAAGGTGAAGCAGAGGCCATCCGCCAGGTGCAGGAGGCAACTGCCGCCGGTATCCGCATGATCAACGAGGCAAAGCCCTCCGAGGCCGTTCTGACCATCAAGAGTCTGGAGGCCTTCCAGAAGGTTGCCGATGGCCAGGCTACCAAGATCATTATTCCTTCGGATATTCAGAATATGGCGGGATTGATCGCCGGCATCAAGGAGGTTGCAACTGACCTGCCTGCTGAAAAGGCCGCAACACCCGTGTCCAAGAAGAATGCTCCTAAGTCTGCGCCCAAAAACGAAGCATAAAATCCAATCCTTAGGAGTCCTTTTCAGATAGAATGATCCTTCTATAGAAACAAAACCCGAGGAATACCTTTTGAAAGGTATTCCTCGGGTCTTATTATTGCTTACAGGTATAATGTTATAATGGAATATCCAAAGCCTGTCCGAGCGGTAGAGAAAAGATGTATGCTTTGGCGGGGCGTTGTCCGTACACCTCTTCCACTGCAGCCGCATACTGTAATAGCTGATCTCTGTGCGATTCGATCATGCGTGCATGCAATAAAGCAGGATTTTTCCTTTCTTCTGCGGTGATATGATCGGTTTTATAATCACAGATTTCTATATGTCCGTCCGGAAAGACAGTCAAAAGATCGATGGATCCTTGAACAAATAAGGTACGGTCGCCAAGGGCTTCAGACAGGTCTGCATCGGTAGTAAGCTTTGAAAGAGGGACAAAACGAGCAAAACGGAATTCGCGTTCAATTCGCACGCCTTCTTGCATATGGGAATAAAACGAACTGTCAAAAAATGCCGAGATCATATTGCGATCCAGAATAGATGCTGTTCGTTCATTGATGAAGCCAAACTCTACAAGCCGTGAAATTTCATTTTCGATTCCATCGGTAAGTACGAGACGATAATCGCAGTACTGCAAAAACAGATGGATGGCGGTACCTTTTTCTGAGGCAGACGGACGACGATTCTGACTGAGTAAAAGTTCGAACTCATTGGAATCGTTTGTTGACATAAGAGCAAGCGACTTTTGAATAGACGCGATGCTTTGAGCATCGCACCATGTCTCTTCCGCACTGCTTTCGGGAAGCTTGCCGTCCCGTTTGTCGAGATTCGTTTCAAAGAAAACACAATCATCCAGCATTCGCTCCTTCATACGGGAAGCGGGAACCTTAGTAGGGACTCGACGAAGTGTCAGCTCTAAAGCGGAGGGCGGGGTATGCTTTGCCAGAATGGAGGCATAGCGTTCAACGATATCTTGGTTATTGTCGCATGCCTGAGTTTGGAAAATCGCAGGAGACAATGGCGGCGAGGGAGTTATATTCGTAGTGTTGAGATATGTAATTTCATAAAAATTCTGTACTTCCGGATGCGCTTCGATACCGCCCAAGATCCACTTGAGATAACTATTGCATGATAACGTGGCATATCGATCACCTTCTCGGAAAGAGACTGTCTTCTCGTTGCCGGTACCAACCATGTACAGCCGTTCGCGGGCACGTGTCATGGCAACGTAGAGTACTCTCATTTCTTCTTCACGCTCCGAAAGACGGATTGCCAAAGAAGACACCGCACGGAGTGTTGTGTCGACCTTATACTGACGATTACCCGTCTCGGATTCTTCTCTTCGATAGAGTTTCATTGAAGCACCGGCGTTTTTCTCAAATACCAGATCTGTTGAATACGATTTGGCGCTAAAACTCTGCCCGCATCGCGCAATAAAGCAAACGGGGAATTCAAGTCCCTTGGATTTATGAATGGTCATGATGGATACGTATCCACTCTCAGCTTGCTTATTGGGGGAAGGTACATTTTTGGCGGTTGCCAGTTTGGATTCGAAATACCGCAAAAAGGCGTATAGAGAAAGGAAAGAAGAGCTTTTATACGTTCGAGCAGATTCGTAGAGATACAGAAATGCCGATGTATGACGGCAGGCGCATCGTTCATCTTGGCGGAGTCGGCGGAGAATGCCGTCTGCTGTTTGTGTTTCTGTAAGGCGACGATAATGCTCTAACCAAGACATAAAGCTTATCAGTTTTTGAGCCAGAATTGGATTGGCATCTTGTCTCGCAGCATACTCCTCCACTCCTGCATAAAGGGAGCGTGATTCGGCGGTTCGGTCTCCAACGTTCCGAACTGTGATGAGTTCCTCCAAATCCAATCCGGGGAAAGGCGCACGGAGAATTTCGGATAACGGGATGTCGTTATCTGGATTATCGATTACACGCAACAGATTGACCAAATAGGACATATCGGATCCATGAAGAATATCCTTTCCGGCCTCAGCAGCTTCCAATTCCTCGGAACCTGTGGGAATCCCCATGGCGGTCAGGGCCTTCATATAGGTAGAAAGGGCAGTGTGACTCCGCATGAGAATGACGATGTCCTTGGGCATAATGGGCTCACCGTTCGCTTTGCATACCCGATTACGTAGGAGAGATGCGATCTCATTGGCAACGTAAGTTGCCTCGGCTTCCACACCGGATAATTCATCATTTGCAGCGTTCATATCGATGCTATCATCGTCATTGGAACTTGCTTTTGAAGGCTTGATCAGTACGCCTATTTTGACAGTGGGCGAAATGTAGTCTTCCCGTGGGGGGATTTTTCCTAAAACAAGATCGTCCCCGTTCTGATATCCAATAGAATCCGGACAGGCACGGAGCATGTGTCCGCATACAGCATTGGTGATACGGATAACTGCCTCGTCACATCGGAAATTTTCGGACATAAAAATGCTGTTTCCCGCTGTATCTTCTCCGCTCCACCCGCTATTGGAAGGGGTCAATTGTGTCAGATTTCGACGATAACGTGCAAAGACTGAGGGATCAGCACCACGGAAGCCGTAAATGCTTTGCTTGATATCTCCCACCATAAATCTGTGGTTATCACCTACAAGACGAAAAATTTCATCCTGCATCTCATCAACGTCTTGGTATTCGTCTATATAGACTTCATCGAATTTTTCTCGAAATTCCAGCGCTATACCGCTGGGAGAGCCGTCTTTTCCTCGGAGTAAGGCGAGTAGAAAACGTCGATTATCCGTGAAATCGCAAATGCCGCGATTTTTCTTTTCGGACAAAATTCGTCGATCGTATTCCGAAAGAAGATCGTACAAAATAGAGCACATCAACGCAGTTTGACGCATTTGTTCTGCGACAACAGACGGCGGATCCGCAAAATATGTTTTGCGAAGCGCTTTGATGTCATCTACAATAGCAGTTCGGGCTTCTTTGTGTGTTACAAACAAGGGATCAGCATTTCGAAGACTGCCCAAACGTTCATTTTTATAAGAAGTTATCAGTTCATAAGCTTGCGTATATGAGGCAACCGTGGATAACTGATGGCAAAAATCAAGGTCAGCTGCAAAGGCGGAAGAGTAGGCTTTGCGTGCCGCATCATCATTTGCGATATCGATCAAAGCATTGGATAACGTCTCTTTGGCAGACGTGCAAAAAAGGATAATCCACTCATGAAGGATACGGCCGTGAATCGATGCAAAAAAATCCCCGTCAGCTTGTATATTCAACTGATCGGCTTCAAATTTCAGCCGTTGCAGTTCTTCGGGAAAAGATAGAAGACGATTATAGAGATTCAACAGAATAGGAATCAATTCAGTATCATTCTTGGAAGGGGTCAAGCTGTCGCAAAGATCAGCGAATGGATTCCGCCACAAAAGGGAGAATGCAGTATTGTCTCGGGTGTTATCCGCATATTTGATATAGAATTCGTCTATGATCTCTCCCATAATCCCTTCACAAAGAGGAAGCAGTTCTGCATCATCGGCAATACGTGAGGCGGCAGGAAGGCCGATCTCCGCAAAGTGCGTTTTGACAGGCTCACGGCAGAAAGCATCAATGGTGCTGATGTGAGCGTTTCCTAAATGGATAAGCTGATTTTGCAAATGACGGTTTCCGGGATCATTGGCAATGGCTTTGGTAAGTGCAGAGGAAATGCGTTCACGTAGTTCAGATGCGGCCGCGCGTGTAAATGTGACAATGAGAAGACGATTGAGGTCGGCCGGGTTGACAGGGTCGGTGAGTCGACGTATGATGCGCTCAGTCAGGGTTGCTGTTTTGCCTGATCCTGCCGCCGCAGATATGAGAAGAGTCCTTCCCATTACAGACATAGCAGCGCTTTGCGCAGGAGTCCAGGTTCTTTCGGTTGACATGTTTATACCAATTCCTTTCTAATAACGCAGAAAATTCGTTGCGGGTTTGGCATAATCCTGCGTTATTTTCTATAGCAAACACCGCAGGAATCTTTCATACGGCAATACTTGCAAGCATCATCGGAGGGGGTACGAGAGACTCGGCCGTGATACATAGCCGAGGCTGTGTCCAGGATGGTTGTTTTGAGTAGAGTTTCCAATTCTATGAATTGTTCATGGGAGAAGAGTCCCTTCCCGGTAAATTCTCCGTTTTTATTGCGTTTCACCGAAGGCAGATAGGATTGAAATTCATCGCTGTTTGCCGCTGAAAGTATTTCAGGATCGCCCAATACGACACCTGTACGGCAGGGAAGAATGACCCCATCTCGATCAGATTCATCCGGGCTGATGTAGACGGCCGAAGCAGGAAGAACCTCTTTAGGGAGACGGCCTGCTTCATCGGTGAATAGGGCGCGATTCTCAGGCGAACAAAGTGTAAAGAGATAAAGTAAAAGTTGAATATTCATGTCTTCAGTGATGGATTTCGTGGAGAATTCGTGTTTAGAGGATTTATAGTCGATAACACGAATGTAAACGGTTTCTCCATCATCACCACGATATAAATCCACCCGGTCAATCCGACCGCCCAATAGAATGCGAATCCCTTGGTGATCGACCATATTCTTTGTCGGTAGCATAGACAGGTCATCGTCGGTTTCCAAAGACAAAATCATGGGTTGAGGATCGGTTATTTTACGACCGTGAGTATCCCATTCCAGACCGACTACTTGGAACGCAGACTGTCGAAGCTCGGCTTGGATGTTTTCAATAAGCACAAAGGCAATCTGACGCAATCGGTCAAAAAGATGGAGCAATCGCCCATTTTGGGAAATATCGCCGCAGAGATTTTCTATATAAGCTGAGATTATTGCATTTGCGATGTCCATAGCTTCGGCTTCTGTCAAAGGACGGAGGCGGTTATGTTCGTCAAGAGTCAGTTTCAAGTATTGTTCCATGACATGATGCAGAAATACGCCTGCGCCAAGGTTATCAAATTTCGCCTCGCTTTTTTCACGCAACCGAAGAATGTGTGCGCCGTAATAACTGTATGGGCAGCGGGCATAAGTTTGCAATCGGCTTTGCGAAAGCCAGATTTCCTCACCCAGTAAACGACGTGCAGTAGGCTTGGATATGGAGTCATCCACAGGGGAACGATGTATGGATGATTTTTCAAGAGTCAATAGGGAGGTAGAAAATGCGGTTGGTACAATATAAGGGAATAGATAGGAAATCCGTGTAAAAGCAGCCGAGGGCGCTCTTGTTTGTCCATCGGGAGTGGATGAAGAGCAGGAAAGAATAAGTGTGTCAGATGGCTTAGAAAAAGTGCGCCAAACGTACATCAATTCATCGGATGTGAGCTGCGCGGTGCGACTGTTCAATTCAATTCCCAACCGAAACAGTGTTTCTTTGTCTTGTTCCGTCAGCAAATCGTCTTCTTGAATGGATCTCGGAAATTCTCCTTCGCAAAGCCCTAATACCAGCATGGTTGTAATGTGGTCCACGCGGAGGGTGTCTGCAGAACCGATCGTTACACAATCATGACGCGCGGGGACAGAACCGATATCGGTATCTTCAAACACAAAGGATAGCGCTGTCGACAGTTCATCCGGGGTAAGCGGTTCTGCCTCTTGCATGACAGATGCGACGGTAGCCAGAGTCTCGGTTAGGAAAGACCAAAGCCGTACCTGTTCTCCGGCTTCGCGTGCCTGTTCCAAGGTTAGATACTTTTCGGCTTGCGTTACCAGCTTAGATCGAATATCCAGTTCGCAAAGATATTCGTACAAGGCGCGGCATTGTTCAGTAACGGATTCTGCCGTGCGAAGCTTATCCTCCAAAGTCAAAAGCGGATTCATTACGACTTCACGTACTTGATTGGCGGCTTGCAAAATCTTGAGTGCTCGGGGGGACATATCTACCGTATAGCCATCCGGGTTCATGCTCCAGTTGCTTTCCAATAAACGCTTACCGCTCAAATGCCAAGTATCCACATATTCGGAAAAGTAATCCAGGTCTCGGTTATCGATGCCTAAAAGCCCGGTTTTGCATAAGGTCATGATATCTTCGATCTGCCATTTTCGGGAAATACATCGCAGAGCGGTTAAGAGAAGACGAGCCGCCGGTTTTTCGTTCAGATCCGTTCGTGTAGAAAGAAAGTATGGAATATGGTATTGCTCCAGAGCAGCATCCAGTACACCCTTCCAGGACTCCGTATCCCGCACGACAACAGCAATTTTGTCATAAGGAACACCGTTCTGGGCCTGCTCCAGAATGTGCAGAGCAGCAGCATGTGCTTCCTCATAGATATTGGGACAAACATAGGTCTGTATGCGCCCTCTTGCTTCTTCCGGCGGAATCGTGCGTTGCTCGGGAGATAGGCCGAAGGCCCATAATTCTTTTTCTAAAACTTTAAGTTCGAGGGAAGCGGTACGATGAATTTCCGTCAGGATAATGTCTTCAAATTCTACACCGATATCTTCGCAAAGGCGTGTTAATCGGTGGACTGCATCCTTCATACTTTCGAATTGCGGTTCAGTAGGATAACGGCTGTCGCAACCGAAGGAGATTGTGACATGTTCGGCCTGCTTGAAAATCATGCGAAGAACCGCGTATTCTTGCGCTGTGAAGCTGGTGAAGGAATCGATGAAGACGGTGGCACCTTCAAAAAAAGCATATTGTTCTATTTTTGCTGCAGCATTCAGAAGGCGATCAGCAGGATTCTCACCGTACACTTGGGATATAAGTCCCTCGTAGGCAGCGGTAATCAGGGCAATATCTCGGAGTTTGCCATATAGGGGGGATGCCTTATCTAATTTTTCAGCGGCTCGTTCTAACGCAATAGCCGTAACGCCGTTTGCTTTGAATTTCTCGGTTACACGCAGCATTTTTTTGCAAAGCGCACGATCGGTTGATGTTGATTGCGAATAGGTTTCTAAAATTCCCGTTAACTCACGTAAATTTTCCCACATTAAAAGGGACTTCATAGCCCGAGTCACAGTATGCTGCGTACGGCCGCCGAAACGGTCAGCTACCGTGTCACAAAGTCGGGAAAAACTCAGAATAGAGAAAGAACGACCGGCTTTTGAAGGCAATACCGATAGAACATCCCGTTCTGCGGAATAGGCTTGCTGCTCCGGAACGATGAGGTACACGGGGGTTGCTGAATCGGTTGTCTGAGACATGATTTCGCGGATGATCGAATGGGTCTTTCCGCTACCGGGACGTCCAAACAAAAAACGAATCATGAGTTTCTCCTTTCTGTATCGATCTCGAATAATTCAGTATTACGGCGAATCACCGCACGACCTCTCCATGCATAAGCACGTTCGGCAAATTTATCGTCGCACATATTATCCAGAACAGCCGTTTCCATTCGGAGTAGCCTGTCCTCGCGAAAGTAGGGAATCGGCGTATCTTTTTCGGCGTGAATCACACGGCGGTTATGCGGACACGCCAACTGGCACACATCACAGCCCCATACTAAACCATTATTACGGATAGCGATAGCTTCATCTTCGGTAAGTGCACCTTTTTTCTGCGTCAGCGCGGAAAGACACTTCTCTCGAGCGCTGTCTTTGCATCCGATGGGGCAAGCCGCTACACAGGCTCCGCATCCTTCGCACAAAGGAGCTATATCGGGGAAGGAAGGCTCTTTCGTGCCTGTTACGGTTTCGTAGTCGGCGTCGGTAACCACTTCACCGATAAAGACAAAACTGCCATATTCCGGGGTGATGAGCAGGCCGTTCAATCCCAAGACACCCAGTCCCGCTCGCGCCGCGGCATCGACCTCGTTGATGGGAGAGTGGTCTGCAAAGAGTGCAAAGCGGTGGGAAGGGAAGAATTCGATAAGCTGAGGGATCAGTGTCTCGGAAAGGCCTTTTACATACCCATGATAATCCCGTGGAACGGCGTACAGAGACAGATTCCGACCGGGATCTCGCACGTCGGCGGTCATTACGTAGGGAATGGCGAACAGAATGGCCGTTCCCGTTGAGGGAGTGCCTGCCTTGTCCAAAAGATAGGACTTGGCGGGTTTACATACAGATAAAGGAATGGCGCATGCAGGCGCGCCAAGCAGAGACCGTATGGTTTCAAGCATGGTATTCGCCTTCATGATGCCATTCCTTTCTTTTTTATACCTGTTATAAATGAATTTCGTTTGAAAGTTTGAGGGGTTCTAAGGGACTTTTTCAAAAGTCCCTTAAGCCGCCGTAGATGGTTCTCCTGATCCTATTTTTTTGAATCAAGCCTTATCTACGGGATACATGATCTTGAGCTGGTTGATCTTGCTCTGGTAAGCGGCCTGCTGCTTCTCGCGGGTCAGCTGCTCGTAGAGCTGGGCGCGGACGTCGTTGTAGGACAGCGCCTCTGCGGGGTTCTTCTTGTTGAGGCGAATGAGGTGGTAACCGAACTGGGTCTTGACGGGACCGCGTACCTCACCCTCTTCCATCTCAAAGCAAGCGGTGGGGGAGTGGGGAACCATCTGGCCGGGGCCGAAGTCACCGAGATTTCCGCCCTGGGCGGAGGAAGGGCAGGAGCTGTTGTCGCGAGCCGCATCCTCAAAGCTGATCTCGCCGGCGTTGATAGCGTTCAGAAGTTCAGTAGCCTTCTCCTCAGAATCCACCAGAATGTGGGATGCGTTAACGGTCTCACCCTCGGTCATTTCATCCTTGTGAGAATCGTAGTAGCCACGAACCTCATCCTCGGTCACGCGGACGGATTCCACGCACTTGGAGATGGCGTACTCCATGAGAAGCTGCTCCTTAACAGCGGCCAGCTGATCCTTGAAGGCCTGCTCGCGCTCAAAGAGATTGCGCTGGGCGTCCAGAAGGAAAAGTCTCTGGGCGATGAGCTGCTCCAGAACAGCGGCGCGGCCCTGGGGATTGTTGTAGGCCTGACCGTTACGGCCCATAGCCATGATAAAGCGGTTAACGTCTTCCTCGGTGATGGGCTTGCCGCCTACGTTTGCCAGTACACGAGCCGTGGGCTGGGGGTTAGAACCAAAAGAATTGGGGGTCAGAATTTCTGCCATGATCGGGGTTCTCCTTAAAAATAATAATATATATATATTATATCATATTTTCGCTGAAAAAGCAATAGAAACAATATGTTTTTTGCAAAAACAGGATTTTAAAAGCAATGAAACGTTACAATATTTTACGAAATATGAATTGAACTGTGAGCAGAAATGGCCGTTACTGCTATAGCTTCTGTGATCACATTTTTTGGCAGAAAACGAAGAGATCGTAAAAACTTGAATAAAGAAATCCACCCTTTTCAGGGTGGATTTTTGAATAGGGAAGCACGACTTCGAAAAATCAGTACAAAGGATATTTCTCGCAAAGTCCTTTTACGATGGCTCTGCACTCGTCGGCAGTACCCTCGAAATCGGTAGCCACCAGCTTGAACAGGTGAGCAATGGTCTTCATGTCCTCCTCAACGAGGCCGCGGGTGGTGACAGCAGCAGTACCTACGCGAACACCGGAGGTTACGAAAGGCTTTTCAGGGTCGTTGGGAATGGCATTCTTGTTGACGGTAATGTGTACATCGTCCAGTCGCTTTTCCATCTCCTTGCCCGTAATACCCATAGGACGGAGGTCAACCAAGATCAGGTGGTTATCGGTTCCACCGGAAACAAGGTCAAAACCCTCGGCTTTCAATGCATCAGCCAATGCCTTGCAGTTCAAAATAACTTGGTGCTGGTAAGCCTTAAATTCAGGCTTCAGAGCCTCTCCGAAGCAAACGGCCTTACCCGCGATGACATGCTCCAGGGGACCGCCCTGGATACCGGGGAAAATGGCCTTGTTGATCTTCTTGGCGATCTCCTCGTCGTTGCAGAGAATCAGACCGCCGCGAGGACCGCGGAGAGTCTTGTGGGTGGTGGTGGTTACTACGTCGGCGTAGGGAACAGGGGAGGGATGCTCGCCTGCGGCTACCAGACCTGCGATGTGAGCCATGTCCACCATGAGGTATGCACCAATGGAATGGGCAATATCAGCCAGACGCTTGAAATCAATTACACGGGGATATGCAGATGCGCCGGCTACGATCAGCTTAGGCATGACTTCCTTTGCCTGTGCCTCCAGCTTATCGTAGTCGATTGTATGGGTGTCGTCCTCGACGCCGTAAGATACGAAGTTGTAGTACAAACCGGAGAGGTTCACGGGAGAACCGTGGGTGAGATGGCCGCCGTGAGCCAGACTCATACCCATAACGGTATCGCCAGCCTGGAGCAAGGCAACGTAAACGGCTGTGTTGGCCTGAGAGCCGGAGTGGGGCTGTACGTTGGCGTACTTGGCGCCGAACAACTGGCATGCACGCTCGATCGCGATATTCTCCACGACATCCACGCAGTGGCAACCGCCGTAGTAGCGCTTGGCAGGGTATCCCTCGGCGTACTTGTTGGTCAGCACGGAGCCGACAGCCATCATAACAGCCTCGGATACGACGTTCTCGGAAGCGATGAGTTCCAAACCGTCACGCTCACGGGCGAGCTCGGCATCAATGGCGGCGGCGACGATGGGGTCATGCTTGGCAAGATACTGGTTCATTTCTTGGATCATGGATTTTGTACCGTCCTTCGTGTATAAATTACTTCATCATATCATTATACTGATTTTTTCGACAAAAACAAGCCGTGAAATGAACAAAAATGAAAAGTTTTTTGAAAAATTTTTAATATATGATTGACAAAAGGGATGCATTTGTGGTATAATACTATAGGTTCATTAAAAGGGGGACGATTTTCAGCGTCCCAATAACAGAAAAAGAGAGGTTTGCGAATGGAAATTGCGATTATTGCCCATGACTTGAAAAAGGAATTGATGACCCAGTTCTGTATCGCCTATTGCGGCATTCTGAGTAAGCATAATCTGTGTGCCACCAGTATTACGGCTAAGTATATTTCCGAAGCAACCGGCCTGAATATCGAGCGCCTGCTCACGGGTGAGCAAGGCGGCGAGCAGCAGATCGCATCCCGAATCGCATACAACGAGATCGACGTACTTCTGTACTTCCGTGATACCCGTCCCACCGCCGGCTACGACGAGACCGAGCACGAGCTGCTTCGTATGTGCGATATGTATAACATCCCCGTGGCTACCAATATCGCCACCGCAGAGGTGCTGGTTATGGCTCTGGATCGCGGCGACTTGGATTGGCGCGAGGTTATGAATCCCCGCTCTTCCTATAACCGCAGCAGAAAGTAATCAACCCCGAGGGCACCGCCCTATGAAAGGAATACGTCCCCCGAAGGACAGCGACAGAGAAGGGAATCTTTCCATATCAATATGGATTGGCTGTAAGTTCCCCCGCAACAGCTCGGATGGATACCGCCCTTTCGTATGCAACTGAATAGGGGCACCGCGCCTGTTGGCGTAGCCCATGAGTGAAATATTCGGGTGGACCCGTGTGTTTTTGAAATGCACCCCGAAGGCTGTCGCGAGATAGTCTTCGGGGGTTTTTATGTATAACAATATCTACTATATTTGGAGGAACCCTACCATGCAAATCAATTTCAAAGAAAAATCCATGACCTTCGACGCCCCCCTGTCGGTCTTTGATGCCGCAGCCGCTGCCGAGCTGGTCACCCGCGCCCACACCGCAGCCCGTGTCAACGGCAAGGTGGTGGGCATGACCCAGATCCTTGACGCCGATGCCGACGTGGAGCTTCTGACCTTTGAGGACGCCGACGGCAAGCACGTCTTCCGTCACACTGCCTCCCACATTCTGGCTCAGGCCGTCAAGCGCCTGTACCCCCAGACCAAGCTCACCATCGGTCCCGCCATCGACAACGGCTTCTACTACGACTTCGACTCCGACGTGGCCTTCACCCCCGATGTGCTCAAGGCTCTGGAAGGCGAGATGAAGAAGATCGTCAAGGAGAATCACAAGATCGAGCGTTTCGAGCTGCCCCGTGCCGAGGCTATCGCCTTCATGACCGAGCGTGACGAGCCCTACAAGGTTCAGCTCATCGAGGAGCTCCCCGAGGACGCCGTCATCAGCTTCTACCGCCAGGGCGAGTTTGTCGACCTCTGCGCAGGCCCTCACCTCTTCTCCACGGGTGCTGTCAAGGCTTACAAACTGACCCAGTGCACCGGCGCCTACTGGGAGGGCGACCCAAAGAACAAGATGCTCCAGCGTGTCTACGGCGTGGCCTACCCCACCAAGGACGAGATGAACGCCTACCTCACCGCCGTGGAGGAGGCTCGCAAGCGCGACCACAATAAGCTGGGCCGCGAGCTGGAGTACTTCACCACCGTGGAATCCATCGGTCAGGGTCTGCCCATCCTCCTGCCCAAGGGCTCCCGCGTCATCCAGACCCTCCAGCGTTGGGTGGAGGACGAGGAGCAGAAGCGCGGCTACCTCTTGACCAAGACCCCCCTCATGGCCAAGCGCGACCTGTACCGCATTTCGGGTCACTGGGATCACTACCGCGACGGTATGTTTATTCTGGGCGATCCCGACGACGACACCAAGGAGTGCTTCGCCCTCCGTCCCATGACCTGCCCCTTCCAGTATCAGGTCTTCTTGAACCGCAAGCGCTCCTACCGTGACCTCCCCATGAGACTGGGCGAGACCCCCACACTGTTCCGCAACGAGGACAGCGGCGAGATGCACGGTCTGATCCGCGTCCGTCAGTTCACCATCTCGGAGGGTCACCTCGTCCTGCGCCCCGAGCAGCTGGAGGAGGAATTCCGCGGATGCCTCGAGCTGGCCAAGTATATCCTTGGCACCGTCGGTATGCTGGAGAACTGCACCTTCCGCTTCTCCCAGTGGGATCCCGCAAGAGCCGGCATCAAGTACGAAGGTACTGCCGAGCAGTGGGAGCACGCTCAGTCTGTCATGGGTCAGATCCTCGATAACCTCGGTCTGGACTACACCATTGGTATCGACGAGGCCGCCTTCTACGGCCCCAAGCTGGACATCCAGTACAAGAACGTCTTCGGTAAGGAGGACACCATCGTCACCATCCAGATCGACATGCTCCTCGCCCAGAAGTTCGGTATGGAGTACGTGGATTCCGACGGTCAGCTCAAGACTCCCTACATCATCCACCGCACCTCCTTGGGCTGCTACGAGCGCACCCTGGCCTACCTCATCGAGCGTTACGCCGGTGCTCTGCCCACTTGGATGGCTCCCGTCCAGGCCAAGTTCCTGCCCATGGGTGACAACGAGATCGAGTACTGCGAGAAGATCGCAGACCGCATGACCCAGATGGGTATGCGCGTGGAGATCGACAAGTCCAACAACACCGTTGGCTACAAGATCCGCGCCGCTCAGCAGGAGAAGGTGCCTTACATGCTGGTCGTCGGCGGTAAGGAGATCGAGCAGAACGCCGTGGCCGTCCGCTCCCGCAAGGATGGCGAAAAGGGTGTTATGCCCGTGGATCAGTTCATCAGCGAGATCATGATGGAGATCGCCGAGAAGAGAAGATAATCCACTCTATAAAACGATACCGCACAGCCTATGTTGTGCGGTATCCTTATC
>JAZRIF010000020.1:0-7632 GCA_045645165.1 Eubacteriales bacterium
CCTCGACCCCCACCAAAGAACTTTTTGAAAAAAGTTCTTTGGAATCTCAAAAACTTTCAAAAAGGGTTATTTATCAATATCTTTTTGAAAGTTCTTGAAGGGGGTCTGGGGGAAACTTCTTTTAAGAAGTTTCCCCCAGGCGTCCTCTCCGCCCCCTCGACAAACCCAAATTTCTATTATGAGGTAACAAAACCTATGAAAGATAAAACCACTCCTTCCCCTCGTCCCGCTGTGTCGGACGGTGCCAAGACGCTGGGTCTTTTGATCCCCGTGGCGGTATTGTGCATCGGCTTTCTCTTGGGGCTTTGCTGGTTCCTCCGTCCCGCCGAGTCCGAGACCGAGAAACGGGAACTGACCAAATTCCCCACCTTTACCATGGACTCCTTCCTGTCGGGTGAGTTCACCGATCAGATCTCTTTGTGGTACGCTGATACCTTCCCGGGGCGGGAGGGACTCATTCAGGCCTATCACGGCATCGAATCCCTCTTTGGCATCCGTGGTGAGCAGTTCCAGCAGGGTGACGTGGGCGACGTGGTACCCGAAGGTCAGATGCCCCAAGGCCCCGTGGATACCCCCGACCGCCCTGTGAACGGCGGGGAGGGCGGCGAGCAAGTGGGCGGCTACTACCTGTCGGGGGACACCGCCTACGAGCTGTACGCCTACTCCGAGTCGGGCGCCCGCACCTACGCCTCCCTCATGAACGAAGCGGCGAGACTGACGACGGGGAAGGCTACGGTCTACGACCTCATCATCCCCCTCCACTACACCTATGCTCTGGGTGCCGACGTACAGGATTCCATGTCTCTGCCCGACGCGGGGAAGGTGATCCCCTATATGTATTCGGGTATGAACAGCGACGTCCGTACCGTAGACGTGCATTCTGCCCTTATGGCGCATAGAGATGAGTACATCTACTTCCGCACCGACCACCACTGGACGGCTACGGGCGCGTACTACGCCTACGAGGCCTTCTGTAAGAAGGCGGGCATCACCCCCACGCCCCTGTCCTCCTACGAAAAGCTGACCTTTGGCGGCTTCCTGGGGACGCTGTACAGCAAGACGGGGCAGCCTTCGGCCATGGGCGGCAACCCCGACACGGTAGAGGCCTATATCCCCAAGGGCACCAACGACGAGTACATCTACGACGCGAACGGCGGCGACCGTACCCGCTATCGCGGCGGTGTGGTGCGCCGTGACACCGATTCCTTCTACCAGGCCGCAGCCTCCAAGTACAACTGCTTCCTCATGGGCGACCATCCCCTCATCGAGATCCACAACGAGAACATTTCGGCGGATCGGAAGGGAACCACCGTCCTCTTGGTCAAGGAGTCCTTCGGCAACGCCTTTGCCCCCTTCCTGGTGGACAGCTACGAGTACGTCTACGTGGTGGATTACCGCTACTACGGCGGCACTCTGTCCGAGCTGGTTGACGAGAAGGGCGTGGATGACGTCATTTTCCTGAACAATATCGTCGCGACGACGGGCGGGGCGAGACTCTCCGAGATGGAGGATTTCATTCAGTAATATCGAAAGAGAGAGCGTGGAGTTTTTCCACGCTCTCTTTTGGGTGTGGCATATTCGAAAAAATATTCGACCACGACATCAAATTGCAGTTTGGCGGTGGGTTAATACAACCCTTGGTAGGGGGCGGCGCCCTCGACGCCCCGGTTCCTACCCTGGAAAGTTCGTTGTCGGATATAGAATATTTACGGGCCGTCGTGGGCGCCGGCCCCTACCGATGGTTATTTCAACCCACAGACAAACCCAAATTTGAAGGATGGCCGTTATAACCCGGGACCCCCGAGAAAATCCAAGAAACCTAAAAACCCTAACAAATACAAATACAAGAACAAAAACAAAACGATCTATATCCCGTCCGCCGGACGGTGGGGAGCGAGCCGTCCTTGACGGCTACGCTGATGACGTGTGTTTTAAACAAGATCTGATGCGAAAATTGTTCCAAAACGGAAAATGGACGGGCGTGGCGCGTGCTTGATTAAAAACAAATTTCCGAAAACGGAAAATAATATTCCAAAACCTATTGACAAATCCTCCGAAATGGTGTATAATGGTGCCAATGAAAGATGAGCGGCTTCCGAAAGAGGAATGACCGCCGTACGGAGGAATGATTATGGCAACCAAATCCAAGAAACCCATCACCCCTATGGTTACGTTCGATGCTGACCGCGAGGAGAAGCGCAAGGCGCTGAAAACCGCCATGAAGCAGATCGAGAAGGACTTTGGCGAGGGCGCTATCATGAAGCTGGGCGCCAACCCCCACATGGCGGTGCAGGCCGTTCATACCGGCTCGCTGTCCCTGGACATGGCGCTGGGTATCGGCGGCGTGCCCCGCGGCCGTATCATTGAGATCTTTGGGCCTGAATCCTCGGGTAAGACCACTGTGGCGCTCCACATCGCCGCCGAAGTGCAGAAGGCCGGCGGTGAGGCCGCTTTCATCGACGCCGAGCATGCCCTGGATCCCGTGTACGCTAAGGCGTTGGGCGTGGATATCGACAACCTGCTGGTCTCCCAGCCCGACTGCGGTGAAGACGCCCTGTCTATCTGCGAGTCCCTGGTGCGCTCGGGCGCCGTGGACGTTGTGGTGGTGGACTCGGTGGCCGCACTGGTGCCCCGTCAGGAGATCGAGGGCGACATGGGCGCGGCTACTGTGGGCATGCAGGGGCGCCTCATGTCCCAGGCTATGCGTAAGCTCTCCGCCGTCATTTCCAAGAGCCAGGCCGTGGTGATCTTCATCAACCAGCTCCGCGAGAAGGTGGGGGTTATGTACGGTAACCCCGAGACCACCCCCGGCGGTCGTGCGCTGAAGTTCTACGCCTCGGTCCGCATCGACGTGCGCCGTACCGAGCAGCTCAAGCAGGGCAACGAGATCTACGGCAACCACGTCCGTTGCAAGATCGTCAAGAACAAGGTGGCGCCTCCCTTCAAGGTGGCGGAGTTCGACATCATCTACGGTCAGGGCATCTCCCGCTCCAGCGAGATTCTGGACTTCGCCATTGAGCTGGACATCATCAAGAAGAGTGGCTCCTGGTTCTCCTACAACGGTGAGCGCCTGGGTCAGGGTAAGGATACCGTCCGCAAACTGGTGGAGGGGGATCCCGCCTTCATGGCCGAGCTGGAGGAGAAGGTGCGCGCCGCCTCGGCTGAGACCGATCTGCTGGCCGCCAAGGAGTTCGAGCTGGACGACGAGGACGACGAGGACGAGTTCGACATCCGCACCCTGGGCGAGGACGAGGAATAATGGCGGAGCGCGATCACCGCAAGTATAGAGAGAACACCGATGGGGGAGAGGCTACGCCTCGCCCCCACAGGGCTTTTCGGCTGGTGGATGAGAATTGTGGGACGGATTCCGGCGCGGCTGAAATCAAGCCTCACCATATATGCGCAACCGACCATGAGCCTTTGTCGAGCGAGGATGTCGGCGGTAAACATGCTGTCCTTTCGGTGACTCCCGAGGGGGAAGGGGAGACGGTGGCCGTGGTGCTGTCGGTGCCCAACGCCGAGGGTGGCAAGCCGAGTCGCGTCAGGCTTCATCTTCTGGTGGAGCAGTACATCGATCTGAGGGTCAAGGTCGGGGAGATCACCCCCGAGCAGGCGGATATTCTCTTGGAGGCAGGCAAGCTCTGCGCCGCCGTGCGGCGGGGCATGGGGCTTCTGCAGTATGGTGACAAGTCTGCCCGCCGTCTGGCCTACAAGCTTACCGCCAAGGGAGTCGACCGCGAGACGGCGACTGCCGCCGCGGCGTACCTCTCGGAAAAGGGCTACATCCGCGAGGACGATACCGCCCGTCTCCGCGCCGAGCAGGGCGTACGCAAGGGCTGGGGACTTCGCCGCATCTGCGAGGATCTGCGGGCGCAGGGGTTCACATCTGAGGTTGTTGAGGAGACGGTAGAGAGCTTGTCCGAGGTGGATTTCTCGGAAAATTGCGCCGCTGTCATCCGCAAGAAGTACGGTGATGTGCCCGATGATCGTGCCGCACGGCAAAAGCTTATGGCGGCCATGATGCGCTTGGGGTATGATTCTGATGAAATTCGCGAGGCTATGCGGCAGGTTATGCGTGGGTAAGCGGAAAACGAGATTACGAAGCCACGTCTGATGGGGAAAGTTTGCGTTTCTTGAGAAGGAATCTGCATACAGGCTCTTTACAAATTCTCCAAAATATGGTATACTGTATACATCATTCAGTTTTTCCACCCGAAAGGAGCGTTTATGAAGTGTCCTGCCTGCGGCTGCCCCGATCTCAAAGTCATTGATTCCCGCCCCATCGAAGAAGGCAACAGCATTCGCCGCCGCCGCGAGTGCCTGCAGTGTGCCAAGCGGTTCACCACCTTTGAGATGATCGAAACGGCGCAAATCATCGTAATCAAAAAAGGTGGCTCCAAGGAGCCCTTTGACCGCGTCAAACTCATCAACGGTATTCTCAAGGCTACCCGTAAGCGCGACGTGGATGCCGCCGCTATTGTGGACGAAATCGAGTCCGAGCTGCAGAACACTCTCCATCTGGAGGTGCCTTCGGTGGAGTTGGGCGATCGCGTGCTGGAAAAGCTCCGCGACATCGATGAGATCTCCTACGTTCGTTTCGCCTCGGTCTACCATGAGTTTACCGATGTGGACTCCTTCATGGACGAGCTGAAAAAGCTCAAGAAAAAGCACGGTAGGGCACGTAAAAACACCGCCGTCCAAGAATAACCTGTCTCCCGCGTCGCACCTGCGCCGCACGCTTGCGTGCGCACGTGTGTTCGCGGGATTTTGTAAATAAAATGTAAACACTTGCAAAAGGCGGAAACATATAGGATAAAATATCGTCCTATAGAGTGAGGGCAATATTTCACCCAAGGAGGTTTTCCAATATGAAAAAGACGCTTCGTAACGCGACCCTTTTGCTCCTGATCGCCTGTATGCTGATGAGCGCCGTGACTATGTCCGGGTGCATGGTTTCCATCAAAGCGGAGGAACTTTCCGCTGAGTACACCCGCACCGCCACTGAGGAAGGGGCGGTTACCGACACTTTTGTGGCCGCCATGGCGGATTTTGCCATGACCTTGGCGAATACCACCGTTACCATGGAGAAGGAGAACAAGGCCAATCACCTGATCTCCCCCCTGTCGGCCATGATCTGCCTGTCCATGCTGGCCAACGGTGCTAAAGGCGAGACGCTGGCCCAGATGGAGGCCGTACTGGGAATGAAGATCGACGACCTCAACAAAGCCCTCTACGCTTACACCGAAAACCTCTACGTAGGGGAGGACTGCAAGGTGTCCATCGCTGATTCCATCTGGTATCGGGACGGAGACAGCTTTGTTGTTCGTGAGGAATTCCTGCAGACCTGCGCCGACTGGTATCAGGCTCAGCAGTACGCCGCTCCCTTTGACGAGCAGACCCGCAAGGACATCAACAGATGGGTGGAGAAGTACACCGACGGCATGATCGATTCCATCCTGGAGGAGCCCATTCCCGCCGATACCGTCATGTACGTCATCAACGCTTTGGTCTTTGATGCCAAGTGGGAGGAAGAATACGTGAAGAGCGATATTCGCTCCGGTGAGTTTGTCGCGTTGAATGGCGCGGTTTCTGCAGTAGAGATGATGCATTCCGAGGAAAACCGATATCTGACCGTGGAGGGCGGCTACGGCGTGGTCAGACCCTACAAGGGCGGCGCCTACGCCTTCGTGGGCTTGCTTCCCGAGGAGGGGGTCAATATCTACGATTTCGCCGCAACCCTGACGGGGGAGGCTTGGATGGCCATGTGGGGTTCCCGAACCTACGAAACCGTCCATACCCGCATTCCTGAGTTCACCTATGACAGCGACATGAAGTTGACGCCCGTTTTGCAGGAGATGGGCATGACGGCGATCTTTGATGGGGCTTCGGTTGACCTGTCGGGCATTAGCGGTGCGCCGGGGGATATCTACTGCGACGGCGTTTACCAGAAGACCTTCATCGAGGTCAACCGCCACGGCACCAAGGCCGCAGCAATCACTTGGGGAGAAAATAAATGCGAGTCCGCCATGCCCATGGATCCCAAGTACGTCTACCTCGACCGCCCCTTCGTCTACGCCATCGTGGATAACGCCACGGGTCTTCCCCTGTTCGTGGGCGTGGTGACTAAATTGTAAATTGGGGTTTGTCGGGGAGAACGGGGGAGCGCCCGGGAGGAACTTCTTAAAAGAAGTTCCCCCCGGACCCCCTTCAAGAATCTTCAAAAAAGATATTGATAAATAACCCTTTTTGAAAGTTTTTGAGATTCCAAAGGGACTTTTTCAAAAGTCCCTTTGGTGGGGTGCAGGGGCAAAGCCCCTGCCCTACAAACCCAAATTTGAAACGAAAGGAGATACATATCATGAAATACTACGGAAAAGAAAAATGCCGCATTCTCAAAGAGATCCGTGCCGAGATCGCCAAGCAGAACGACATTGAGTGGGTGGTCTCCGAGTGCAAGCATCAGGGCAACTGCAAGGGAACCTGCCCCAAGTGCGAGCAGGAGGTGCGGCAGCTGGAGGCTGCGCTGGCCAAGCGGGAAGCTCTGGGTAAGACTGTGGCCGTGGTGGGCATTTCTGCCTCCATTGCCTTGTCGGTGACGGGGTGTATCAATCCTTTCCCCGCGACGACTGACGGAGTACCCGCTCCCGGTGGGATGCTTCCGCCAGAGAGCACCGCTGAGGAGACCTATGTTGCGATTGCGGGAGAAGAACTCCCGCCCGAAACCGAACCTGTCTACGATCTGCCCACTGCAGGTGTTCCCATTGAGGAAGTCACCGACGAGGTTTTGATGGGAGATGTTGTCATAGAGGGCGAGTTCATCGAGGAGGCCACCGAAGACACCACCGAGGACACCACCGAGCCCGAGATCGTGGACATCATGGGTGAGCCTGCGGAGTGAGACCATGAGCAAAACGACCCATCCCACTTTTCCCTTGGCCTTCTTTGACCGCCTTCGCATGGCTACCGACGGTGCGGGTGTGACCGCTCTGGTGGGAGCCTACGGCTGTCCTCTCCAATGCAAGCTCTGCATCAATCCCCAGACCTGGCACGAACGAACCGACGGAAAGCCTTCCTTTGAGCGGGTCACCCCGGCCGAGCTATACGACCGCGTGAAGATCGACAGCCTTTACTATTTAGCCACGGGAGGTGGGATCACCTTCGGCGGCGGTGAGCCTTTGCTCCATACCGAATTCATCAAGGCGTACCGTGCCATCTGTCCCCCCGAATGGCATTTCTGTGCCGAATCCTGCCTGAATATCCCCGAACACCACGTAACAGCCGCCGCCGAGTGCATCGACCATTTCATGATCGATATCAAGGACACGAACCCTGACATCTATAAAACCTATACGAGCCGCGATAACCAACGGGTGCTGGATAATCTCACCCTCCTTCTGTCCCTTGTGGGCCCCGACCGCATCACCGTTCGCGTCCCCCTCATTCCAGGCTTTAATACCGTCGAGGACACCGACCGTTCCGTGGCGCGTCTGACACAAATGGGTTTTACGGATTTCGACCGATTTACCTACAAGATACCGAAAAAGGATGATCCAACATAGGCGTCTCAAAGAACCGCTTGTTAAAAGACAGGCGGTTCTTTTTATCAAATCATCAAAAATTCACATGGACTTC
>JAZRIF010000021.1:0-2326 GCA_045645165.1 Eubacteriales bacterium
CTACAAAGAGGATGGCTCAAAAGACTATACGAGCCATTTCAAAACCTACACCTACAGGCAAGCGGTCAAGGCGAAAGCCGGTTACATACGATTTCCGCCCAGAGCAAGAGATGATGGACATATCCTGAAAAGCCCCAAATGGGTCATAATACCGATCAAGCACTCTGAGGTGCGCGACGGCATCTGGCATGAGGATCCCTTTTGATAAGGGGTCCTTTTTCTTTTATACATCAAAAATCTAATGACAAGGAGGAATGAAACATGACATTGAATCTCACCGCAACGACAACCGAAAAAAAGGTATTGAAGGAATACCTTGAACAGAACGCCAGCGAGGTTCTGGCAGACAAGATCAACAATGGTGTCCCCGTCGAAAAGGACGGAAAGATGCTGATTTCCAAAAAGACCTTGGCGGGCTTTATGAAGTATGCCACCGACGAGGCACGAAAGCAGGCCGACAAGGGGGCGACCAGTGCGTGTCTGCACAGCGATATCGTGTTTGGCTGGGCGATCCACTATTTCGAGGAAGACAGCATCCTCGGTACGCTCTACAACGAGGACGGAACGGAGTACAAGGCCGCTAAGCCCGCAACCAAGATCCTGCCGCTACCGTCTACGACAGCCACCGATACGCCTACGGCTCCTGCTCCCAAGCCAAAGCCCAAGGCGGGGCAAATGTCCATGTTTGACCTGTTCGACGAGCCGGAAACGGAGGTGGAAGATACCACCGAGACGGATGAATGCGACGAGGAAGAAGTTGCATTGGATATTGCTGTAGAGGCTCCTGAAAGCCCCGTAGAAGACGTGGAACCCGAGGTGGAGCAAGTGCCTACCGTGGAGGTAAAAGAGCCTGAAACGCCCGTAATCTCGCCCTTGTGGACTCGCTATCAGGGGTATCAACAGGAACACCCCGAGGCTGTAATCGCTATGCGTATCGGGGACTTTTACGAGGTATTTGGAGAGTCTGCCGAGACTGCTTCCAAGCCCTTGGAGTTGACCGTAGTGAGTCGTGAATTCGGTCTGCCCGAGCGGGTATCCATGATTGGATTTCCGTACCATCGGGCAAATATCTACATTGAGAAGTTGCGGGCGTTTACTGACGTAGCAATCATTGAGAGCGAAACCGAAAAGCGGGTATTACCGAAATATCAACCGGTCGAAGGCCTGGCGGTAGACACCACCACAGGAGAGGTGATAGAGTCGGATGAAGATCCCGATCCCTACGCCGATACCGAGCTGATGTACAAGCTGTATATGCTGCTTGACCAGAAAGTTGAAATTGTGAAGTGAGGTAAAAATGTCATGTTGATAGAGAAAATAAAGCCTATTCCCAAATACATCGTTGAGAAAATCCGCAAGAGGGACGCTATCCGCTATCCCGAGCCCCACGGAAACACCCGCTTTTACTCCTATCTCACCAAAAATGACGGTGAGCTCGTCAAAGTTACGGTGGCTGTCCGTCACCGATACAAGAATTGGCACTATAAGCAGGTCGCCGTCCATGGCGTTCACTCTGACCGCTGCTACGTAAAGGATATGTGCTTTACGTACATCGGCGGCTACAGCGTGGGCTGGTACGCCGAGGGGCTGAACAGGACGCAGAAATGGTATGAGGATGACGAATGGGGCTGGTACTATGACTCCGGTTTCGATCCCTACGCGCCGGTGGTCAACAAGGACTACCTGGCGAAATTCCCGGAATACCAATACTCCGCTTGGGAGCTGTACGAGGAAGCGGATATCATCAAATTCCTCCGTAATTACGAGAAGTACCCGCAAGCAGAATACCTGATGAAGATGGGCTTGCAGAAATACGTTTTCAGCAAGCAAATACTGACCAAAGCAGCGAAGGATAAAGGCTTCCGCAAGTGGCTCTGGAGCAACCGTCAGGTGCTTGCAGGGCGATATTTCTACATATCCACCATTCTATCAGCCTACCGTCGCGGAACACCTCTGCTCGAAACGCAAGCGTATGAAGAAGTCAAGAAGACCTTTTGCCGTGAGCGGGATTATAAGCCGGTTCGCGAGATGCTGGACGGTGATTATAAGCCGTTCTTTGAATACGTTGCCAAGCAGCGGGTAAGTCGGATCGTAGCCATGTCGTTCTGTGAGCCAAGGAGTTGAATTACTAAGTTGTCTTCCTAAGACCGCTTGGCCTCCGACTTGTATTTTGACTCCGGTTTCGATCCCTACGCTCCCGTTGTGAACAAAGAGTATTTGGCGAAATTCCCGGGATACCAATACTCCGCTTGGAAGTCGGATCGTAGCCATGTCGTTCTGTGAGCCAAGGAGTTGAATTACTAAGTTGTCTTCCTAAGACCGCTTG
>JAZRIF010000022.1:0-14295 GCA_045645165.1 Eubacteriales bacterium
TGGCCCACAGAACGACATGGCTACGATCCGACTTTGTTTGGCGGCTACCCAAAGTTTTCTTTTGTACACAAAGAAAAACAGCAAATTGGGGATGATGCAACGGGGCGGGTATTTAAAGTTTGGAGACCGACGCCTAAACCAAAAACAGGGGGCGGAGCTGCTTCCCTTCCAGGGCGGCGTGGAGGGCACGGGATACCTGATCGAAGTCGGCCACGAGGGAGTGGGGCTTGGACACGGGGTCATCCTGCCGCAGGGGGGTAAAGTAGACGTTTTTGCGGGACAGGAGGGTTCCGATGTTGCGGAGGTTGGCTGAGAGAGCGTCGTTGGAGGCCAGAGTAATGAGCAGGGGGCGGTCGGAGCGCAGGTGAGCCTTCGCCACCATGCAGACGGGGGTATCGGTGATACCGTTTGCGATTTTCGCCAAGGTATTTCCCGTGCAGGGGCAGATGACCAGCGCCTCCAAGGGGATACTCGGCCCCAGAGGCTCGGCATCGGGAATAGTACGGACGATGGGACGGCCGCAAATGCTCTCAACTTGGTGGATGAAATCGGCGGCATCTCCGAAACGGGTATTGGTGGCGGCGGTGATCTCACTCATGATGGGGAGGATATCGTAGCCCGCCGTCTTCAGATCACGAAGGATGGAAACGGAACGAGAGAGGGTGCAGAACGAGCCGCACAACGCGAAACCGATCATGTTCCTTCCCCTCCTTTCTCGGTATCTTCACAGGAAATCTCCATATGGGACAAAGCATCCAGAATGCACTCCGCGATGATCTCCCCCGCAGAACGGGGCGCGTAGCTTCCGGGTAGGGACGGCGCGCGGAGGTAGCGCAGGCCGTTTTTCGCAGTTGCTTCCCGCACGTCGCCATCCGAAACGCCGAAGGGTGCTGATGCAAGGTCGATGAGGAGGGTGTCGGACTCCAGAGCGAGGAGCAGTTCCCGTTTCAGGATAGGGGCGGGGACGGTATTGAACAGGATGGTGTGATCTCTGCACAGGGGATGCAGACCACCCATAGGATCGGATTCGGTGATGAGCAGAGGGCGGCATCCTTCCCCGACGGCCTCAAAGAGGCACTCCTCCCGACGGGCGCAGACCGTGACTTTGGCGCCCAGGGCGCGGAGCAAGCGGGCGAGGTACTTTCCGATGCGTCCGTACCCAAGCACCGCCACCGAGGTATCCCGCAGGGTGCGGTCGGTGAGCTCCATAGCGGTCATGAGGGCGGCTTCGGCGGTAACGTAGGCGTTGCGGAGCTGGAGGATCTCGCTGTCGTAATAGTCGGTCACGCGGGCGGAGGGGGCAAGCACGGGCGGGAGCTTTCCGCCGAACAGGGTGAGGGCGGGGGTGCGTTCCATAAGGCTGTTCAGGTCTTCAAAGGTAACGGTACAGGCGGGATCGCGGGGGCAATGGACGGTGATTCCGTCACGGGTGGCGGGCAGGGGGAGGATGATCACATCGGTGTCCTCAGCGGCTTTTGCCAGAGTGGAGCAGATACGCATCTCTCCGCTCCCTTTGCCGGAAGGCAGGCAATCGCCGCCGCAACCGAGCAGTTTGACGCTGTATCCTTCCTCCGTGAGGCGCTGCGCCAGGTGGGTCATGCGCAGATCTCCCCCGATGACGGCGAAGCGATGGGCGGGCTTGGATGTATGGGAATCATGGGTCATAAACGGTCACTCCTTTCGGGGGCATTGGTGGCAGGGGATCGTGTCGAGACCTGTCACATTACAGGATATGCAAGGCCCGTAAGTTATGACAGAAAAATACGCCCTGCCGCAAATTGCGACAGAGCGTTTTGGTCGTTACGGAATGGTCGGGTCACAGGAGAACCACGTGTGATTTTCATTCCCCGGGTTGACCTGACAAAGCCAAGCCACACCGAAGATCAATTCCCTTGTATCAGTTTCGGAATGAACGGTGTACGCGATCCCATTCGGTAAATAAACCGTTCCATGGTCATCATCGGCTTCCAAAATACCGATCTCCATTTTGCGTGTTCCGTGACGGAAGCAGACCATCTCCACGCCTTCGCCGGAATCCTGCTCCACGACGGTATCCGAGGGGCACTCCACAAGGCAGGCGATCGTGTGGCACAGTCTGTCCGCAGGAACAGGAACACGGATCCAATAGCGGCCGTCCACATACCACCGTGGATCCGGCTGTTTTTCCTGACAAGCATATTCCACGGGAATACCGTCCACGCAGATATGTATCTGTCCAAAGGGTGTTTCCGGTTTCATTGCGTGATCTCCTACTACTTATGATATTTCGACCCCTTGGCAATCTGGTAGCACCGATACACGGCCTCATACAGGATCACCCGCATGAGCTGGTGGGGGAACGTCAGTTCAGATATGGACAGCCGCATTTTGGCGGCGGCTTTGACCTCGGGGGCGAGGCCGTGGGAGGAGCCGATGATGAAGCAGAGGGTGCCGCACTCGGCCGTGACGGATTCCAGCTTACGGGACAGGTCGGGGGAGGACATCTGCTTCCCTTCCACGCACATGGCGATGGGATAGGAGCGGGGCGGGATGGCCGCCAGGATGGCCTTGGCTTCCTCGGAAAGAGCTTTCTTGATCTCGGACTCCGAGGGGTCATCGGGGAGCTTGACCTCCTTCAGCTCGATTTCCTCCACGCGGCACATGCCCGACAGGCGTTTCTTATACTCGGCGGCGGCTTCGCGAAGGTAGGATTCCTTGAGGTTTCCCACCGTGATGAAGCGGACGGTTTGAGGCATCATAGGCACACCTCCTCGGTGTCAAGCTCGTACTCTGTGAGCTTGGGAATGGGGGCGTCGGACTCTCCCACCAGCATGGTCACCTCGTGGGGGGCAGCTACGCGCAGGACTGTATTATACCCCGCCAGCGCCGAAAAGGTCTCGTCATAGGCCAGGTCGGGGAAATTGTTCTCCTCGCTCAGGTGGGCGAGCAGAAAGTTTCTGGTTCCCTGCCCTGCCAGCTCGGCGGCGAAGTCGGCGCAGTCGCGGTTGGACAAGTGGCCGCGCTTCCCGCGGATACGGAGCTTGAGGTCGTAGGGATAGGGGCCGTTCATGAGCATATCCACGTCGTGATTGGATTCCAGCACCACGGATTCGCAACCTGTCAGTCCTCCGCGAATCTCCTCGGTGATATGACCGATATCGGTGGCATAACCGATTCGAACCGTGTGTTCACCGTCGGGAAATTCAAAGCGGAATCCCACCGAGGCACGGCTGTCGTGGGGGGTTGTGAAGGAGGTAACCGTCACGTCACCCACCTGCGTGGTAAAAGGGGCTTTTTCGTACAAGCTAAAGCACTTACACAGGGCTTCGGGTTGGGTTTCCTTGAAACGCAGAGCCGATTTCAGCAGGATATGAACGGGGATGGGATGCTTCTTAGCCAGCACCTCCAAGGCGGCGATATGATCGGTGTGCTCATGAGTGATGAAAATGGCGTCCAAAGTAGCCGCATCCACACCAATGGACTTCAGGGAAGTGAGCAGGGTGCGGGTACACTTCCCTGCATCGATCAGGATGCGAGCGGTGGGGGTCTCCAGGTAGGCGGCGTTACCCTTGGATCCCGAGTAGAGGGTACAGAGGCGGTAGCTCATGTCAATTTCCTCCGCCGGGCAGTACGAATCCCCAGTTCTCGAATACGTTGGACAAAAGCCCGTCCCAGACGAAGAGGTAGAGAGCCTCGCACATGAAGACGACGACGAAGGGGATGATGATCATCACCATCCAGCGGGATTTCTCGGCGCGAAGGCGGTTGCCCTCCACAAAGGCCTCCTTCTTTTCCTTGCTCCATTCATCGGGGAGCATATCCACGGTCACGTCCTTGTTGACGAACGCGCGGTTATAGGCCAGGTAGGTCACGATCAGTACAGTAAAGGCTACGAAATAGGCGATCATAACAGCCTCGGCCCATCCCAACGCGATACATCCGTAATATAGAAACAACAGAATAAAGGTAAGCGCAACCGTCGTCCACAAGCGTTTTTTCACTTCGGGAGACATGGGCTTGGATTGTTTGTCGGGCTGATTGGGTAAATGAGGACGGTTTTTATTGGGTGAAAACATGAAGACTCCTTATGAATTAGAAAATACGGGCGGCGCCTACGGGACGGATCTTGAGATCCGAGGTAGCGCCCTTACCAAAGGCGGCATCCATGGTGGCGGTAAAGGTTTCCACCATATCCTCAGGCACAAAGGCCTGCACGGTACCTGCAAATCCGCCGCCATGGACACGGTATGCGGCGCGCTTACCGCCCAGCACCTGCTCGCAGAGGCAGAGTGCCAGAGAGAGTCCCTGCTCGGAGACGTTCTTCACGGTATATACGTTCTGGAGGTAGCAATAGGAAGAACGGCCGGAGGACAAGACGCCCTCGAAGAATCTATCCACAGCCCCATCGCGGGTAGCGATATCGGTAGCGGCGATGGCGGCCTCCAGAGCGGCCTTTTGGGAGGCTACGCGGCGGTTCTCGGCCAGGAAGTGGAGGGCGCGGAGAATTGCACGGTCACCTACAGTCTCGCGGAGAGCGGGGATGGCGGCGATGACCTCGGCTTCACTGACCTCGCGGAGAACGGGCTTACCGAAGTGAGCGGCTACGGCCTTCATCTCGGCGGGAACGGCGGCGTAATCATCGGTGAGGTCGGCGTGGTTACCGCCGGTGTTGACGATGCAGAGGTGGTAGCCTGCGGCGGTCATATCGAAGGGCAGAGCCTCGATGATAGGGGCGGAGGGATCGGCAAAATCAATGGCGACGATACCGCCCACGGCGCAGGCAACCTGATCCATGAGTCCGCAGGGCTTGCCGAAGAATTGGTTTTCGGAGAACTGGGCGATCTTGGCGATTGTCACCTCGTCCACGGTGCCATTGTTGTACAGATGAGACTCAATGGTGCCCACCATGTCCTCAAAGGCGGCAGAGGAAGAAAGTCCCGAGCCCTTGAAAACAGTAGACACGGTGCAGGCATCGAAGCCACCGATGGCGAAGCCGTTGTTCACAAAGCCACGGCAAACGCCTGCGATGAGGGCGGCGGAGGTACCGAACTTGGACTCGTCGGGCTCCGTATAGTTTGCAAGGGTCACCACATCCTCATCAAAGCCCTCGCTCTTGAGGCGGATGATGCCATCGTTGCGGGGAGAAGCTACGGCCAGCACGTCCAGGCTGATGGAGGCGGCGATGACGCAACCGTGGTTGTGGTCGGTATGGTTGCCCGAAAGCTCGCTTCTACCCGACACGGTAAAAAGGGCGACCTCACGGTCGGCGCCGTACATGGAGGCAAAGGTCTCAACCAGAGCTCTGGCGCGGGCACGCTGAACGGGGGCGCCGCCGGCACCACCCAGGGCGTTCAGGGTTGCATCCAGCTCACCGGCATCCAGGGCGGCGAGGAGGGCGGAAACGGAAACGAGGGTCTTATCGATCACTTTGATAGCAGACATGGCAGTAATTCCTTTCGGTATGTAAAGTTTTCGGTTCGAACAGTTTATTATAGCATATTTTCCTGCGCGATGCAACGCTTACATGTAAATTTTTCGGATTATACCGCAAAAATCATCACCACAAAAGCCAACACCCTTGACAGAGCGCTCATTCTGTGGTAGAATAAATGAAACCGCGCCACGAATCGCGGCCTCCCTTCCTTCCCTCCGCCCGTTTTCGGCGGCGGCCTGCGCCGCTCGGTAAACCGAGCTCACAGCGTCTGCCCCACGGAGATTTGCGGCGACTGAAGGATACAGCCTTGGAGGTCAGCGTTTTCTGCGCAAAACGGTTTGGCGGGATCACGACCCGTTTGCACGCCCGGAGGATGCGGAGGGCGGCGAACGTCGAATCCTGTCGGGCGTTCCTCCCCGCTTTTAAGAGGCGGGCAGACAGACGCCTATTTCTATCATGAAAACACAGAACCAAAAGCGGCACGCATCCCTCTGCCGGCTATCCAACGGAGGAAATATACCATGCTGACCATCCAGAACACCGAGGCCATCCGCCGCATTGAGGAGGCCATCGGCTACACTTTCCACGACAAGCGCCTGCTGGTGCAGGTGCTGACCCGCAAGACCTATCTCAAGATCGACCCAGAGGCTCCCGACAACGAGGTGCTGGAATTCTACGGCGACACTCTGATGAATTACCACGTCACCAACTACTTCATGTCCAAGTACGCCCACATGCTGGACGACGGACTCTTCTTCATGCGCACCGTGGAGCAGTTCACGGATATGCGCTCCCACTACGTCTGCAATCGCTACCTGACCGACCGCGTCAAGGCGCTGGGGCTGGCCCGCTACCTGCGGGCGCAGAATCGCGACGCCGAGCTTCGCCGCGACGGCGAGAAGGCTTACGCCGACATTTTCGAATCTTTGGTTGGTGCGATCTATCTGGATTCCTACCAGAACGACAATCTCATCCGCGCCTTTATTTTGCGCCAGCTGGGCATTGAGCCCAAGCGGCTTCCCGATGATATCGAGGCATTCGATTACGATTCCCTGTCTGCCCCCATTCCTTCCCTCTCCGAGTACCGTGAGATCCCCGTGACCGAGGAAGCTGAAACCGAGGCTGTTCTTCCCGTCGAAACGGTATCTCCCGTCGAAGCTGAAAAGGAAATTCCCGAAGTTATGCCTGCCGCCGAGGCAACGCCCGTAGAGATTGCGCCTGTGGAGGCGGAAGCCGCCGTGGAAACCGCGATCCCCGAAGTGCGCGCGACCGAAGCTACCGTGAAAGAAACCCTCGACGAGCCTGTGTTGACTCCCAAGCAGGAGGCATTGGCCGCTCTCTGCCGCGCTCTGGGCTACGAGCTTCCCACCTACGGTGAGACCCCGAAAAATGCGCCCAACGCACGCCCCGTGGCGGCTTGCACCCTGAAATATAAGGATGCCAAGGGCAAGCTGGTCAAGATCAGTCTGAATGATTCGGGCAAGACCTTGGCCGAGGCCACCGAAAAGGCGGCGGCCAAGATGCTCAAGAAGCTGGAAAAGCAGGCGGCAGATGCAGCGCCCAAGGCAGAGATGCCCGAGAGCGCGCCCGATCCTGTCGCACCCGTGAGTGAGGCACCCGTTGAGGTGGTGCCCGTTGAGGTGACCCCCGTTGAGGTGGCGCCTGTTGAAGCGGCGCCTGCCGAGGTGATTCCCACCGTGGAAACGATCGCCGAGGAAGTTGTTGCTACAGAGGTTGTCGTTGAGGTCGTTCCCGCTGAGGCGGCCGTTGAGGTTGCTCCCGCAGAAGAAACTCCCGTTGCAGACGCCCCTGTTGAGGTAGCGCCTGTTGCGGAGGTTGCCGCAGAGGCAGCGCCTGTGGAAGAAAGTGCTGTTGCAGAAGTGCCTACGGAGGAGATTCCTGTCGCAGAAGTTGCGACGGTTGAGGAAGCGCCTGCGGTTGAAACGGTGAAGCCCGCCAAGAAAAACAGCTCTCCCAAGAAATCCGCTGTCAAGCGTCAGGACAAGGGGGAGCAGGCCGCCGAAAGCGCCGCTCCTGCGGAAGTTCCCGCCGAAGAAGTCAAGCCTGCCAAGGCAAAGAAGGCGCCTGCGAAGAAGAAAAACGCTCCCAAAGAGGACAAGTCCGCCGAGGAAGCAACCGTAACCGAAACACATGTGGAGGAAGCGAAACCCGCCAAGGCCAAGAAAGCCCCCGCGCGGAAAAAACCTTCATCCAAAGCCGAAGTGCTGACCGAAGCCCCCGATACCCAAACAGAATAATCCCAAACACGGCGCCCCTTCCCGGGAGCGCCGTGTTTTCTGCTGTGGCTTCAGCGCAAAAAAGGAGCGGCCGAGGCCGCTCCGGGGGGTTAGGGGACGTAGTTGTAGTGGATGGTGTAGGAACCGGTGCGATAATCCCAGTTGGTGCCTTTGGTGATGGCGTTCCATTCAGATTCGGTGCCGGTGAAGTAGATGTCGGTCAAGCGGTCGCAACCGTCGAACGCATGATCGCCAATACTGGTCACACTGTCAGGAATGACGATGGAGGTCAAACCGGAGCAACCGAAGAACGCCCAATCGTCAATGCTGGTCACGCCGTCGCCAATGACGACGGAGGTCAAGCCACGGCAACCGGAGAACGCACGATCGCCAATGCCGGTCACGCTGTCGGGAATGACGATGGAAGTCAAGCCGGAGCAATATTCGAACGCAGAATCGCCAATGCTGGTTACACTGTCGGGAATGACGATGGAGGTCAAGCCGGAGCACCTGGAGAACGCACGGTCGCCAATGCTCATCACGCCATCGCCAATGACGATGGCGGTCAAGCCGGAGCAACCCCCGAAAGCCCACTCGCCAATGCTGGTCACGCTTCCGTCTGAAGGGATCATACTGTTTTGACAACCCACAATCAATGCTTTACTTGCTGTTTTAATTAGGCAATTTCCATCACTATGGTATGTAGGGTTTCCTTCTGCAACTGTAATAGAAGTCAGGCCGGAGCAATCACGGAACGCAAAATGGCCAATGCTTGTTACACCGTCGGGAATGGCGATGGAGGTCAAGCCGGAGCAGCCGGAGAACGCAGAACTGCCAATGCTTTTCACGCTGTCGGGAATTTCGATGGAGGTCAAACTGGAGCAGTTGGAGAACGTATAACTGTCAATGCTGGTCACGCTGTCGGGAATGACGATGGAGGTCAAGCGGGAGCAAATGAAGAACGCCCACCCGCCAATGCTGGTCACGCTGTCGGGAATGACGATGGAGGTCAGGCCGGAGCAATACGCGAACGCATCATCGCCAATGTTGGTCACACTGTTGGGAATGACGATGGAGGTCAAGCCGGAGCAATCCTCGAACGCAGAATCGCCAATGCTCGTCACACGATACCACGTATTACCATTTTGGAACACGGCAGGAATGACAAGATTCTCACCAACCTCGCCTGTATAGCCAATTTGCGAGCGATTTTCCGATGTGACCGTAAAACTGACCGCTTTTTTCGTTTCGGTAGTATATGTGTCATCGCAAGCGGTACATACATATTCGATCTGAAAATCTTCGGTTCCCGGTGTAAAAATATAGGAACTTATGTAATTGTGCCCAAGCGCATCCATAACTGTTTGTTCAACAAGAACCTCTTCACAGGCCGAGCATTTCCTTCCCTCAGTCAGTCCCGTTTCGGTACAGGTAGGCTCTACCTTGGCTAACACTATCTCGGTATGTACGTGCGGTGTAGTAACTTCCTCGGTGGTCACTTCTTCAGTGGTCACTTCTTCGGTCGTTACTTCTTCGGTCGTCACTTCCTCGGTGGTCGCTTCCTCGGTAGTCATTTCCTCGGTAGTCACCTCTTCAGACGTCACTTCCTCGGTAGTTACCTCTTCGGTAGTTATTTCCTCAGTCGGCACCTCGGTCACCCTTTCGGTTTCCGTCACCGTAGTGTCCAACGGCGTATCCGGCTCTTGATTCATCCTCCAAATCAAGCCCGCTGCAAGTACGCTCGCGATCACAACAGCCGCGATGATTCCGATGATCAAAGGAGCTTTCCTTTTCTTCTTCGGCGGCTCGGGCGCTATATATCGGTTTTTGGACTCGATCGCAGGATTCATATCGCCCTGCGAGGTGGTCTCCTTGTCATTCATTTGCTTCTCCTTCCGCCGTCTGACCGGCTACGTAATGGGTTTTGTATTACTTCAAAGGTACGGTTCCATCGGAGCAGATGACTTCGGTGGCAGAGACAGAGGAATTCCAGGAGGAACCCTTGATGACGGCGTTCCATTGTGCCGTAGTTCCTTTATACGTAATGCTTTTCAGATTCTTGCAAGAGTTAAAGGCATACCCATAAATGCTTGTTACGCAGGCGGGTATCTCGATGGAGGTCAAACCGGTGCATTTATAGAACGAGTAACCGTCAATACTCGTCACACTGTTGGGAATGGCGATGGATGTCAAACCAGTGCTACCTTCAAACGCAGACTCTCCAATGCTCGTCACACTTCCGTCAACGGGAATGATGCTATTTTTACAACCAGCCACTAAAGTTTTGCTTGCCGTTTGAATCAAACAGTTTCCGTCGCTGTGATATACAGAATTTCCTTTCTCAACCGTAATAGAAGTCAAGCTGGAACAACAGGCGAACGCAGCACTGCGGATGCTTGTCACACTGGCGGGGATGGTGATGGAGGTCAAATTTATGCAATTGTAAAACGCCATTGCGTCAATACTCGTTATGCCCTCGGGAATAACCACGGAAGTCAATCCGGTGCAATCGGAAAACGTATAGTTGCCGGTACCGGTCATTCCGATTGGAAGCACAACAGAGGTCAGGTCTGTGCAATGCTGAAATGCCCTCTCACCAAAGCTCGTTACGCTGTCGGGAATCCGGATAGCGGTCAGATCTGTACATTCGTAGAACGCCCTTGCACCAATGCTCGTCACGCCTTCGGGAATAACGATGGAGGTCAAGCCGGTGCAACTTTCAAACGCGGAATCGCCAATGCTCGTCACACGATACCACGTATCACCATTTTGGAACACGGCAGGAAAGACAAGATTTTCTCCGTCCTCGCCTGTATAGCCAATTTGCGAGCGGTTTTCCGATGTGATTGTAAAACTGAGCGCATCTATAGTTTCGGTAATATATGTGTTGTTGCAAACAGCACATACATATTCGATCTGAAAATCTTCGGTTCCCGAGGTGAAAATGAAGGAACTTACGTAATTGTGCCCAAGCGCATCCATAACAGTTTGTTCAACAAGAATCTCTGCACAGGCCGAGCATTTCCTGCCTTCGGTCAGTCCCGTTTCGGTGCAGGTAGGAGCTACCTCGGCTACCACCTTTTCGGTATGTACGTGCGGGGTCGTCACTTCTTCGGTAGTCACTTCCTCAGTCGTCTCCTCTGTCCCCCTTTCGGGTTCCGTCACCGTAGTGTCCAACGGCGTATCCGAATCCCGCTTCGTCTGCCACCAAAAGACAACACCCAGCACGGCGATCAGCGCAACCGCCGCGATGATGCCGATGATCAAAGGAGCTTTCCTTTTCTTCTTCGGCGGCTCGGGCGCGAGATAGAAGTTTTTGGACTCCACAGCAGGAGTCATATCACCCTGCGGGACGTTATCTATATCAGCCATCTTATTCTCCATTCTGCCATCTGTTCTGCATTTCTCTCTTATTGACGGCATTATAGCACATAGGGAAAAATTTGTCAAGGCGAAACACCGAGTCGGCTTGAAAAAAAGAAGATATTCCCGAACAATTTCGCAAAATCACTTGACAAACCAATCCTGTCTATGATATAATATAATGAATATTTTTGTAAGCAAAGGAATTTGAAACCATGACCATTTACGACGAGCTCGTTGCCCGCGGTTTGATCGCTCAGGTAACGAATGAAGAAGAAATAAAGGAGATGATCAACAACGGCAAGGCCACCTTCTACATCGGCTTTGACCCCACCGCTGATTCTCTCCACGTGGGTCACTTCATGGCGCTGTGCCTCATGAAGCGACTCCAGATGGCGGGCAACAAGCCTGTGGTGCTCATCGGCGGCGGTACTGCCATGATCGGTGACCCCTCGGGTAGAACCGATATGCGTTCCATGATGACCCGCGAGACCATCCAGCACAACTGCGACTGCTTCAAGAAGCAGATGGAGCGATTCATTGACTTCGGCGAGGGTAAAGCCATTATGGTTAACAACGCCGACTGGCTCCTTGACCTCAACTACGTGGAGGTGCTCCGCGAGGTGGGCGCTTGCTTCTCTGTCAACAACATGCTCCGCGCCGAGTGCTACAAGCAGAGAATGGAGAAGGGTCTGTCCTTCCTTGAGTTCAACTACATGATCATGCAGTCCTACGACTTCTACTATCTCTACAAGAAGTACGGCTGCAACATGCAGTTCGGCGGTAACGACCAGTGGTCCAACATGCTGGGCGGTACCGAACTGATCCGCCGCAAGCTGGGCGAGGACGCCCACGCCATGACCATCACCCTGCTCCTCAACTCCGAGGGCAAGAAGATGGGTAAGACCGCCTCGGGCGCTGTCTGGCTGGATCCCAAGAAGACCACCCCCTACGACTTTTACCAGTACTGGAGAAACGTGGAGGACGCCGACGTTCTCAAGTGCATCCGCATGCTGACCTTCCTGCCTGTTGAGGAGATCGACAAGATGGATGGCTGGAAGGGCTCTCAGCTCAACGAGGCCAAGGACATTCTGGCATACGAGCTGACCAAGCTGGTTCACGGCGACGAGGAGGCCGACAAGGCTCGTGCTGCGGCTAAGGCTCTGTTCGGCGGCGGTGAGGGTGCGAACGTTCCCACTCTGACCCTGGCTCCCGAGGACTTCTACATGGACGGCCGCTGCGACGTGCCCACCATGCTGGTGAAGGCCGGCTTTGCCAAGTCCAAGTCCGAGGCCCGTCAGGCCATTCAGCAGGGCGGCGTGACGTTGGACGGTGAGAAGGTCTCCGATCCTCGCACCACCTTTGCTCCCGCTGATCTGGGCGAGGGCAAGATGCTCCGCAAAGGTAAGAAGAATTTTGTCAAGGTGATTGCGGGCTAAGAGAGCGATTGGGGCTCTGCCCCAAACCCCGCTTAAGAACTTTTTGAAAAAAGTTCTTAAGGATCTCAAAAACCTCCATAACAATATTCAATGCTACGATGAGGTTCGCCTCCGTCAAGGACAAGTTCAACAGAGAGATACCGTCCCCCGAGGGGTGGCTGGAAGCGGTACGAACTTGTGACGGCGGCATTTCGCCTCGGAGCTGACAGAGTTAAGTACGGCAGCTTTTCTGCGGTATGCGTAGCCCTGTCCGTGTGGACGACGTTATCTGTCCAAAATAAGGTGTCGTTCCCTGCTTTGGCGAACGGAAACCGGGTGGTACCGCGGGAGAACTCCCGTCCCAGTTTATACGGATAGGTGTATCGTTTATCCGTCCATGGGGCGGGAGTCTCTTTTTCTCCCCGCGGGCAATCATTTTTGTTTTTAAGCTTTTGAATTTAAGCTTTTGAAAAACCTTGATTTCCCGTAGGGGCGTTCTGCGAACGCCCGCGGGCGCACACAGTGCGCCCCTACAAGCAGCATAATCAATGGCTTGAATTGAGTGAGCACAACACGAAAGGAAATACAAATCATCATGAGCATGAAAGAAAATCTCGAACAAATCAGAAGCGAAGCTCTGACCGCCATCGCCGCCGACGGCGCCGACCTGGAGGCTCTTCGCGTTAAGTATCTGGGTAAGAAGGGTGAACTGACCGCCGTTCTGCGCGGCATGGGACAGCTGACCCCCGAGGAGCGTCCCGTTGTCGGTCAGATCGCCAACGAGGTGCGCGCCGACATTGAGGCCGCCATGACCGCTCGCAAGGAAACCCTGGCCGCCGAGGCTTTGGAGCGTCAGCTGAAGGAAGAGAAGCTGGACGTCACCATGCCCGGTAATGCTTCCAAGATGGGTCACGTGCATCCTCTGAATCTGGTGCAGCGCGACTTGGAGGATATCTTCATCGGTCTGGGCTTCTCCATTGAAGAAGGTCCCGAGGTGGAGTTTGACTACTACAACTTCCAGGCCCTGAACATCCCTGAGGATCATCCCGCAAGAGACACCCAGGACACCTTCTACATCACCGAAAAGATGCTTCTCCGCACCCAGACCTCCTCTGTGCAGGCTCGCGTGATGGAGAATCAGAAGCCTCCCATCCGCATCATCTCCCCCGGTCGTGTCTACCGCTCCGACGCCATGGATGCCACCCACTCTCCCCTGTTCCATCAGCTGGAGGGTCTGGTCATCGACAAGGGCATCACCATGGGTGACCTGCGCGGCACGCTGGACGCTTTCGCCAAGAAGGAGTTCGGCTCCGACACCCGCATCCGCTTCCGTCCTCACCACTTCCCCTTCACCGAGCCTTCCGCAGAGGTTGATATTTCCTGCTTCGCCTGCGGCGGCAAGGGTTGCCGTCTGTGCAAGAACGAGGGTTGGATCGAGATCCTCGGCGCCGGTATGGTACATCCCCACGTTTTGGAGATGGGCGGCATTGATCCCACCGTGTACAGCGGCTTTGCCTTCGGTATGGGCGTTGAGCGTATCGCCATGCTGAAGTACCACATCGACGACATCCGTCACCTCTACGAGAACGACGTCCGCTTCCTGTCGCAGTTCTGAGCAGGGCTCTGCCCTGCACCCGCCAAAGAACCTTTTTGAAAAAAGGTTCTTTGGAATCTCCAAAAACTTTCAAAACAAATATGTCTTAAAAGAAGGTAATATACAATGAATCTTTCTATGAACTGGCTGGCGGATTACGTCAGCGTAAAGGACGTCGCCATCCGCGATTACTGCGAGAAGCTGACCTACACGGGCTCCAAGGTTGAGGGCTACGAGGTACTGGGCGACGATATTCAGAACGTGGTGGTG
>JAZRIF010000023.1:0-16402 GCA_045645165.1 Eubacteriales bacterium
TTGAAAGTTTTAGGGGTCAAGCCCCTTTTTCAAAAGGGGCTTGTGGGGTGCAGGGGCAAAGCCCCTGCAAACCCAAATTTATCGGTACGGCCCTCTTTTTTCGCTCCAGACCGGAAAATCTCCTCGACCCCCTTGAAAAACCGCAAAATATATGATATAATATACTGAATATCTGTCGAACCCCCGCCGAATTTTCATTTCGGAGCAAAGAAAGGAGTCCGCCATGTGGCTTTGCGTTGACCGCATCGAAAATCATACCGTGATCCTCTTGGATGACAAAGAAAATATCTATCACCTCTCCCGCGCCGACTACATGACTCTTGTGGGGATTTCCCCCGCTGAGTCTGCTATCCTCGCCGCAGACGTACAGGACGGCCGCATCGTAGCCGCCACCTACGACGAGGCAGAGACCGCCGCCCGCATGGCCGCCGCCCGCGCGCGGCTGGATCGGCTGTTCGGAAGAAAATAATCCCGAAAATCAAAAAACAAATAAAACACATATACAGGAGTATCGATTATGAACGGAATCGGACAATGGACTCTGGTATCTTATCTCATTGAAAAGCTGGGTGTTGCCGGCACCCTCGGCGCCACCGCCATCACCCTCGGCGGTATCCTTCTCTGCATCGTCATCCCCTACCTGCTGGGCAGCATCAATTTCGGCGTCATTATCTCCCGCAAGGAGTACGATGACGACATCCGCAACCACGGAAGCGGCAACGCAGGCGCTACCAATATGCTTCGCACTTACGGTGTCAAGGCCGCCGTGCTGACTATGGCAGGCGATATGCTCAAGGCTGTGATCGCCGTGGGCCTGGGCTACTTCATCGTGGGTACCAACGTTCTGCTCACGGATCCTGAAACCGGAGACGTATTCCGCTACAAGGATCAGTTCGGCGCCGCCATCGCAGGCCTCTTTGTCATGATGGGCCATATGTTCCCCATCTACTTCAAGTTCAAGGGCGGTAAGGGCGTGGCCACCTCGGCCATGGTCATGCTCATGATCTCCCCCATTGCCTGCCTGTTCTGCTTCGTCATTTTCATGATCATCGTGCTGGGCACCAAGTACGTATCTTTGGGCTCCATCATGGGTCTCATTTTCTACCCCATCATCCTCACCGCCTTCTCGGGCGGTCAAAACCCCACCGCCTGCATCATGGCTGTAATCATGGCGCTGGCCGTGGTGTTCATGCACCGCGAGAACATCAAGCGCCTGCGGGACGGCAACGAGCGCAAGATCTCGCTGGGTAAGAAGAAAAAGACCGAGGAAGAAAAATAAATTGCAGTTTAGCGAGCAGGGGTTTCACCCCTGCACCCCACCAAAGAACTTTTTGAAAAAAGTTCTTTGGAATCTCAAAAACTTCTAAAAAGGGGTTATTTGACAATTCTTTTTTAAAAGTTCTTGAAGGGGGTCTGGGGGGGACTTCTTTCAAGAAGTTCCTCCCAGTCGCTCCCCCACAAACCCAAATTTTCCAAAAGGAGCCCGCCATGGAACCCATCACCCCCACATCCGCGCTCGCGACCCTCATAGCCGATGCCGCCGCGGCCGAGATCCTCAGCAAGGCGGTCTTCTCCAAAGCCCACGATAAAACCGTTTCCCGTATCACCCTGACCCTCAAGCGAGTCAAGGCAGAAGTCATGCTCCAGATGGAGACCTTGCGGGTCGCCGACGTGGCGGATGCCGCGGTGAACGGCAAAAAGCCCGTTCAGGCCTCCCACGAAAACCTGTCTGTCACCGACGCCTCCGAGCGGCTGTCCGCCCTTGTGGGTCAGTTCGATCAGATCAACGTCATGACCACCGCCGGAAACTGCGAGCTTCGCCGCGCCAAAAGCGGCAAGGAGACCCTGTTGGGCGCAACACCCATTCAAAAGACTATCAGCGGCGGGAGCGACAAAGCCCCCGTGAAGATCACCGTGGGCGGCAACGACAAGGTCAAGCGCCGCATTCTTTCGGGTGCCGAGCCCTTCCTCGTGGAGCTGGGTGTCAGCGATACGAACGGTCGCGTCCACGACAAAAAGCAGGCCAAATACCGCCAGATCAACCGCTTTCTGGAGCTGATCCGCGACGTGGAATCCCACCTCCCTGCCGAGGGCGTGCTGAATGTCGCTGACCTCTGCTGTGGGAAAAGCTATCTCTCCTTCGCGGTCTACCACTACTTCACCGCCATCCGCGGGCGCTCCGTTCGTATGGTGGGCGTGGACATGAAGGCCGAGGTCATGGAGGAATGCAACACCATTGCCCGCAATCTTGGCATGGACGGTCTCACCTTTGTCTGTGGGGACGTGACGGGGTACGAGTTCCCCGAAGGGGCACAGGTACACATGGTCATCTCTCTCCACGCCTGCGATATCGCCACCGACATCGTGCTGGACAAGGCCACCGAGTGGGGCGCCAAGGTCATCCTCTCCACCCCCTGCTGTCACCACGATCTCAACCGTCGGCTGAACAGTCCTTCCTTGTCTTTCGTCGCGGAACACTCTATGCTCCGCCAGAAGCTCTGCGACGCCGCCACCGACGCCCTCCGTCACAAGAAGCTGGAGGCAAACGGCTACGACGTGACTGCTCTGGAGCTCATCGACCCCGAGGAGACCCCCAAGAACATCATGCTCCGCGGTATCCGCAAGTACGATCCCAACTCGGCAAGGTGCAAGAAGGCCGCCGAGGAGTACCGCGCCGCCTACGAGTTTTTGACGGGGGAGAAGATTGAGTGGTAAATTGCAGTTTATCGGCCAGGGGTTTCACCCCTGGACCCCACCAAAGGGACTTTTGAAAAAGTCCCTTTGGAATCTTCAAAACTTTCAAAAAATATTGTCATATAATAGTTCTTGAAAGTTTTAGGGGTCAAGCCCCTTTTTCAAAAGGGGCTTGTGGGGTGCAGGGGCAAAGCCCCTGCAAACCCAAATTTGAAACCAAGAAAGGAGCCTGTCATGGCGTTTTTCAAGAAGGTCGTATCCCATTGGACAAAGAGCAAGAACCCCGAATCCAGCCGCTACCGCCACGACATGGCCGAGAAGATCTGCGGCTACCCCATCAAGTACATCACCGAAAAGCACGGCGACAACGAGGACGTCATCGGTCGCAGCGGCTCCCTCAACATCAAGCGGGAGACCGACGAGCTCATCGTCTCCACACCCTCGGAAACCATCCTGCGGTGCGATATTGACCAGCTGCAGGCGTGGATCCTCATGTCCGGCGACGGCGTGGTGATCACCGCCCCCGACAAGGAGCATGGCGGGGTGGAGCGGACGATTACGGTGCATTACGTGTACTATCGGAAATAGCTTGAATTGCGTGAAATCCTGTATTTTCGAAAGGAGTCCAATCATGAAAAAACTATTTGCAAAACCCTCCGTCCTCATTTTGGGATCGGTTGCCCTGATGATCCTCTGCTTTCTCATGAATCGCTATTTCAAGATTGAACAGGCCCCTTGGAATCTCCTTCAATATGCCTTTACGATCTTCCTTATCGTAGTTTCTTTTACCGGGCTCTTCAAAGGAATTTCTCAAGCGATGACCGGGCGAGATAAAAAAACTACGGCACCGAAATTCGATCCGGAGCATCCCATCAAGATATGGAGCCATGAGGAGCTGTTTGCCTATTTGGAACAGGAAGACATAATCGACTTGGACATTGATCACGATGTCGTTCAGCGAATTGGCACGGCTTCGGATTTCCGCCACAACAGACTCACCGGCAAAAACGAGCTCTTTGACAAGGCCTACTATATAAACGACCAAGAATATTCAGACTTCACCCAATTCAAGGAGCAGTTCGCTACAGTCCATTCCGAAACCGAAGTCCGCATCCTACGGGCATCCATGGACGATGGAAGCATGGACGTAAAATTGCCTTGATCCCCGAAAGGAGCCCTCATGAGCATCGATAACCGCATTGTCTCCGACAATCGCATTGTCTCCGACAATGATATCATCAAGGCCAACGCCCTGTTCACCGAGGGCCGCTACACCGAAGCCCTCCGCATCTACGACGAGGGCATGAAATCCGGCCACACCCGCGCCATCTTCAACTACGCCTACTGCCTCCAGTACGGCTACGGCGTATCCCCCGACCCTGCCAAGGCCTTTGAACTCTACACCTACCTCCGCTTCGAGGAGGAGGGAGACGCCGCCTACAATGCGGGGGCCATGCTGGTGACGGGGCGCGGCGTTCCCTGCGATCCCGAGGAAGGCTACGCCTACATGCTCACCGCCGCCGAGTGCGGGTGCATCGAGGCACAGCTCTACCTGGCTATGGTACGGCTGACAGGATGTGTGGGCGAGCCCGATATCGTCAGCATCCGCCGCATCCCCTTTCACCGCCCCGATACCTCCGATTCGGCCTTTCTCCTGCCCCCCACCCCCGACGAGCGGGGTGAGTACGCCGACGAGCTGATGGACAAGCGCTTTGAGATCGTGGAGGCCGACGAGTACGAGGCCATCCGCTACATCCGCAAGGCCGCCCGTCATCAAGGCGACTACGTGGGGGCGGCCAAGGGCAACGCCGAGTTCCTGCTGGCCAAGTGCGCCGAGGAAGGACTGGGGCGTATGTACGACCGCGACAAGGCCATCGAGCTGTACGTCCGCGCCGCCGAGCACGGGAGCTTCGATGCTTTCAAGAAACTCAAAACTCTCCCTCAATACGACGTGGAAAAGGCCCGCGCCCGCCTCCGCATGAAGCCTGCGAACACCCGCAAGCGGATCGGAGAAAGTGACGAGGACGATTGAAATTTGCAAATTGGAGTTTATCGGCCAGGGGCTTTGCCCCTAGACCCCACCAGAACCCTTTTTAAAAAAAGGGTTCTGGCCTCCCAAAAACTTTTAAAAAAGGTTATTTATCAATATTTTTTGAAGATTTTGAAGATTCCAAAGGGACTCGCAATATATGCCGTAGGCATATTTGCTCCGAGCAACGCGAGGATATTTTCAAAAGTCCCTTTGGTGGGGTGCAGGGGCAAAGCCCCTGCACTACAAACCCAAATATGAGCATACGCATATTCTATAAGGAGGTACTCGCCATGCTTTTGGCCATCGACATCGGCAATTCCAGCATATCTCTGGGTCTATTCGACCTGAACACCCAAGACGCAAAGCCCACCCCCGTCCTGACGGCCAAGCTGGCCTCTGCCGTGGGGAGAACCGCCGACGAGTACGCCGTCATCATCCGCGGCCTGCTGGCCGATAAGGGGTATGCGGGCGGGACAGCCTGTCCGATCACCGTCGCCGTGCTGGGCTCGGTGGTGCCCCAACTGACCCATACCCTGGAGAGCGCCGTACAAAAGTTGGGCGGTAATTCTCCCATCCCCGTCACCCACATCGGGGGCGGCGTCCGCACCGGCATCAGCCTGCGGGTGGACGATCCTGCCGCGCTGGGTGCTGACATTGTCACCAACGCCTCTGCCGCCGTCAGCCTGTACGGTGCACCCGTGATCTTTCTGGATTTCGGCACCGCCACGGTCTGCGGGGCTGTGAACATGGCGCGAGAGCTGGTGGGCGTATCTATTGCTCCCGGCGTAACCACCTCGCTGGAGGGACTTCGTGCCGCCGCCGCCCAGATCCCCTACATGGAGCTGAAGGCTCCCGATACCGCCCTGGGCAAGAACACCCCCGCCGCCATCCGCTCGGGTCTGGTGCTGGGCACCGCCTGCATGATCGACGGTATGATCGAACGCATCCGCGCTGAGCTGAAGCTCCCCGAAGGCGCCGCCCTGTCCATAGTGGCCACGGGTGGGCTTGCGGAGCTGGTGCTTCCCGCCTGTACCCATTCCATCGCAAACGAGCCCGATCTGACTCTGCTCGGTCTGTACTTCATCTATAAGGCAACCGCCGAGAGAGAGGCGAAGAAGGGGAAATGACGGGGAATTGAGGGTTGAGATGTAATCGTCTCGGTTGTAGGGGAGGCTATCAGCCTCCCGCCAGTCCAAAAATCTAATATTATCTTCAATTTTTGCAGATTTGCGGGAGGCTGATACCCTCCCCTACAGCAAAACATAACCCACCACCAACCCCAAATTTGAACATCCCCATTGTCGATTCCCGCAATGCCGTCAGGCTTTGCGGTGATCATAAAAATTTTACGCACCGTACCCAAAGCGGACGGTAGCACGGGGTGAAAGTCCCCGAAGGAGAAAGCCAAATGAACAACAACCAAAACGAGTGGAAGAATCCTTCCGCCACGGACGGCACCAACGGCCGTACCGCACCTACCCTGAGAGACCGCCGCCGTAAGCAAAAGCAGAGCATCCTGTACCTGGTTCAGCTCGCCCTGCTCACCGCCGTCATCATGGTTCTGCACTTTTCGGGCGTGGCCATCCCCGCCTTCGGCACCAAGATCAGTCTGGTGCTCATCCCCATCGCCCTGGGCGCTATGCTCCTGGGTCCCGTAGCCGGCGCCATTCTGGGCTTTATCTACGGCGCAACGGTCTTCATTTCTCTGGGCGTCATGCACATGGATCCCTTCACGGGCTTCCTGTTCGATAACACCCCCGTCATGGCCGCCCTGATCTGTATCGTCAAGACCACCGCCGCGGGCTTGGTTGGCGGCATCGTCTATCGTCTTCTGTCCAAAAAGAACGTACTTCTCGCCGTGTTCGTAACCGCGGCTCTGGTGCCCACCATCAACACGGGTATCTTCGTACTGGGTTGCTTCATCATCATGGGCACCATCAATGATTACATCGCCTCCCAAGGTGGTGGCTTCTCTGCCGTTTACTTCATTTTGATCCTCTGCGCCGGCGTCAATTACCTCTTGGAGCTGGCCATCAACCTCATCTTCTCCCCCGCACTGGAGCGTCTCGTCCGTTTGCTGTCCAAAAAGCTCCGCCGCTGATTCTACAATTCTCCCCGTGAGGTATCATCCATGAGTCACAACAACGAATATATCATCAACTTCGACCTTCCCCACATCTTCAAAAAGTCCACCCGTAAGGTGATCGATACCGTGACCGCTGTCCGCGATGAGATCGCCACGGATATCGCCGCCGTTCGCCAGCGCGACCCCGCCGCCCGCAGTAATCTGGAAATTTTACTGCTCTACTCGGGCGTCCACGCGATTCTGGCCTACCGCGTGGCCCATAAGCTCTACCTGTCGAAGCACTACTTCGCCGCCCGCGCCGTGAGCCAGTGGGCGCGGCACAAGACGGGTATCGAGATCCACCCCGGCGCCACCATCGGCAAGGGGCTGTTCATTGACCACGGTATGGGCGTGGTTATCGGTGAGACCACCGAGATCGGGGACAACTGCACCCTGTATCAGGGCGTGACTCTGGGCGGTACGGGCAAGGACGTGGGCAAGCGCCATCCTACCCTGGGCAACAATGTGCTTGTAGGCGCGGGTGCCAAGGTGCTGGGTCCCTTCACCATTGCGGATAACTCCAAGATCGCCGCCAACGCCGTGGTGCTGGAGGAAGTGCCCGAGAACTCCACCGCCGTGGGCATTCCCGCTCGCGTGGTGCGCCGTCACGGCCGCAAGGTGGACGATCTGGATCAGGTGCATATTCCCGACCCTGTGGCGCAGGAGCTGTCCAGAATCGAAAAGAAGCTGGATGAGCATATGGATAGCGAGGCGTGAGACGCCGCATATATCGCATAGAAAAACACCGTATCACCCGAGAGGGCGGTACGGTGTTTTGTCGTAAAGGCACGCGGCCGTGACAATCTGAAAATCTCACAAAATCCCCTCTCCCCACTTGATTTTTCTCCCCATTTGTGGTATACTGAAACTTGGACCAAAATTCACCCGAAAGGAAGGTTTCATTCCATGAAATCCGTCCGTACCATATACAAGATCGGCATGGGTCCCTCCTCCTCCCACACCATGGGCCCCGCCTTTGCCGCCAAGACCTTCAAGGACACCCACCCCGAGGCCGACCGCTTCGAGGTCATCCTCTACGGCTCCCTGGCCAAGACGGGCAAGGGTCACGGCACCGATCGCGCCATCACCGAAACCCTGTCCCCCATCCCCGCCGAGATCATCTTCAACACCAACGACGAGGTGGCTGCCACCCTGCCCCACCCCAATACCCTGGATTTCATCGGATACGCGGGGGACGCCGAGATCGGGCGGATGCGCTTTCTGTCGGTAGGCGGCGGAGAAGTCCGCATGGACGGGGAGGAGAGCCGCTTTACCCTGCCCCCCGACCTCTACGCCGAGGAAAGCTTTACAAAAATCGCAGAGATCTGCAAGTCCCGGGGCATTCGCCTGTCGGACTACGTCTTCGAGCATGAGGACGCCGACTTCCCTGCCTTCCTTCTGGATGTCTGGCACACCATGACCGCCGCCATCCGCGAGGGTCTGACCCACGCGGGCACTCTCCCCGGCGGTCTGGAAGTGGAGCGCAAGGCACAAAAGCTCTACAACCAGCGCCACATCGACGAGTCCCCCCAGACCCGCGAGAACCGCCTGGTCTGCGCCTACGCCTTCGCTGTCAGCGAGCAGAACGCAGACAACGGCGTTATCGTCACCGCCCCCACCTGCGGCTCCTGCGGCGTTCTCCCCGCCGTCCTGAAATATATGCAGGACAAGAACGGCTTTACCGACCGCGACGTGGTTCGCGCTCTGGCCGTGGCGGGTCTGATCGGTGACCTCGTGGCCACCAACGCCTCCGTCAGCGGAGCCGAGTGCGGCTGTCAGGCCGAGGTGGGCACCGCCTGCTCCATGGCCGCCGCCGCCCTCTGCGAGCTGTTCGAGATGGGCATTGACCAGATCGAGTACGCCGCCGAGATGTCTCTGGAGCATCACTTGGGACTGACCTGCGACCCCGTTTGCGGACTGGTGCAGATCCCCTGTATCGAGCGCAACGCCGTGGCCGCCATGCGCGCCATCAATGCCCTGTCCCTGGCCAACTTCCTCTCGGGTAGCCGTAAGATCTCCTTCGACCTTGTGGTGGAGACCATGTACCACACGGGCATCGACCTCTCCCACCTCTACCGCGAGACCTCCGAAGGCGGACTGGCGAAGCTGTATCGGCATCCTACTAATTGAGATAAATTGCAGTTTATAGGGGAACGCCTGGGAGGAACTTCTTGAAAGAAGTTCCCCCCAGACCCCCTTCAAGAACTTTCAAAAATGAATTATTTATCAATATTTTTTGAAAGTTTTTGGAGATCCAAGAACCTTTTTTTCAAAAAGGTTCTTGGCCGCCGGAGGCCGCTCTCCCGCCCCTGCCTGATAAACCCAAATTTAAAAAACATAACCAAGGAGTCACTATGTCTCTCCCCACCCACATCACCCAAACCTACACAACCATCCTCCGCGAGGAGCTGGTGCCCGCCATGGGCTGTACCGAGCCCATCGCCATTGCCTACGCCGCCGCCATTCTCCGTCATGCGCTGGGGGCTGATCCCACCGCACTGCGGGTGGAGCTGAGCGGCAACATCATCAAGAACGTCAAGTCTGTCATCGTCCCCGCCACCGACGGCATGCACGGCATCGAGGCCGCCGTAGCCGCGGGCATCGTAGCAGGCTGTCCCGACCGCAAGCTGGAGGTGCTCTGTGCCCTGAAGCCCGCCGACACCGATCGCATCCGCGATTTTCTGGCAACCACCACCCCTGTCGTCCGCGAGCTCTCGACCAAGCATCCCTTCGAGCTTGTCATGACGGGTGAGGCGACCGTGGACGGACAGGCCGTTACGGTTCGCGTTCATCTCATGGACCGCCACACCAACGTGGTAGCGGTGGAGCGAAACGGCGAAAATCTCACCGCCCGTTACCTCTGGGGCGAGTCTTTGGAGCCCACCGAAGCAGCCGACCGAACCCTGCTCAACGTGCAGGATATCATTACATACGCCGAGGAGGTGGATCTGGACGAGGTCAGACCTCTCCTGGAACGTCAGATTGCCATGAACATGGCCATTGCCGAGGAGGGACTCCGCAGCGAGTACGGCGCCTCCATCGGACGGCTCCTGTACAACGGCGGCCACTGCGACATCCGCACCAAGGCCCGCGCCTACGCCGCCGCAGGCTCCGACGCCCGCATGAACGGCTGTGAGCTTCCCGTCTGCATCATTTCGGGCAGCGGCAACCAGGGCATGACGGCCTCGGTTCCCGTAGTGGTCTACGCCCGCGCCTGGCATACCGACGAGGAGACCCTGCTCCGCGCCCTGCTGGTGTCCAACCTCATCACCGTCCATCAAAAGACAGGCATCGGCTGTCTCTCGGCCTACTGCGGCGCCATCAGCGCAGGTTGTGGGTGCGGGTGCGGCATTTGCTACTTAGCCGGCGGACGCTACCGTGAGATTGCCCATACTCTGGTCAACGCCGTGGCCATCCTGTCGGGCACCATCTGCGACGGAGCCAAGGCCTCCTGCGCCGCCAAGATCGCCATGGCTGTGGAGGCGGGCATCATGGGCTATGACATGATGCGTTCGGGTCGCCAGTTCTACGGCGGCGACGGCATTGTCACCAAGGGCGTGGAGAACACCATCCGTAATATCGGCCGCCTGGCCAGAGACGGCATGAGCGAGGCCGACAGAGAGATCATTCGCATCATGCTGGGGGAGTGAAAGCGCGCATATGGGGGGAACTTCTTGGAAGAAGTTCCCCCCATACCCCCCTCAAGAACTTTTGGACACCGCTGAATACGCTAAATATTGTATGGATTTTTTCATTTTTTCTTGACTTTGGACGAAAAAGATGCTATAATAAACGTACAAATCCAACTCCAAGGAGGTTTTTTTATGGAATGGTTGGAAAACATGCTGAACACCCTGATCAACTGGGCAGCGACCACAGGCGTGAAGATCCTCATCGCTTTGGTGCTCCTGTTCATCTCCTTTAAGATCATCAAAGTGGTCTGCCGTAAGGTGGAAAAATCCGGTGTCAAGAAAAATGCCGACAAAACCGTTATGCGCACCCTCGCGTACGCGCTGGGCCTTTTGCTCCGAGTGGTCGTGGTGGTTTGCCTTGTTGGGTATCTCGGCATTGATACAAGCGGAATCACCGCGCTCATCGCCTCCTTCGGCGTCTGCATCGGTCTCGCTGTAAACGGTGCACTTTCGAACCTCGCAGGTGGTGTCCTCATCCTGCTCACCCGCCCCTTCCGTGTGGATGACTTCATTGAGGCACAGGGCATCTCTGGTACGGTTGCCGATATCCACATCACCAGCACCAAGATCATCACCGGCGACAATAAGGTCGTGTACGTTCCCAACGGAAGTCTGGCCAACGGGAACATTGTCAATTACTCCGAAAAGGAAAACCGCCGCGTCGACCTGGACTTTTCCATCGCCTACTCGGCAGACAGCGACAAGGCCAAGGCCATCATTACAGAGATCCTGGAGAAGCACGAGCTGGTTCTGAAGGATCCCGCCCCCTTCGTCCGTATGTCCGCTCACGGCGCCTCTGCCATCGTGATCAAGAGCCGCGCATGGGTCAAGAATGCCAACTACTGGGCTGTGTACTTCGACGTAACCGAGGCCGTCAAAGCCGAATTTGACAAGAACGGCATCGAGATTCCCTTCGATCAGCTGGACGTACACATCAAGAATTCCTGACAAACAGGCTTCCGCCTCATACCCAAAAAGGGCACCGCGATTTCGCGGTGCCCTTTTGGTACGTATAAACAGCACTTACTCTTCCTTCTTCTTCAGCGCCACAGCGGCGGCGGCAGCCATCAGGACGGCGGCAACACCAAAGCCGATCGCGGAGCCGCAGCCACCCTTGTCATCAGAAATCTCGGCGGTGGTTACGTCCTCTGCGGGTGCGGTGGTGTCATCAGCGACGGGAGCCTGGGTAGGAGCCTCGGTCACAGGTTCGGTGGGGGCTTCGGTGGGCACCTCTGTCTCAAAAGGCGGATCGTCGTAGCGCAGGCGGTAGAGCTTACCCTCACCGGCGAGGAATTCATCCTTAAGCAGACCATCCGTAAATTCCACGGGAATATACTCACCGATATGGGGATCGAAATATTCCAGCCACTTGACGCCGGCGGCGGCATCCACCGTAAACTTACAGTTGGCATCCCGCTTGGTGTTCTTGTTGAACAGCATGATATACTGATCATCGCCCTCCTTGGGCTCCATGACGCTGATAATGAAGTCGTTACGTCCGCTGGGCTGCAGGAAGTAATCGTCGGGCAGAACCTCCACACCGTTGACGTTCTTCTGCACGTGATAGGCATGTGCCGTATCCAGATTCATGAGGATAGAGGACAAGCCTCGGATCTCCCAGTTCAGGTCGCTCCAGAAGGCGAAGAGCTCGGGGTCGCGGATGGTGCCGTCACGGTAGATGAGGGAGTCGCGGAAACCCTCGCCCTCGGTGTCGGAGCTGCCGGGGCAAACCAGATTGAACCAGGACAGCGCCTTGAATCCGTAGGCCAGATAACCATAGACGTTCCAGCGCATCTCATCCACCGTGGGCATACGGGTGCCGTTCCAGGCGGTAGACTGGGGGAACGCATGGGTCTTGAGCTTGCCGTTCTCATAGGCCACGGAACGCAAGACCTCCATATCAGCGAAAATGTCGGTCAGAACAACATTCCCCGCACGGAATGGGTAATAGTCATGAGAAAGATAGTCGATGTTTTCGGGGCCGGCCAGCTCCACGAAACGGGAAACATGCTCCTTATAGGTGCCACCCAGCACGGCCTCGCCCGCATAACTGGGAAGGAGGTTGACGAAGGGATAACGGGTGGCGTCTGCCTCGCGGTAAGCCTTCACCATATCAGCCACTCCCTGAAGTGCCGAGCCGCCGGGCTCGTCAACGAGGTGATAGCCGACGCAATGCTCCTTGCCCGCGGCGTACTCTACGCCGACGGCGATATTGGCCTCGGCCATGCTGCCGTTCATTTGATAGACCATATTGCGCTTGGCATACTGCTCCTCAACGTTATTCCAGTAGGCGGCGTCGTACATATGTCCCGAGCCGAAATCCCGAGGGAACATGTTGAAGTTGATACCGGCGGCAGCCATCTGATCCAGCTGATACTCGTAGCTGTCCTTCTCAAAGGAGTAGAAGGACACCCAAGAGCCAATGAGCAGATCGTCGGTGGTGACGTCGTCGGCCATGAGTTTTGCGCGGTAGGCGGCCTTTTTGGCCTCGTATTCCTCGTCGACAGGCTCGTCGGCGGCAGAGGCAGGCAGGATCAAAAAACTGCACAGGCAGGTCAGAACGGCCAGCAGCGCGGCCGCGGTGCGGATCCATACGGAATGTTTCATAATCGGGCTCCTTATTTTGTTATTACCCGCAACGGTGCGGCGTTGCTTTTATTATACACGATTTACTCGAATCTGTCAACGGATGGACGGAAATTTTGCGCAATTTTTCACGAGAGAGCCACAACACAAGAAGTCGTTTATGCACCTTCTCTTTTGGCCTACCCGAAAGGATTCTGAACCTAGCCCACGCTTCGCGTGCGCAGGAAGCACCTCTGTTGAGAGCGGCAACCCTTTCGTTCCTTGGTGCTTCCACTCATCTTCTCATCCTCACAAATAGGCCAAACAAAAGACCCCGACAAGCGGGGTCTTTTGCTTGGCCTACCCGAAAGGATTCGAACCTTCGACCTTCAGAGTCGGAGTCTGACGCGCTATCCAGCTGTGCCACGGGTAGATATTCAAGAGTACCGAAATATTATACCACAAACTCACCGAAAAAGCAAGCCCTTTTCCGAAAAAAGTGTGCGCCGAAAAGCGTCTTTTTGCGACTCTGCAAGGATCGGGCGGAGGATAGGCGCCGCATTTTATTTGCATATTGCCGAAATCGCGGTATGTCCGATACCAAAAGCGGTATAAAGTAACAATTTTTCTGTCGCGGTATGCAAAAACAGCCAAATTCTCTTGACAAACTAATGAAATTCGGGTATAATGATTATGTATGCGTGTACCTATACGCGCCGTTTCACTCTCCCCACGGGAAGAAACAGGAGGTTTTCCCATGTCCATGACCTTCATGAACAAGCTCCCCATCCCCAAGGAGACCAAAGAGCGGTATCCCGTAACCGCGACCGCCGCCACCTGCAAGGCTATCCGCGACCGAGAAATCGCACAGATATTCACAGGGGAATCCCCCAAGAAGCTGCTGGTCATCGGTCCCTGCTCGGCAGACAGCGAGGAGCCCGTCATTGAGTACGTCCGCCGCCTGCGCCTGCTTCAGGACAAGGTAGCCGACAAGCTCATCCTCGTCCCCCGCATCTACACGAGCAAGCCCCGCACCACGGGCGAGGGCTACAAGGGTATGCTCCATCAGCCCGATCCCGCCGAGGCCCCCGATATGTACAAGGGCATTCTGGCGACCCGATCCCTGCACACCCGTGTGCTGACCGAGTTCTCCCTTCCCACCGCCGACGAGCTTCTCTACCCCGCTGACTACCGCTACCTGGACGATCTGCTCTCCTACGTAGCCGTAGGCGCACGATCGGTGGAGAATCAGGAGCATCGCCTGGTTGCCAGCGGTGTCAGCGCTCCCGTAGGCATGAAGAATCCCACGAGCGGAGACCTGACGGTCATGATGAACGCCATCACCGCCGCCCAACAGGGTCACACCTTCATTTTCCGCGGTTGGCAAGTGGAAACCACGGGCAACCCCTTGACTCACGCCATCCTCCGCGGCTTTGTGGACGGAGAGGGGTGCTGTCAGCCCAACTACCGCTACGAGGATCTGGTTCGTCTGGCTGCCCGATATAGCGAGCTCTCCCATCTCCGCAACCCCGCTGTCCTCGTGGATACGAACCATGCGAATTCCGGAAAAAACTATTTGGAGCAGCCTCGCATCTGCAAGGAAGTGCTCAACGCCTGCCGCCGCAGCACCGACGTCAACCGTCTTGTCAAGGGCTTTATGATCGAGAGCTACCTTCTGGACGGTGCGCGCAAGGTCACCGAGGAGGGCTTTGGTCAGTCCATCACCGATCCCTGCATCGGATGGGATAAGACCGAAAAATTCGTATTGGACATCGCAGATACAATCTGATTTCGCGCAGGAATCCCCTGCCGCTCATACACAAACAAACCACCAAAAAATGATGATGAAAGGCTTGGTTTACGATTATGTCTAAAAAAGTCATTGATGGCGAGCAGTTCCAGAAAATGATGGCATCCGCCGCCAATTCCCTGGACACCGAAAAGACTGAGATCAACAATCTGAACGTATTCCCCGTCCCTGACGGTGACACGGGCATCAACATGTCCCTCACCATGAAGCCCGCCCGCGAGATCCAGGTAGAGCCCGGCACCCTGGCCGAGGCCGCTTCCCGTGTGGCCAGCCGCCTGCTCCGCGCCGCCCGCGGTAACTCGGGCGCCATCCTCTCCCTGTTCTTCCGCGGTATGTCCAAGTCCTTTGAGGGTCTGGAAACCGCCGACTCTGACGATATCGCCAAGGCCATCCGCAGCGGTACCAACGAAGCTTACCGCGCCGTCAGCAAGCCCGCCGAGGGCACCATTCTGACCGTCATGCGTGGCACCGCCGAGATCGCCGAGGCCGAGAGCGAGCAGTTCCGCGGCAACCCCGAGGCATTCTTTGAGAGACTCCTGGAGGGCGCCGAGGAAGTGCTGGAGCAGACCCCCGAGATGCTCCCCGTCCTGAAGCAGGCCAACGTAGTGGATGCCGGCGGACAGGGCTTTGTCACCATGCTCAAGGGCATGCTGGCTTCCCTGAAGGGTCACGACGTAGCCGCCGTAGAGGGCTCTGACGATGAAATCCAAGAGGGCGCCGACTTCGGCGAGTTCGACACCGACTCCATCACCTTCGCCTACTGCACCGAGTGCATCGTGGGCAAGTCCGACGAGTTCCGCGGCGAGGGCACGGCTCAGAAGTTCAAGGAGATCATCTCGGACATCGGTGACAGCATGGTCTTCGTGGACGACGATGAGATCATCAAGCTCCACATCCACACCAACGATCCCGGCTTTGTCCTCTCCGAGGCTGTCAAGTACGGCGCTCTGGAGATGGTCAAGATCGAGAACATGAAGAAGCAGCACTCGGCTCTGACCGCCGCAGGCGAGAAGGCCGACAAGGGCGAGACCGATGCCCCCATCGACTACACCCCCGACAAGGACTTCGGCTTCGTAGCCGTTTGCCTGGGTGACGGTACGGCCAACATCTTCCGCGAGCTGGGTGTCCATGAGATCGTCACCGGCGGTCAGACCATGAACCCCTCCACAGACAACCTCTTGAACGCCATCCGCCGCACCCGCGGCCGCGAGGTTTTCGTGCTGCCCAACAACAAGAACATCATCATGGTGGCCAACCAGGCCGCCGCCATCATCGAGGCCGAGGCGGCCGAGGGCATCACCGAGCAAAAGCGCGTCATCGTGCTGGAGACCCGCAGCGTACCCGAGGGTATGTCTGCCATGCTGGCCTTTGACCCCACCTCCTCTGCCGACGATAACGCCGCCGTCATGACCGAGACCTATGGTTGCGTGCATACGCTGTCCGTCACCCGTGCCGTGAAGGATGCGACCATCGACGGTCTTTCC
>JAZRIF010000024.1:0-22457 GCA_045645165.1 Eubacteriales bacterium
TTTCAAAAAGGGTTATTTATCAATGTTTTTTGAAAGTTTTTGGAGATCCAAGAACCTTTTTTCAAAAAGGTTCTTGGCCGCCGGAGGCCGCTCTCCCGCCCCCCGACAAACCCAAATTTGCATAATTCAAAGAAGAATTGAGAACACTACTGCCATGAAAACCAATTACCACACTCACACACACCGTTGCGGCCACGCCGAGGCCGGTGAGAAAAGATATGTGGAAGCCGCTCTGAAGGAGGGCTTCCGCGTGTTCGGCTTTGCGGATCACGTTCCGCAGCCCTATACCGATTTCCGTTCGGGCATTCGGATGCGCCCCGAGGAGACCGCCGATTACGTGAACACCCTGGTATCTTTGAAGAACGAATACCGCGGCGAGATCGACATCCACATCGGCTTTGAGGCGGAATACTTCCCCTCCCTGTTCGGTGATCTGCTCCGCATGCTGGAGCCCTATCCCTACGAATACCTGATCCTGGGTCAGCATTTCGTGGATCACGAGAAGGGCGGCACCTACGTAGCCACCCCCTGCGCCGAGGAGGCCGGTCTGGCTCATTTCGTAGATCAATGCGCTGAGGCGCTGAATACAGGAGCATTCTCCTGCTTCGTCCATCCCGACATTTTCCGTTATGTGGGCGATGAGAAGATCTACCGCGCTCATATGCGCCGCCTCTGCCGCGAGGCAAAGGCCTGCGGTGTTCCTTTGGAGTATAACCTTCTGGGCTACGGCACTCACCGCCACTACCCCACCCCCGCCTTTTGGGAGGAGGCCGCCGTGGTGGGCAATAAAGTCATCATCGGCTGGGATGCCCACGCCCCCTCCTGGCTGGAACAGCCGTGGTTGGAAGCTGAGGCTGACACGTTCCTGAAATCTCTGGGGCTGAAACGCATCGAAACCTTGACCCTCGTGCGGCCGAAAATCTGAACAACGCCTATTCCCCTAAAAGCAGAGCCTCACACGCCAATGCGTGTGAGGCTCTTTTGCATCATTCGGTTTCGTCGGTATATGCCCAGCCGGTGATCTCCAAGCCTCCTTCGGGAGTCTTTTGGAACAGCACCGAGCAGGCTCGATCATCGGGGAGGATAAAATTGACCTGAATCTCCTCGACCTCTTGATTAAATTCCTCGGCGGTAGCGGGAATCTTGGGAGACAGGGAGAGCCCCGTGTACTTCTTCGGATCGGTATAGGTGTATGAAAAACCGGTAGCATCCAATTCACAATCCTCTCCGTAAACAGCTACAAATCCCTTGTCGGCAAGCAGGAATGCCACCGATTGTTCTTCGTAGGGAGCGAGGTATTCACCCAAAACCTGACTGTTACCCGCACTACAAGAAGCCAGCAAGAGCACAAGACAGATACACCCCAGCGCAACACGTGTCAATGTACGTATTCTTCTCATGATTCCTTCCCCTTCTTTGCCAGCAAAACTGCACCCATCAGGATCAGCATGCCGGGCAACATGGCAACTGCGGCGATGATAGAGCCGCAGCCCTTGCTGATACCGGGCTCGGGGATCTCGTTGTCCTCGTTTTCGGGAGCGGTCGTCACGGAGGCATCGGTTACGGGCTCGGTGACTACACCGGTCTCGGGCTCGGTGACCACACCGGTCTCGGGCTCGGTCACAGCTTCACCCGTGGTGTTCTCATGGGTAGAGATATAGCTGAACTTGAAGCGAGCGCCGGGAGCAACGTCACCCGACAGGTAGAAGTCCATGATGTCACCCGAGAACTTGGAGTAATCGCCCTCGTCGTGGACGTTGTCGGTCCAAGCGAAATTGATGGTATAATCGTTCCCTGCAAGGCCAAGAGCCGACTTGGGAATCTCCACCATCATGTACTTGCCGTCCACGCGGTACTTAACGTCAGCCACCTTCTCGGTGTCGTAGCCATTGCCGGTGAACTTCTCCAGCACCAGGGTATCGGCAGAGGCGGCGGACTTGTTCACGATGAAATCGAAGGTTTCCCAGCCCTTGCTTGCCTGATCCGAGTCGATGTAGAGGTTCATCCACAGGGAGTCGGTGTAGGGGGTGATGTTCTCGTTGCACTCCACGAAGAACCAGACGGTGTCAGCGTCGCGGGCGACTCTTGCGCCGATGATGTCATTTCGACCCGAGGTCTCGGTGTAATGCAGGCTTCCGTAGCCCTTGGCGTCACGGTCGGCGGTATTGCCGATGTAGGCGGCGTAGTAGGGCTCGGCGGTGGACCACTGATCGGCTCCCGTCGTCAGATCGATGGTCTGGGACAGGGAGGGGGTGGGAATGGGATTGACGCCCTTGTACTTACGAACGTAGTTGACCAGGAGGTAGTAGTAGTTATCACCCAGCGCGCCCTTGGTCATTTCCAGATCGCGGCTGTACTCATCGTTGAACTGGTCGGGGAATGCGTTCTCCACGCCGCCCCACGTCTCATGACGGCCTGCCGTCCACTCGTTCCAGCCCGTGATAAAGAGCACCTGCGGATCCAGTTCCAGCGCATAATCGAACTGCTCCGAGAAGCAGTAGCCCATGAGGGATGCATTGGATCCTTCCTTGACGAAACGATCCTTGAAGTCAGACGTAAAGGAGCGGCCGATGATGTCCTCGCCTCTGTTCATGGCGGTACATTCATGGGTGATGTAGCTGTGGTTGACAGCAACACCCACGGTGGTTTGCTCCACGATCTTGTCCTTGAAGCCGTCCCGATCCTTGTAGTAGGGGATCTGCGGGTAGGTAGCCAGCCAGCCCCAGTTGCCGATCTGACGGCCCTCAATCTCATAGGCCGGCTGACCGGCACGCCAAGTGAAGAAGTTTTTGATCTCCTTGTGCAGATTGGAACCGTCACCAATATTGTTGTTGAAGCCCATAAGCATAGGCTTTCCGTCCCGGTAGAACCAAAGGTTCTGGTACTTCCCTGTGCGGTAAATGTCCAGATACAGCATCTCGATCTGCTCACGGCTGCCGTCGTTGGGGCCGAAGGGGAGCAGGAAGGAGACCTTGGGGACGTTGACTGCGCCGTTCTCCTGCGCGTCGCTCCAGGTTTCATAGAGGGGGGTATAACTGGACTTCCAGGTATACGCACCGTTGGTGTTATCGGTGAAGATGGTGTCTACGCCCGCGTTGGCCAAAAGCTCGGCGTGGCGGCGAAGCACCCATGTATCGTTGGTGCGGTAATAGCCGTACAAGGGCTCGTTCCAGAAGTAGGCGACACCGCCCGTAGGCCAGGCCTCGTGGTCGTAGTCATTCTTGGCCTCGGGGTATTTCAAAATGAAATCGTTGACGTTAAACGCCTCGTTGAAGGCAAGATCCACATGCCAGGTCCAGTAGAACATGGCTACGGTCTTGTCGTCCTTGATCCCGCCCACGTCGGCGTAGGTCAGGGATTCACGGCCGAGGGCATCGGTAAAGACCCAAGTATCGGGCATGACCTTGTGGGTATTGACCAGGTGATCGTCGGGCATTTCCCACTCGGAGGGAGCGGTATGCTTGCCGTCGATGGCGTCCTTGGCACTCTCGATCTTGAGGAATGCCTCCACGGGGGTCTTGGTAAAGGACACAGAGATCTCCCAGGATGCGGCCTTCTCAATGCCGCTCTCGTAGGTATAGGCATTGCTCACAGCAGAGGACATCTGCCAAGCGCCCAAGCGGCCGCCCGAGAATTCGTCAATGCAGATGAGGTACTCGCCCGCGGGCTGCTCCTCGAACTCCAGATACGCGTGACCGTTATCGGGATGATTCTCGATCTTACGGGTCGCCACGGGAGCGGCGGCGCGAGTGGTATCAAAATCGGTGTCCCACTTGTACAGAGACAGGGTCAGGCTCACCGTCTTATCGCCCCAGGTGGGCATACAGAGGGTGAACTTTTTGAAAGGCGCGCCAAAGCCCATGCGGATACCGATGGGAGTCCCCTCGGTAAACTGACGGGCGATGTGGCTGGCCATCTCGGCAGTATCAAAGGCCTTGAGGGTCACCGCCTTATCGGAGGCGATGTTGTCGTCGGCGGCGGAGACCATGCAGACCGCCAGGACAGAGGAGAGCAAGAGAACAGTCGCCAGCAAAGCGGTAAGCAGCGAGTAGCATTTTTTCGTTTTCATGGGGTTCCTCCTTTATGATTTCATCATTTCCAACAGGGTGGCCTCGTCGATGACGGTAACACCCAGTTCATTGGCCTTGGTAAGCTTGGAGCCGGCGGCCTCACCTGCCACCACGTAGTCGGTCTTCTTGGAGACAGATCCCGACACCTTGCCCCCCTGCGCCTTGATGAGGGCGGAGGCCTCGTCACGGCTCATGGTGGGGAGGGTGCCCGTCAGCACGAAGGTCTTCCCTGCGTAGCGATCCCCCACGGGGGCGGCGGTGGACTTGGTCACAAGTCCCGCCTCGGAAAGCCGGCAGCAAAGGGCGCGATTCTGCTCGTGGGAGAAGTAGTTGACCACGCACAGCGCGGTGATCTCACCGAAATCCTGAATCTCGCAAAGTTCTTCCACGGTGGCGTTCATAGCGGCCTCCAGAGTGCCGTAGCGGGCGGCCAGAGCGGTGGCGGCCACCGCGCCGATGTTGCGGATTCCCAGAGCAAAGAGCAAGCGCTCCAAGCCTGCGGATTTGGATTTTTCAATGGCATCCACAAGATTCTGCGCGGATTTATCCCCCATGCGCTCCAGATTCGCGATCTGCTCAGCCTTGAGCGTATAGAGATCGGCGGGGTCGCGGATGAGGTCGGCGCGGATGAGGGCTTCCACGATCTGGGGACCCAGACCGTCGATGTCCATAGCATCCTTGGAGGCAAAATGCTCGATGCCGCGGGAGAGCTGGGCAGGGCAAGAGGCGTTGGTACAGCGCACAGCCGCCTCGCCTTCCTCTCTGAACACGGGTTCACCGCAGGAGGGACAGGTGGTGGGCATCTCGAAGGGGATCTCGGTGCCGTCCCGCTTGTCGGGATGGGCGCAGACCACCTCGGGGATGATGTCACCCGCCTTCTGGACGGTCACATAGTCACCCAGGTGAATGTCTCTTTCACGGATAAAGTCAAGATTGTGGAGGGTGGCGCGGCTCACGGTGGTTCCCGCCAGACGGACGGGGGCGAGGTTGGCGGTTGGGGTCAAGACACCCGTCCGTCCCACGGCCACGGTCACGCTCTCCAGCTTGGTGATCTTCTGCTCGGGGGGGAACTTATAAGCAACCGCCCAACGGGGGGTGTTGGTTCCCTCGCCCATACGGGTACGGTCGGTCAGTTTGTCCAGCTTGACCACCACGCCGTCGATGTCGTAAGCGAGGTCGTCACGCTTGGCGCCCAGAGCTTCGATGTGAGACACGATCTCGGCGTGAGTTTTGCAGACGGCGGTCTCCTGCAAGGTGGTAAAACCCAACTCGGAGAGGCGGTTCAGGGTTTCGGTATGGGTGGCGGGTTCACGGCCGTCAAGGTACAGGCTTCCCTCCTGGAAGTTGAACACGAAGATGGAGAGGGCACGCTGGGCGGTGATATTTGGGTCGAGCTGGCGGAGAGAGCCCGCGGCGGCGTTACGGGGATTGGCCAGGAGGGCAGTTCCCTCGGCCTCTCGCTTGGCGTTGAGGCGCTCGAACACGGCGCGGGACATGTAGACCTCGCCGCGTACCACCAGATCCAGAGGCTCGGGGAGGGTCAGGGGAATATCGAAGATGGTTTTGAGGTTATTTGTCACATCCTCGCCCGTAATACCGTCGCCTCGGGTGGCTCCCTGAGTCAGGACACCGCCCACATAGCGGAGAGAGACCGAGAGACCGTCGATCTTGGGCTCCACCGAGAAGGGGGCGTTGGGCAATATTTCATGAACACGGTGGATGAAGTCGCCCAGCTCGTCGTAGGAAAAGACGTCGGAGAGAGAGTCCATGCGGGCGGTATGGGTGACTTTATCGAACTTGTCCAGCGCCTTACCACCCACGCGGTGGGTGGGGGAGGCGGGGTCGTCCAGCTCGGGGTAGGATTCCTCCAGATGAACCAGCTCATAGTAGAGCTTATCGTACTCATAATCCGAAATAACGGGGGCATCTTCCACGTAGTACAGTCTGGCGTGGTAGTCCAGCGTCCGGCGAAGCTCCTCAGCGCGGGCGCGGAGGGCGGTCATATCGGGGGTGGTGGGCATATGGAAACTCCTTTTCAGGGGATTTTGCGGTACTATAACGATTAATAATATTATAGACCATTTTGGGCGGAAAGTCAAGGAATTTCTTTGCATTTGCCAGCTTGAATTTGTATAATCCCCCCTCCCCCTGTCCATAATTTTCCTACCCGCAAGGGAAATTCATACCACGGAGGAAAAAATGGTACTCACACAGAAGGAATCCACCCTCATCAAGGATCTCAAGGGACAGGAGCAGCTTTGCATCGACAAGTACACCAAGCACGCCGAGTGCGCTCACGATCCCCAGCTCAAGCAGCTGTTCAACAAGATCGCGGACGTAGAGAGGGAGCATATGAACACCCTGAATCAGATCGAAAGCGGCGCGGCACCCTCCACAGGCGGCGGCAAGCAGGCCACGATCCCCTCGTTCACGGCTTACCACACCCAGAACGAGACTCCCGAAAAGAAGCAGGACTTCTACCTTTGCACCGACCTGCTCACCACCGAAAAGCACGCATCGGGGCTCTATAACACCTCGGTCTTCGAGTTCGGACAGACCGAGCTCCGCCAGGTGCTCAACCACATCCAGACCGAGGAGCAGCAGCACGGCGAGCAGATCTATCGCTATATGAAAGCGAACAGTATGTATTCCTGACGCACAAAAAGCGGCTCGCGTGATCGCGAGCCGCTCATTTTCAAATTTGGGTTTATAGGTCTGTTTGTTTATGTACTTTTCTGTCAGCAGTGACAGAAAAGTACCAAAAGAACACCGCTTAAGGAAAGTACCCACGGTACTTTCCTTAAGAATTCTATCGCCTTATCTGCGCGCCATTTTGCCAGTGGCAAAATGGCCAACGCGCTGTTAAGTCGCAGTTTGCCACAGAGCCGCACGGTCGTCAGAGTGACGACCGCGCGGTTGCTCGCCCGTTTGGTTTCACCCACGGTTTTCCGTTATCCGACAAGTTAAAAAACAACTTGGGCCTACAGCAAAGCGGCGAGTTCCGCACGGACGGCGCTCCGCCGTCCATGCGGGGTTTCGGGTCTTGGCGACCATTTGCGCAATCAGACTCTTTCGCCAGGAGGCGAAAGAGTCGCGCGGATAAGGTGGTGGGTTTCTCAAGGGAGGCACCGTGGGTGACTCCCTTGAGTGGCGCTCTTTTGGTACTTTTCTCTCGACAGGGAGAGAAAAGTACATAAGCATAACTCCCCTACAAACTCCAATTTGAATGCGAAAGGAGACCGTTACACCATGCCGATCCGAGAAAAAACAACCGTTATTTATCAGCTTTTGACCGCCCTCCTGGCCGCCGCGCTGATCATGCTCCACCTGCCCCTATCTACCCATGCCGCAGGGGTGGGCTGGTACACCCCTCGCGCCAAGGATCACCGCCAGCCCACGTTCGGCGCGGATCTGCGGGCGGTGGAGCCCTACGGCGGGTACTATATGGATCACCGCCATACCGACCCCGACGCCGAGGATAAGGTGGTCTACCTTACCTTTGACGCAGGCTATGAAAACGGCAACGTGGAAAAGGTGCTGGACGCTCTGCAGACCGAGGGGGCAACAGGGGCGTTCTTCATCCTGGGTCACGTGGCGGAGAAATATCCCGAGCTTACGCGGCGCATGGCCGACGAGGGGCATCTGGTTTGCAACCATACCTACAGCCACAAAAACCTCTGCGGGGCATCGGAGGAGACCGTGGCCGAGGAGCTGGGCAAGCTGGAGCGGGTCTGTCTGGAGGGGGCAGGGGTGACGGTGGCCAAATACTTCCGCCCACCCGAGGGAACCTTCGATACCGCCATGCTGAAAACCGTGCAGGACATGGGCTACAAAACCGTGTTCTGGAGCTTTGCTTACGCCGATTGGGACAACGCGAGACAGCCCGACCCCGCCGCCGCCAAGAAAAAAATCCTCGACAACCTCCACAACGGTGCGGTGATTCTTTTGCATCCCACCTCTGCCACCAACGCCGCCATTTTAGGGGACGTGCTCCGCGAGATGAAGGCGCAGGGCTACCGCTTCGGCTCCCTGGACGAGCTGACGGGAGGTGTGTAATATGGCAGGCTACAGAACTTTGGCTCAACGAAAAAAAGCCCGTCGGAACAGGATCTTTTGGATTACCGTGGCGGTGGTGTTCCTCACCCTGGCGGCGCTGGTCATGTGGGTATTGGTTCGAACGAGGGCCGGGAGCGGCTACGGCGCGGGACGTATGGAGCATCATCTGGATGAACCTGCATCTGCCGAAAAATTGCCCGAAGAATACCCCGCTGTTCTGGTGCCTGTCTATCCATCTCCCTTCCGTCCTCTGCCCGAAAGCGAGGGGCAAGCGGAGCCTGAAACGGAGGTGGAGCAGGGAACGGACATGCCCCGCCGGCAGGACGAGATCGTGTACCACAGCCGCAAAAACGACCGCATGGAGATCGCGCTGTCCTTTGACGACGGCCCTCACCCGCGGCTGACCCCCGTCATTCTGGATATTCTGGAGGAATATGGCATCAAGGCCACCTTTTTCATGGTGGGGGAGAACGTGGAGTACTATCCCGATGCCGCCCGAGCCGTAGCTGAGGCGGGGCACGAGATCGGGAATCATACTTTCTCCCACCGCAAATTCAACCGCATGACCGAGCACGAGATGTTGGACGAGATCCACGCATGTGAGCAAGCTATTTCCTCGGTTTCCGAGACACCGGTTCATTTCATCCGTCCTCCCGAGGGGCAGATGAACGAGGCTATGCGCCGTGTGATCGGTACCCTGGATTATCGCATCATTCTCTGGGACGTGGACACGCGGGATTGGGCTCACACTCCGCCCGCCGAGATCAGCCGCCATATTCTGGATACCGTACAGGCGGGAGATATCATCCTCATGCACGATTTCATCGGGCATGACAGCCCCACCCCCGAGGCACTCCGCGTCGTGATCCCCGCACTGCTGGAGAGGGGCTACCGATTCGTCACCGTTGGGGAATTGGTGGACGGTGATTGAGAACTTTCGTATCGCATCCACATTCCGAAATTTACGGAATGTGGATGCTTTTTTGTAAACATTCTCTTAATTTTTTGCTATCTCTATTCTATTTTGCTTATATATATGGTATAATAAACTCTAATCCACATTAAAAGTGATATTGTTTTTACATAGAGAGAAAGGTGATTGCGTAATGAAGGAAATGGCGGCTGCATGGAGTAATCTGTGGGAGAACTACATAGTATATCCCTTATCCAATTTTTCGATTTCGGATGCGCTGGACATCTTGATCCTAACCCTGCTCCTGTACGGACTGTTCCGATTCTTTAAGGAACGTCGCGCGGGAAAACTGGCTGTTGGTCTCGCGTTCATCGTTTTGATCTACGGACTCAGCGACCTGATGGGCCTGCGGGCTATCCACCAGCTCATGGCTTGGATCGCACCTTTCTTCATCATTGTGCTGGCTGTTATCTTCCAGCCCGAGATCCGTGACGGACTTGAAAAGCTGGGTGACCGCCCTTTCGGGTTCCTGATTCACAACCGTGACCAAGCGGATACCGCTAAGGTTATCAGTGAGGTAGTGGATGCCGCTTGCCTGATTGCCCAGACCAACAAGGATGGCGCTTTGATCGTTATTGAGCGTTCGACTCCTTTGGGTGATTTCGTGGACAGAGGCCACAAGATGGATGCGGCTGTTTCCAGCGAGCTCCTCCGCAATATTTTCGTGGACGGAACTCCTCTTCACGACGGTGCCGTGATCATCCGCAACAACCGTATTGCTGCCGCCTGCTGCGAATTGCCTCTGACCTCTAACGAGGAAGTGGTACGCGGTGTCGGTTCCCGCCATCGTGCCGCCGTGGGCATTACCGAGGTCAGCGACTGCGTGGTAGTGGTGGTCTCCGAGCAGAGACACGTGATCTCCATTGCCAACAACGGCTATCTGAAAAAGAACTACAACCAGAAGGCGGATGAGTTCAACAACGAGGCCAGCGCCAAGTCCATTCAGAAGGCTCTGCGTAAAGATTTGTCCCGTCTTCTGCGCGGAGATGCCAAGATCTTTACCCCTGCCGACGAGGAAAACGACGAGGTGGAGCGCAGAAGCATCATTCCCGAAATCAAGTTTACCTGGAGCTTCAGCGAGAAGCCTGAGAAAACTGAGAAGCATAAGCCCGCTGTATCCCGCGAGATCGGAAGCTCTTCCTCCAAAGGGAAGAAGAACCGCTACCATATCACCCAAGTGACCAAGGGTACAAGACCGGCCGACTATGACCGTGCAGGCGCTTTGGCGGAATCCGAGGACAGTTCAACGGATTCATCCAAGAGCCTTTGATCTGCGCACGGTAAGAAAGGATCCATACCTATGAATCATTATAAACTGAGAGAAGGGGAGAACATCCGCAAACCCGTCGTCAAGCGGGATCGGATCGAGATCCACGTCCCCGTTTTGATCCTTTGTCTTGCAATGGCTTTTCTGATCTGGTTATACGTGATCAGCTCTAAGCATAATCAAACGCCTCCACCGCCTGTGGATACGGCTCCCGTTACCGAGCAGGAATCCACGGGTATGGCGGATAGCGAGCCCGGCGATGTCACTACCGCCATGGCCGGATCCGTGTGTGAATGGCGGGTGAGCCTGTGAATGCCATGAAAGACAAGCGTTGTATGGAAGCCGTTATCGAGGGAATATCGGTAGCGGTAGGTACGTCTGAGGCTGACGTGCTGGCCAAAGCGGAGCAGAAGATGAAGCGGTGCGGCGTACCTGTCGGGTCGCTTCATTTTCGCCTCTATAAAAAGTCGGTGGATGCCCGTAAGCGGGAGGATATCCGTTTGGTTTACTCGGTTTTGGCTACTGCGGAGGGGAATCATCCCGGCTTTTCGGAGGAAAAGCTTGTCCGCGCGGGGCTGAAGCCTTACGAGAAAACGGGATTGTCCTTGGTACGGGGCAATACGCCGCTTTCCGCGCGTCCGCTTGTGGTGGGCATGGGACCGGCCGGTCTCTTCTGTGCTTATCTGCTTGCCAAGGAGGGATATGCCCCGATCCTCATTGACCGCGGTGACTGCGTGGCCGACCGCGTGAAGACGGTGGATGGCTTTTACCTCCACGGACGGTTGAATACTGAGTCGAACATTCAGTTCGGTGCAGGCGGCGCAGGCACGTTTTCGGACGGCAAGCTTTTGACCCGCATCAACGATGCCCGTTGCTCCTATGTGCTGGAGATATTGCGGGATATGGGCGCTCCTGCCGATATTACCTTGCAGGCTAAGCCCCACGTAGGCACCGACGTGCTTCGCGTGGTGGTACAGAATATGCTGGATGCCATACGGGATCTGGGCGGCGAGGTGATCTACCGTTGCCGTTTCGATGGGTATGACCGCCATGCCGACGGGAGCTTTACCGTAAGGACCACCAAGGGGGACATCCCCTGCGGGATCATCGTCCTGGCGCCCGGCCATAGCGCAAGAGATACCTACAAGATGCTTCTTGAAAAGCAGATGATGCTGGAGGCCAAGCCCATTTCGGTGGGTGTACGTATCGAGCATCTGCGAACGGATATGGATACCATGCTCTACGGCTCCTTTGCGGGTCACCCCGACCTGGGGGCCGCCGAGTACCACCTTTCGGACACCAAGGGTGAGCGCGGGGTGTATACCTTCTGTATGTGCCCCGGCGGTGAAGTCGTGGCCGCCGCCTCCGAGGAGGAGACCGTAGTGGTCAACGGCATGAGCCACCGCGCCCGTGACGGTGAGAATTCCAACGCGGCCATTGCCGTGTCGGTTCGCCCCACAGACTACGAGTCGATAGATGGCAGTTTGGTGCTGGGTGCCATCGCCTACCAGCGTCGCATCGAGCGTGCCGCATTTCTGGCGGGCGGCTCGGATTACAACGTACCCGTGCAGACCGTAGGGGATTTTTTGGCGGGGGATCAGGCTATTCACGAGCCCACCCGTGTCAAGCCTTCCTATCGCGGCGGGGAGCATTATAAGCTTGCTCCTGTCAGTAGTGTGCTTCCGTCCTATGTCTGCGATTCTCTGCGCTATGGACTCCGCTCCTTCGATCGCAAGGTGGGGGGCTACGCCATGCCCGAAGCCGTCCTGTCGGCCGCCGAGACACGCACCTCCGCCCCCGTCCGCATCCTGCGAGGGAGCGACTTCTGTGCCATTGGTAATCCCGGCATCTATCCCTGCGGGGAAGGCGCGGGCTATGCCGGCGGCATCACCAGCGCGGCCGTGGACGGTCTGAAGGTGGCGGAAGCCATCCTGTCGGTCTATGCGCCGAAGCTATGACATTGGAAAACTTGACTTGAATGAGTGTACTGTTTCCGTGCCGATCGGAGAACGAGCATCGGACGGAATGGATTTGTGATAAGGCTTCTCCGTAGGGGAGGAGCGGCGCTCGCAGATGGGGCGTTGCGCCGAGGAATCGGCGCCGTATGAAAGGATTTTGATTTTGAAAGATACCGAAAGCAACCAGTCTCTGTCGCGGGAGCGCATCTGGACGCTCCTGTGCGACATAGAGAATCAAACATATAGATCAGCCACCGAGACCCTGATCCGCGAGCTGGGGATCACGCCCCTGACCGCCCGCCTGCTCTGTAACCGCGGCTACACCTCCCCCGAGACGGCGGAGCTGTTTCTGCACAACGACGAGCGGGTATGGCACGACCCCCTGCTTATGGCGGATATGGAGCCTGCCGTCGCGCGGGTTCTGGAAGCCGTCAAGAACGGCGAAAAGATCGCCATTTACGGTGACTACGACGTGGACGGCGTGACCTCGGTCACCTCCCTCTACCTCTACCTCACCGGCCTCGGCGCCGACGTGACCTGTTACATTCCCAACCGCTTGGGCGAAGGATACGGCATGTCGGTGGGTGCGGTCAACCAACTGGCCGAAATGGGCGTGACCCTGATCATCACGGTGGATACGGGCATCACCGCCCACGCCGAGATCGCCCACGCCGCAACCTTGGGCGTGGATACCGTGGTGACGGATCACCATGAGTGTCATGCCGAGATCCCTCTGTGTACCGCTGTTGTGAATCCTCACCGCCCCGATTGCCCCTATCCTTTCAAGGAATTGGCGGGTGTGGGCGTGGTGTTCAAGTTCGTCTGCGCTTGCGAGGCTGTTCGAGCAGATTGCACGCCCGCTGAGGCGCTGGCGGTCATCAGCCGCCACATGATCGACCTGGTGGCCATCGGTACCATTGCCGACGTGATGCCCTTGATCGATGAGAACCGTTTCATTGTATCCCGCGGCCTTTCCATGGTGGAGCATACCGAACGTCCCGGTCTTGCCGCCCTGTTGGATGCTATTTCGGGGAGCGGCAACAGCCGTCCCGTATCGGGAAGCTCCGCCGTCAAGAAGCCCCGCCGTAAGGTCAATTCGGGACTGGTGGGCTTTGGTATCGCCCCTCGCATCAATGCGGCAGGCCGTATCGCTCACGCCATGAAGGCGGTGGATCTCCTGCTGGCCGATACCGCCGCGCGCGCCGAAGAGTTGGCCGAGGAGCTTTGCGAGATCAATGCTCACCGTCAGGCAGAGGAAAACCGCATCGCGGAGCAGGCCTACGCTATGATCGACGCCCAACTGGCCGACGCCGCCGCCCGCGGCGTGCCGCCTCCCTCGGTGATCGTGCTGGAGGAGGACGGCTGGATGCAGGGCATCGTGGGTATCGTGGCCTCCCGCATCACCGAAAAGTACGGCCTGCCCTCCATTCTCATATCCTTTGAAGGTGCCATCACGGGAGAACCCTCTCCCTTGGACATCGGCAAGGGCTCGGGACGAAGTGTCAAGGGTCTCAATTTAGTAGATGCTTTGGCCGACAGTCGAGAATTACTCGTCCGCTTCGGCGGACATGAGTTGGCCGCAGGACTCACCGTGCGCCGCGCTGATATTCCCGCTTTCCGTGAGCGCATCAACGCCTACGCCGCCCAGCGGCTCACCGAGGACATGACCGCTGTTCGCTTTGAGGCGGACTGCGAGGCCGAGATGGCCGAGCTGACCATGGAGCTGGCCGAGGAGCTGGAAAAACTGGAGCCCTTTGGCGTGGGGAATCAGACTCCTCTGTTCATCCTCCGCGACGCCGTAGTGCAGAAGGTCATCCCCTTGGGCGCAGGGAAGCATACCAAGCTGATGATCTATCGGGACGGGATGATCCTGCAGGCCATTTGGTTCAGCCATTCCACGGCTCGCCTGCCCTTCGTGACGGGGGACACGGTGGATATCCTGTTCCAGCTCAACATCAATGACTACCAAGGCGTTCGCAGTCTTCAGCTCATCGTGCAGGATATGAAAATGTCCGAGAGCTTTGCGGAGGCCTGCCGTCGGGAGGAATCCCGCCTCTGCGAGGTTCTGGAGGGCGCGCCCATTGCTCCCGAGGAGCATCTGGTGCCCACCCGCGAGGAGATCGCCAACGTGTTCACCGTCCTGCGTACCGACGCCCGCCTGGGCAATCGCACGGTCAGCGAGCGCAATCTTCTGGATCGTGCCAACCGTGGCGGCGTGGAGCTGCCCATGGGATGGGTCAAGCTCCGCCTCATCATGCGGATTCTCAACGAAATGGGAGTCTGTCACGTGGAGGATCCCATTGACGGCGTCTACATCTTTGAAGTGAATTTTGCATCCCCGAAAACTACCATTGACGCCTCCCCCCTCATGCAAAGCCTGCACCGTCAGCAGACCGTGGGTGAGGTGTGATCATAGACCCGCAACGTCTTACCTTCCCTGAAAGGAAACATTATGGAACAAACCGCACACGTCGGTATTGACCGACTTTTGGAAATACTCAGAGCCACGGGCAAGAAGTACGATCTGGAGAAGATCCAGGCCGCCTATACTTACGCCGCAGGGCTCCATGAGGGACAATTCCGCAACAGCGGCGACGCATACATCACCCACCCCATCGCCGTGGCCGAGATCGTGGCGGGACTGGAGCTGGACACCGACTCCATCTGCGCCGCTTTGCTCCACGACACCGTGGAGGATTGCGGCGAGAAGACCAACTGCCAGGAGATTACCAAGCGCTTCGGCGCTGATGTGGCCATGCTGGTGGAGGGTCTGACAAAGCTGGTCACCTTACAGATCGACGACAAGGAGGAGGCTCACATCGAGAACCTCCGTAAGATGCTCTTGGCCATGTCCAAGGACGTCCGCGTCATCTTCATCAAGCTCTGCGACCGCCTCCACAATATGCGTACCCTGGACGCCAAGCCAGACCACAAGCGCCGCATCACCGCCCTGGAGACCATGCAGGTCTACGCTCCCCTGGCTCACCGCCTCGGTATGCAGAAGATCAAGCAGGAGCTGGAGAATTTGGGTATGCAGTACCTGGATCCCATCGGCTATCTGGAGGTGCGGGACGAGATCGAGCGCAAGTACGGTATGAGTCTGGGCTTCATTGAGAATATCCGCGGCATCGTGGCGGATAAGCTCAACGAAAACGGCATCAAGTTCCACCTGGAGGGCCGTATCAAGACCGCCTACTCCATCTACCGCAAGATGTTCAAGCAGAACAAGTCCTTCGACGAGATCTACGACTTCTACGCCATGCGTATCATCGTGGATACCGAGCTGGAGTGCTACACGGTTCTGGGTATCATCCACGAGATGTTCAACTCCATCCCCGGCCGCTTCAAGGACTATATCTCCATCCCCAAGCCCAATATGTACCGCTCCCTCCACACCACGGTCATCGGTCGGGACGGTATCCCCTTCGAGGTGCAGATCCGTACCTGGGAGATGCACCACATCGACGAATACGGTGTGGCCGCCCACTGGAAGTATAAGTCGGGAGCCACCTCCCAGGCCGATCTGGATCAGAAGCTGGAGTGGATCTCCCGCCTCATCGAAACCGAGGACGGTACCCGCGATCCCGAGGAGTTCATGACCGCCCTCAAGATCGACATTTTCCACGACGAGGTCTGCGTCTTCACCCCCAAGGGCGACGTCCGCGCCCTGCCCCAAGGCGCTACCGTCATCGACTTTGCCTACGCCATCCACTCGGAGGTGGGCAACAAGATGCTGGGCGCTAAGATCAACGGCAGCATCGTGCCCATCGATCGGGTGCTGGAGAATGGCGAGATCGTGGAGATCCTCACCGCATCCTCTGCCAAGGGTCCCAGCCGCGATTGGCTGAATATCGTCCGTACCAGTGAAGCGAGAAATAAGATCCGCCAGTGGTTTAAGCGGGAAAAGAGAGCCGACAATATCATCGTGGGTAAGGCCGCCATTGATATCGAGGTCAAGAAGCTGGCGCCCCGCCTGCCCGAGAGCAAGCGCGCCGAGGCCGTGGCCGCCGTGGCCGCCAGAATGGGATATTCCACGGTGGACGATATGTACAACACCATCGGTTACGGCGAGTTGCCCGTGACCAAGACCCTCCGCCGTCTGAAGGACGAGCTGGAGGCCATGACGCCTCCCGAGGCACCCGAGGAGGTAACGACCGCCGCCAAGATGACCGCCGAGGACGTCCAGCAGGTGGCTACCGCCGCAAGACCCCACAACCTGAAATCCAACAGCGGTATCGTGGTGGACGGCGCCGAGGGCTGTGCCGTCAAGTTTGCCAAGTGCTGTAACCCCCTGCCCGGCGACGAGGTCATCGGCTTCGTTACCAAGGGCTACGGCATCTCCATCCACAAGCAGGACTGCCCCAACGTGCTGCAGGGACGGAACAATCCCGATATGGCTGACCGCTGGAAGGAAGCCCGCTGGGAGGGCGCAGCCAACGAGTCGAGCAAGAGTGTATACGAGGCGCTTCTGCAGGTGCACACTCTGGATACCGTGGGCGTTCTGGCCGATATCACCGTGGCTCTGGCGGATATGAAGGTGTCCATCCTTCACATCAACTCCCAGAAGGCGGGTGCTGACCGCGTCATCATCAACCTCAAGATCAGCTGTAAAAACGTGGAGCATTACAACTCCATCGTGTCGAGACTCCGTTCCCTCAAGAACATTCTGGACGTGACCAGAGGTTTTTCGTAACCGGGGATCCGCCCTGAACCCGCTTAAGGAACTTTTGGAAAAGTTCCTTAAGTGTCCTCAAAACCTCCAAAAAGGATTTTTTGCCAGTAGTTTTTGGAGGTGTTTGAAATGAAAAGATAATTCAGCAGAAAGGAACTGCAACCATGAAAGCAGTCATGCAAAGAGTATCCCATGCCAAGGTCGAGGTCGACGGCGAGCTCATCGGCTCCTGCGGCCACGGTCTGCTCATCCTGCTGGGAGTCGCCACGGGGGACACCGAGGAGGATCTGGATCGTATGCTCGCAAAGATCGTCAAGCTCCGCATCTTTGAGGATGAAAACGGCAAGATGAACAAGTCGGTACAGGATATCGACGGTGAAATGCTGGTGGTCTCCCAGTTTACCCTGCTGGCTAACTACAAGCACGGCAACCGCCCCGATTATCTGGGCGCCGCCGCCCCCGCCGAAGCCACGCGCTTCTACGAGCTGTTCATCGAAAAGGCCAAGGCCTACGTCCGCCACGTGGGGCATGGTCAGTTCGGCGCGGATATGAAGGTCTCCCTCCTTAACGACGGCCCCGTGACCATCGTCATGGAGAGTGACGTGCTGAAGCCCGCCGCCAAGGCGTAAATACCGCATGCACCGGGGGTATGCCCCCGAACCAAGCTTTTGATATGTAAAGCTTTTTGAAAGTTCTTTGGAATCCAAAACCTTTCTTTCAAGAAAGGTTTTGGTGGGGTGCAGGGGAGAAACCCCTGCTCTCCTCCCCCCTCGCCTGATCCCCGCATGACCCGATCCGCGGACGGAGCGCCGTCCGACTGTGCGACCAAAATTCAGGATAATTCGGAGAAAACCATGAAACTCTATATAGATGGCCCGGTTAATAAATACTACATACAGACTCTCTGTATGATCTTTTTCCCGGGCTCCAAGTTCTCGGATGACGAGCCCGTCACCGAGGATACCCCCGAGATGTGGGTGAATCTAACCAAATCTCCCGAGGCTGGCATCGATGTCACCGCCAAACTCTCTTACCGCGGTCAGACCGCCGAGGTCACCCGTCACTACGATTACGCCGAAGGCTACACCACGGAACGCCGCGAGAAGATCGCGCTGGGTGACGCCGTCACCTCTGTCTGCGAGCAGGTCATGGGCTACCGCTCCTCTTGGGGCATGCTCACCGGCGTGCGCCCCTCTAAGGTGGCCACCGAGCTTCTGCAAAAGGGCATGAGCAAGACCCGCATTCGCAAGGAGCTGACCAAGGATTACTTTGTCATCCCCAAGAAGGCGGCGCTGGCTACCGACGTGGCCATCAACGAGGCGCGCCTCGTTGGCACCCCCGGCAGAAAGGATTGCTCGGTCTACATTTCCATCCCCTTTTGCCCCACCCGTTGCGCCTACTGCTCCTTCGTGTCCTATACCTCCAAGCGGCTTCTGTCCCTGATCCCCGATTATCTCGTCCGCCTGGTCCATGATCTGGAGGGAACCTTTGCCATGATCAACAAGCTGGGTCTGCGCCTCCGCACCATCTATATCGGCGGCGGTACCCCCACCATCCTGACCGCGGATCAGCTGGAGTATCTGCTGGGCGCTGTGGAGCGTATGACCGATGTCCGCGCGCTGGAGGAATATACGCTGGAGTCGGGCAGACCCGACACCATTGACGCGGACAAGCTGGCCGTTGCCCGTGCCTACGGTGTGGGTCGTATCAGCGTGAACCCCCAGACCCTGTGCGACGACGTGCTCCGTCATATCGGACGGGCTCATAATACCGAAATGTTCTACCGCGCCTTTGAGACCGCCCGCGCATCGGGCATCCCCGTCATCAACACCGACCTCATCGCAGGCCTTCCCGGGGACTGCTTCAAGACCTTCTCGGCGTCTTTTGACGGCATCATGGCTCTCCGTCCCGAGAACATCACGGTACATACCTTCTGCGTGAAGAAATCCGCCGAATTGCGCCAGGCAGGAGCCGACGTCTACTCCATGCGTGGCGGCGATACGGGTAAGTGCGTGGATTATTCTCAGATCCAATGCACTCACGAGGGGTATATCCCATACTATATGTACAGACAAAAGAATACCGTCGGAAACTTTGAAAACGTGGGCTTTGCCCTGCCCGGCTACGAGGGACTCTACAACATCTATATGATGGAAGAGGTTCACTCCATCTTTGCCGCCGGTGCGGGTGCTGTCACCAAGCTGGTGGACTACGCCCCCGTAGACGGGTCTCCCCGCTTCATCGAGCGTATGTTCAATCCCAAATATCCCTACGAGTATCTGGACGATACCGGCGCCGCCTCCATGCAGGAAAAGCTGGCGCGTGCCGAGGCTTTCTACAGAGAACGCAGATTATTGGAGTGAAACAAGCGCGGCGGTATTCCTTCCACACCCGTGAGGCAACGGTCCCGAGGGCGTTGCCTCCGACTCCCAAGAAAGGAGACCGTAACTATGAAACGATTCCAAACTCATCACCCCATCCGACTCCCCTTTACTTTTTCCTCTCCCGACGAGGGTGTTGCCCTTGTCAAGCAGAATGAGCGGGAGGTAGACGAGCGCCTCACCGCCTGTGCCGCCGCCATCAGCGCGGATTGCGTGGCCCACGGCGTGCGTGTCATCCGCCTGTCGGGGCCCACCTGCGTGGGCAAGACCACCGCCGCCGATAAGCTGACCGAAGCCTTGGAGGCCGCGGGGCGGGTGGTACATCCCATCTCCATCGACGACTTCTTCTACGGCCGCGACGTGCTTCACCGCATGGCCGAGGAGAGCGGAGAGCAAAAGCTGGACTACGACTCGGTCAAGACCATCGATCTTCCTGCGCTGGCCATCTGCGTCCGTGAACTTATGGAGCAGGGAAGCACGAAGATCCCCATTTTCAGCTTCAAAACGGGTTATCGCGAGGGCTACCGCGACCTGACCATCCCCGAGGGAGAGGAGCCCGTGTTCCTCTTTGAGGGCATCCAAGCCGTGTATCCCGAGGTGGCCGCTCTGTTCGAGGGCATCCCCGAGCGATCCCTGTTCATCAACGTCATGAAGGACACGGTATTGGTCGACGAGGAGGGCAACGAGCGGGTCTTTACCCCCGATCGCATCCGTTTGATGCGCCGTCTGGTGCGTGACGAGGCCAAGCGGGGAACGTCCCCCGATTTTACCCTGACCCTTTGGCACAGCGTGCGGGAGAACGAGCTGAAGTCCATCCTCCCCTATGCCGATGCCTGCGACTACGGCATTGACTCCAACATGGCCTTTGATATCCATATGCTGGCACCTCACCTGCGCCGTATCTTCGCGGAGCAGCCCTGCGACGGGAATGAAATTGCCGCGCAGAACGAGATCCTCGCCTCCGTTGAGGGGGTGGAGGGCATCGACGATGCCTGCCTCGCGCCCAACTCCCTGTATCACGAGTTCATTCCCCTGAAACAAATATAATAATTGATACTTTCCCGTCATACCCTATAGCAGAATCTACGTCTGCGAGGTATGATGATGAATCTCTCCGCCCCTTCCAAACGCGCCTCCTTCCTGTCGGGGGTCAGCATACTCACCCTCTCCGCTCTCATCGTCAAGGTCATCGGTCTGTGTTACCGCATTCCTCTTCTGAACTATCTGGGTACCGAGGGAATGGGTTACTTCAATACCGCCTACGAGCTGTACGCCCTCTTTTGCGTGATCTCTACGGCGGGCTTGCCCGTTGCCATGTCGGTGCTGATCTCTGCCTGCGAGGCGGAGGGGCGGTGGGGGGATGCGCGGCGGATCTATCGGGTATCCCTTTGCCTGTTTGCGGGCATCGGTGTGGTGGGAACAGCCCTTTTGTGGGGGCTTTCTCAGCCATTTGCCGAGCTTTTGGGTAATCCCTTGGCCTCTGTGTGCATGCGGGCCATTTCTCCGACTCTGTTTCTCATCTGCCTGTCCTCCGCCTTTCGCGGTTACTTTCAGGGACGGCGCAATATGCTCCCCACCGCCCTGTCCCAGGTGATCGAGGCGGGGGGAAAGCTGTTTTTGGGCTTGGCCTTCGCCGCCTACGCCCGTGGGGCGGGGGCTGATCTGCCCACCTCTGCCGCCTACGCTGTGCTGGGACTCACGGTGGGTACGGGACTGTCGGTTCTATACCTGCTGATCCATAAGCGTATGACGGACACCCATGATCAAGATTTGCTTTTACCGTCAACGGATACGTCGCGCCCCGTGTTGCGCCCGCTGCTCGCAACGGCGATCCCCGTAACCCTGAGCGCCGGGGTCATCAGCCTGACCAAGTGTGTGGATCTGGCGCTGATCCTCCGTCGATTGCAATCGGTTGGGTACACCGTCTCCGAAGCCAACGCCCTGTACGGGTGCTATTCCACCTTGGCAGTGCCCGTGTTCAACATATTGCCCTCTCTGACCACCTCGGTGGCTCTGTCCGCCGTGCCTGCTTTGTCAGCGGCCTTTCGGAAAGGGAAGGAGGGACGGGAGGAACTGCGCAGGACGGCTTTCTCCTCCTTGGAGCTGACCCTGACCGTCGCCATCCCGGCGGCTCTTGGTATTGCCGTGTTCTCCGAGGATATCCTGTCCCTGCTCTTTGCGGGACAACCTGCCGCCGCGGCGCAGGCCGCTCCCTGGCTTTCCTGCCTGGGACTGTCGGTGCCCGCCGCCTGCCTCATTACGGTGACGGGGGCGATGCTCCAGGCCGCGGGGAAAGCCAACCGCCCCGTGATTTCCATGCTGATCGGTGTGGTTGCCAAAACACTCTTGGCTTACGTTCTGTTGGGACTGGAGGGTTGGGGACTTGCCGGCGCACCCGTCAGCTCTCTGCTCTGCGATACGGTGATCGTCGCCGTCAACCTGTTCTTCATCTCCCGCCACGCACCCGCCATGCTCCCCCATCTGCGGGAAGGATTTTCGCTCGTGGCGTTTCCAACGGCCGTCTCGGTTCTGGCGGTGGGGGGAGTCAAGCTCCTGCGGCATGCCCTTGGATGGCAGGAGATCACCCCTCTGCATACCCTTGGAACGGTGGCCTCTGTGATGTGCTTGTACGGCGCGGGGCTTCTGCTCAAATTCGCATTCCGATTCTACATACCCATTCATAAAAAGAAGGATTCACAACATGATCAAGTTAACCAAAGAAGCGCGTGACGAAAAGGTTCGCTACCTCCTGGAAAAGAATACGCCCTATACCTTCGACGATCTCGTGACCGTCGTGGAGCTTCTGCGCTCCGAAGGCGGCTGTCCCTGGGACATGGAGCAGACCCATAAGTCTATCCGTAACGATTTCATCGAGGAGACCTACGAGGTCATTGAGGCCATCGACACCGAGGATCCCGTCCTCCTGCGGGAGGAGCTGGGCGACGTGCTGTTGCAGGTGGTGTTCCACGCCCGCATTGAGCAGGAGCAGGACGTATTCGGCATGGAGGAGGTCTCCAACGACATCTGCGCCAAGCTCATCCACCGCCATCCCCACGTATTCGGTACGCTGGAGGTGGAGA
>JAZRIF010000025.1:0-3493 GCA_045645165.1 Eubacteriales bacterium
CAAGAACTTTCAAAAAAGATATTGATAAATAACCCTTTTTGAAAGTTTTTGGAGTTCCAAGAACCTTTTTTCAAAAAGGTTCTTGGTGGGGTGCAGGGGTGAAACCCCTGCCCTGCAAACCCAAATTTGAACGTTTTGCAATCGACTATGGTATCGTCGGACTTATAAGACGTCTTACAAGCCCCGTTCCTTCAAGTCCGCGACCAGCTCCACGTAGAACTCGCGGACGTCAAAATCCTCAATATTCTCGCGGTTGAGGTCGATGATATCGCCGTGGGAGATGCCTCGCTTGCCCTTGGGGGTCAGAAGAGTGTACTTCTCTCCGAAGGGGAAGGCCGTCTCGGACACCAAACCGTCGTTGGGGCCGTCAAAGAAACGGACGATGGGGTAGGCCACGTTCATGGGAAAACGCCCGCCCGTGGCGCGGGGCAGAAGGGTGCCCACGCTCTGGCAGTAGATATTCGCAAGGGGGGCGGGATTGCTTGGCCCCGCCAGCATGGGCTCCAAAGCAGCGCATCCCGTAGCGGTCAGATCGCCGACGGCGGCCATAAAGTCGGGGTTGGGATCCCCCAGCTTATGGGCGGCTTTATTGTAGGTCGCGGCGATCTTGTCCTTGACGGATTCGGAGAAGGTCTTCAGCAAAAAGTCCGCGAAAACGCAACCCGTGTGGGGGGTATTGACGGTGGTGAGGGAGGCAACGCAAGGGGCAATGCCGTAGTTCTGTAGGGCATAGCGCATATCCAAGCCGCCCTTGGAGTGGGCGATGACGTTGACCTTCTCGCAGCCCGTTTCCTCGATGATGGCGTGGATGCGGTCGGCAAGTTCGCGCCCACAGTCAGCCACGGCGGCGGCGGAGTGCTGATGGCCGTAGTACACCGTCGCGCCATTGAGGGTCAGATCATCGGGGATGCGCCCCCAGTAATTCAAATGCTTGGAGTCTCGGAAGAACACACCGTGTACCAATAGGATCGGATATTTCGTGGCGCAGATGCGTTCCCCGCGGCGGGCGTTATTGAGGCGGATGCGGTCGCTCTCCACCTCAACCTCGGCGCTGACTACCTTCATGATACGGCGAAGGGCGATGAGCTGAGCCACGGGAATGAGGCCGCAGAGCGCGCCGATGACCCGCCAGCGAACACCCAGCTGAACCGAGTAGATATACAGGCAAGCCATGCCGTTCCAGAAGACGATGGCCTCCGCCGCCACAGCAACAGCCGCCGAAATGAGCCAATCCGCCCAGCGTCCTTGCCAAAGCAGGGGAAGTCGGATGAGGTGGTAGAGCACCGCCGCCCCCGTAGACCAGAGAAAGATATGGAGCATCTCCACGCCGTGGGCGCAGGAACGCAACGAGTAGCGGGAGGGGCTGGGGGAGAGCAGATGCCGTCTCTTCACCCCCGGAGAGGGAATATTTACGTACAAGAAATAGGGGATGACCTGCACCACCAGAAACAAGGGGATCAGAACGTACAAAGCCGTCAGGGGGATGATTCCCTCTCGCAGAGGAATATAGCACACCGCCGCCACCGCCGCGATCAGGGCAGACAGGGCGCGGTTGACGTACAGGATCGGTCGTTTCGTCATGAGTTTGGCTCCTTTCCACGGGAAACTGGGGGGTCTTTCCGCTCAAAAAGCGACGAACGGCACACCGTCCCCATCGCCGCCCTACAGGCAGAGATACGGGCGGCATACCGCTCGTCTATGGTGTCAGACCATGCTGGCTTCCAGCGCCTTCATGGCGGCCCGAAGCACGATCTTATCGTTTTCATGGGTCAGCGAACGCTCGGCGTTGTCCAGGGGAACCCACTCCACGTCGGCGATCTCGCCGTCATGGGGATGCGTTGCCTTCTGGTCGGTCATGGCCATGAAATAGACCACTTCCTTCTGCACACCGGGCATGGGGCTGTAATGTACCTTCTCGCAGAAATCCGAGGTGATGCGGATCTTGACAGCTGTCTCCTCCTCCACTTCTCGGATGGCGGTCTGGTGCTCGGTCTCGCCGGCCTCCACGTGTCCCTTGGGGAAGGAACGGTGTCCGCCGTGCTTGTGTCGGATCATCAGTATGTACATGCGTCCCGTCTTGGGATCCTGACGGAACACCAACGCTCCACAGGATTTTTCATACTTCAATGCCATTGTGCTTTCGCCTCCTTTCGCGGGCGTACCGGGGCGTTGCCCCGGACCCCACATAAGAACCTTTTGAAAAAGGTTCTTATGAATCTCCAAAACTTTTCAGCAATGGGATTCTTATATATCAATAACTGATTCTTTTGGGATTGAGGACCTTTACTGGGGGATCTCCTCCATGATGAAGGCCTCCAGGATATCGCCGACCTTGATGTCGTTGAAGCGATCCAGACCGACACCGCACTCGTAGCCGTCGGCCACTTCCTTGACGTCGTCCTTGAAGCGGCGCAGGGATGCGATCTTGTCCTCGAAGATCACGATACCGTCGCGGACGATACGGATCTGGGCGGAGCGGACGATCTTACCGTCGGTGATATAAGAACCGGCGATGGTACCCACGTTGGGCACGTGGATGGTCTGACGAACCTCAGCGTGGCCGAGGACGTTCTCACGGAACTTGGGAGCCAGCATACCCTTCATAGCGGCCTGGATCTCCTCGATGCACTCGTAGATGACGCGGTAGGTACGGATCTCCACGTTCTGACGGTCTGCGGAACCCATAGCCTGCTTGTCGGGACGGACGTTGAAACCAACGATGATGGCGTTGGACGCGGCGGCGAAGGTAACGTCGCCCTCGGTGATACCGCCGCAAGCGGCGTGGATCACGCGGACACGAACTTCCTCGTTGGACAGCTTCTGCAGGGATGCCTTCACGGCCTCCACGGTACCGTCCACGTCAGCCTTAACGATGACGTTGAGATCCTTGATACCGGCGGAAAGCTGGTTGAACAGTTCGTTGAGGTTGGCTCTGGCGTTGGCCTTGAAGACCTCTTCCTTAGCCTGTGCCTTGCGCTGCTCGGCCAGTTCACGAGCCATACGCTCGTCGATAACAGCCTCGAACTCGTCACCGGCATCCGGCACGTCGGCCAGACCCGTGATCTCCACGGGAACGGAGGGACCTGCCACCTTAACGGCGCGGCCGGTGTGGTCGGTCATAACGCGGACACGACCCACGGAGGTACCGGCGATGACGATATCGCCGTTATGCAGAGTACCGTTCTGAACCAGGACGGTAGCCACGGGACCACGGCCCTTGTCCAGCTTGGCCTCGATGACGATACCCTTGGCGCGGCGGTCGGGGTTGGCCTTGAGCTCCTTGACCTCGGCAACCAGCAGGACGTTCTCCAAGAGGTCGTCGATACCCATACCGGTGAGCGCGGACACGGGAACGCAGATGACGTCGCCGCCCCACTCCTCGGGCACCAGCTCGTACTTGGTCAGCTCCTGCTTGACGTTCTCGGGATCGGCGGAAGGCTTATCCATCTTGTTGATGGCCACGATGATGTCGATACCTGCGGCCTTGGCGTGG
>JAZRIF010000026.1:0-21408 GCA_045645165.1 Eubacteriales bacterium
CCTCAAAACTTTCAAAAAGGGTTATTTATCAATATTTTTTGAAAGTTCTTGAAGGGGGTCTGAGGGGAACTTCTTTCAAGAAGTTCCCCCCAGGCGTTCCCCTATAAACTGCAATTTACAGACAACAAACCCACAGCCCCAGCAGCGCCGCCGCCATGGCGGGGATGGCCACGGTGGCGCCGTATTTGACGAATCGGACGAAGGAGAAGGGAACGCCGTGGTCGTGGAGCTGACCCGTCCACATGATGCCCGCCAGAGCGCCTGTGGGGGTAAAGAACGCGCCGAGGTTGGAGCCTATGACAGCCGAGAACAGAGCGGCGGTGGTGAGGGCTCCCGCCTCCATCCCGCTGATGACCGAGCTGTACAGCACGCTCATGGGGATGTTGTTGACGATATTAGCGGCGAAGAAGGAGCTGACACCGAAGGAGGCCACCGTCCCGCCCACGGTTTCGGGTTGGGACAGGAAACCGCCGAGGGCGGCCGTGATGCCGTACTTATCCAGCGCCAGCACCAGAATGAACATGGAGATCACGAAGGGGGCCAGATCCCAGGGGGCGCGGATGATGCAGCGGGCGATGAGGAAGATACTGCGGCGGCGGAAGAAGCTGATGGCCATGGTGAACACCACCAAGGACACGAAGAACAGGCAGGTGATGAGCCACATGGGCAAATTGATAAAGGACGAAATCGACAGAAGGATAATGCACCCGCCCAGATGGGTCAGGCCGATTACCTCGGTGGGCAGATCCACGCGGGGCGCGGGGGAGTCCTCGGGGTTCAGAGGGGCTTTCAGCTTCTTGCGGAACAGAAGGTACAGCACGCCCAAGGACACAAGTCCTGCCATGGCCGTGGCCAGAATCATGCGGGCGGTGTAGGCAGGGAAGGACACGCCTGTGCCGCTCATGAGGTAGATGTTGGTGGGGTTACCGATGATGAGCGCCATGCTCCAGGTGTTGGCCGCCACGAATTCCGATACCAGATAGGGAAGGGGATCAATGCGGGCGGACTTGGCGAAATGGCAGATGAAGGGGGTGAAGGTCAGGACGATGATGTCGTTGGAAGTAAAGACCGTCAGCACCGATACCAGGGCGTAGAGAAGGAAGAACAGGGTGGTTTGACTGCCTCGGGCCTTGCCCAGTACCTTGTGGGCCAAGAGACGGAAGAAGCCGATCCCGTCCAGATACACCGACATCATGGTCATGGAGAAGAACAGAAGCAGGATCTTCAGGGGGTTCACGTCTCCCGCGCCCGTCAGTCCCGTGGCGATTTCGGAAGGGCTGATGAAGCCTCCGATCACCAAAGCCAGGGCACCCGCGAGGGGAGCCAGCCAGAAAATGCTGATTTTTTTGCCCCCGATCATGACGGCGGGCTTGGCGAACACCAGCGCAATGAGGGCGGCGCAGGTGACCAGAAATATGATGAGAACGGCGACGGTGGGGGTCACGGCGGATACCTTCCTTTGCATGGTGTGGGGGATTTTTGTAGCGGGAATATTGTAGCACAGCGGAGGGAAAATGTCAAGCGGGTAAATCAAAAAAGAAGGGCTTTTCCATGAAAAAAGGCGGTTCGTGATGAGCGAGCCGCCCTTTCTGTATTATATGAAATTTCGCAGCACCCCGTACCCAACAACCACGGCCAGTACCGCGGCGTGGATCCACCATTTTCCGGGCAGAAGCCGTACCTCGCCCGTTTTGACGTACACGGCGGCGTCGGATAGGCCTACCCACAAAAAGTAAGCCGCGAACACAGGCCACAGCGCGTGGTAGGAAAAGGCGGCGGCGAAGTCCAGGCGCAGGAGCGACACCGCGGCGCGGGTGAGGCCGCAGCCTCCGCATTGGAGACCCGTCAGCTCATGCAGGACACAGGGCATACCCAGCCCCGTATGCTCAAAGAGAACCACGTACCCTACCAGAGCGGCGGCTGTGATTCCCACAATCAGGCATACGCGCAGGAGGCGGGCTTTTTGGGTGGGTGGTGTCATGGCAGGGCTCCTTTCGGGGGGATGATTCATTATAGCATGAAAGGAAAAGCTTGTCAAGAACAGCTGTCGAAAAACATCGGTGGGTATCTTTACTCTTGACAAAAAAATCTTTACATATTATAATAAAAAATACTAACCGTTCCTAAATTCGTTCACTATATGGGCAGATGCATCTGAAAATCCCCCAGGAGGAACCCCATGACCGACGAGCAACTGAATCAAAAGATCACCGAGGTCTCAAAAACCATCTACCATTACTGTATAGCCAGAACCCCCACCCGCGAGGAAGCGGAGGATCTGTCCCAGGATATTCTCTATGAGCTTATCAAATCCTCAAGAAATATCCGTGATGATAATGCCTTTTACGGCTTCATGTGGGGTGTGGCGGACAACGTGTACAAGCAATGGTGCCGCAAGCGTGCCCGGTTACAGTACAACGAGTTGACCGACGATATCCCGGCCGAGACCGAGCCCTGCTCCTTTGATGATGACGGAGAGGGTGATATCTACCGTCTGCGCCGCGAGTTGGCTTTGCTCTCGGAGAGGCACCGTCGCGCTACCGTGCTGTACTACATCCACCGAAAGCCCTGCGCCGAGATCGCGGAACATTTGTCCATCAGCGAAAGCATGGTCAAGTACCTCCTTTTCAAATCTCGTATAATACTGAAAGAAGGAATGAATATGGAACGCAAATTAGGAACCCTCAGCTATGACCCCAAGACCCTTATTTCTATGTACAGCGGAGAAGGCCCGAACCAATTCTGGAGCTTCATGCAAAGCAAGATCCGCCAAAATATCGTTGGCGCCTGCTACAACGACGCTCTCACTCCGCAACAGATCAGCCTGGAGACGGGTATCCCTCTGCCGTACCTGGATGACGAAATCAAGGAACTCACTGACAAGCAAATCCTGATTTCCGAAGGCCCCCGCTATAAGACCAATGTCATTATCATCACCGCCGATTGCCGACGGGAGATCGACACCGTATCCGAGAGCTACTGCCGCCGTTTGGCTGACGAGATGGCGACTTATCTGGACACCAATATGTCCGCCTATAAGGAGATTGGCTTCAGGGGCTCAGACTACTCCGAAACTACCCTCCGCTGGCAGTTGATCATCCCCGTCTTCCGGGAGATCATGCACCATGATGCAGCCCTGGAAGCGGCCTGTCCTGTAACGGGATGGGGCGAACGCGCCTGCTTACGGTTCGTGGAGGCTTCGGCGCACAGCCAGTCCCAATATGTTTTCAATTACAGCACTCTGAGCAGTGCCCGTGGAGACAGCGTGCTGTTTTATGACTACCTCCCTAACCTCTATGGCGCCCACAATGATTTTTATGGCAATCAGCGATATATCAACATTCTCTGCGACATTGCCCGAGGTGATTGCGAAAAATTCGGGGAGTATGACCTGGAGGCCGTGGCGGATATGATCCGCATGGGATATGTGCGCCGGGAGGGGGAGTGTTTCGCCGTCAATATGCCCGTCTACACGGTGGAGCAGTATGCCCGCGTACAGGAGATGGCGCGAACCTTCGTGACCGAGACCGTGGGGCAGACCGTAGCCGAATTACTCGCCACTACCACCGCTGTCATGCGGGAGCATACCCCTAAGCATCTGCAGGATCAGGTGGAGCTCGTGGCCTACGTGGAAAAGCACTTAAACGCAGTCTCGGCTCCCGCCCTCTGCATGGTTGAGGAGGGCAAGCTGAATCCCAACTGGCACATGGGAGAGATGCCCACCACCTATATTATCCTGAATGAATGATAATCAAACATCCCGCCGAAAACTTCGGCGGGATGTGCTTTTGTAATTCGATTGCTTGCTTCAGTCTCTGACCGCCATCTTCCGTGCGATGCGGATCATATCCATGAGCGTCCCCAGCATGGGCTCGAACTTGACGCCGTAGGTGTGATCCTTGTCGCCGCGGGTGTTTTCCATGCAGAGCAGAGTGTAGTCGGCGGCGATCTTGGCGGCGGTGTAGGCATCCAGACCCTTCACGAGGGCGCCCACGAAGGCAGAGGCGTACACGTCGCCGGTACCGTGGCAGTTCTCCGACAGGCGGCGGTGGCAGTAGTAGGACTGCACACCCGACTCCGAGATCATAACACCCGTCTCTGCAACATGGAAGCCCACGCCCGTGAGGATGACGTTCTTGGCGCCCAGCTTGTGCAGAGCGGTCATCAGCTCATTGATATAGGTTTCGTCGTAGGTCTCGCGGTACTCGATGCCCGTGAGGAAACAAGCCTCGGTGACGTTGGGCAGAAGGTAATCGGCGGCGGCGCAGAGGGACTTCATGGCCTCTACGTACTCCATGTCGAAGGCGGGGTAGAGCTTGCCGTGATCCGCCATGGCGGGATCCACGATGCGCAGACCCTCGGGGGTCAGGGTGGAATTCATGATGGCCTTGACGTAGTCGATCTGGCGGGTGGAGCCGAGGTAGCCGGTGTAGACCGCCTCAAAGCGCAGACCCTCCTTGTTCCAGTGGGTGTTGATGGCGGGCATGTCGTCGGTGAGGTCGCGGCAGGTCCAACCCGTAAAGCCCGCGGTGTGAGTGGACAGCACCGCAGAGGGGAGAATGGCGGTCTCGTGTCCGCAGGCGGACAGGATGGGGAGGGCGACGGTCAGGGAACACTGACCCACGCAGGAAATGTCTTGGATGGTGAGGATTCTTTTGTATGCCATGGTTGGCCTCCTATATGTATTGGCGTTATTCGGTCTCACGCTCAAAGTGGTTACAAAGGGAATTCAGGACGTCTCCGATGTTGTCGGTCTGTGTCTCGTCTACAATGATGTCGGCGTATTTCTCATAGAGGGCGCAGCGCTCGTCGTAGAGGTCGCGGAGGGTGTAGCCCGCGGGCATGACCACGCCGCGGTGGGCGAAGTTGCCCAGTCGTTTTTCTACGGTCTCATAGGACAGGCGGAGGTATACCACCGTGCCCACGGCCTTGAAATGGGTCATGGCGGCCTCGCTATACACCGCGCTTCCACCCGTGGCGATCACCGCGGGAACCGCGGGAACCGCAGGGGCAGAGTCGTTGCCCAGGGTCAGATTCACTGCCTCCTCGATCTTGAGAAAGCCCTCGCGACCCTCCTCACGGATGATGCGGTGGAGGCGGCGGCCGTCCCGCTCCTGAATGATGAGGTCGGAGTCGATGAAGCGATAGCCCAAGGTCTTGGCGGCCAGCACCCCGACGGTGCTTTTCCCGCAGGCAGGCATGCCGATGAGGATGATATGGGGTTTGGGGGAACGGTTCATGGCTCTGCCTCCGAGGGATGGTTTCTTACTCTGCATTATACTACTTTTTGCGTGGAATGTCAAGAAAAAGATGGTACAAAATTTAATGGGAAGGGAGGGGAGGATTTGGTTGAAAAAGAAAAATTGCCCCTGCCAAAGGGCAGAGGCGGAGATGGTTAATCTTCGTAAATAAACGAAAGGTCGTTCTTGTGTTCAGTTAGTTTGTCAGTATGGCTATTGAGAGTTGTGGATAATTGATTGAACGAACCAGAGGGGGAAATGACGAAGTTGTAGTAAGCAAGTGAATCAGAGTAATACTCTTTCAGAGTTGAATAATATGTCTCATTCTCGTATGTAGAGTCCATTTCCTTAAGTAACGCTTTAACTTCAGCAAAATCGGAATCTACGACTTCATTAATTCCAGTATTATCATATGCAATTAATACTGTACTGATCGCACCGGAGTTTGTTCTTAAAACTGCCAATCGTGCTATGTCTGAATTTGTTTGACCAATGCTATCTAAATACTGATCGATTGCTTCAATAATAACATCCTTTTTCAAACCCACAGAGGATGCAAAAACTTGAATTGCTCTGTCAACATTCAAAATATAGTCACTATCATCAGCTTCGTATATGGCGAAATACCAAGCATCATATACAGAGGAAGCTTGTTGACTGGATATAGAATTGATGGCATTTAACTTATCGTAGATAATCTTACCTTTTTTTATTTGTGTGCTTACAGGATCTTCGGCTTGGCACATGGTGCAAACGCTGTCTTGGTAATTATGGTCAATCACCTCACCCTCTGTCTGGCCACAGACGGAGCAAGTCTTGGGTGCGGTACACGTGGCATCTACCCAGGAATGTCCTTTTGCGTTACCTTCGGTTTGGTTGCAAATAGAGCAGGTTTGGGGTGCGGTACAAGTGGCATCTACCCACTTGTGGTCGCAGGAACTATTGTTGCCGTTATTGACAACGGTTGACGTTTCTTTTCCGCTGTTACCTGAGTTGGAACTTGAAGGGTTATCGGTCGCTTTATCACAAGCGATCAATACAAGTGCTAACATCAGAATCAATACCAGCAGTAAGCCTTTTGTGTTTTTCATGGATTCCTCCTAAAATTGTAATTAGATAAAAATGTATAAATTCTTATCTTTAACACAATTATACTCCAAAAATATGTTAAAGTCAAGAGGAAATCCGAACTTTAACACAAAAATGGAGAAAATTATGAAAATCTACGATTACAACGGTAAGAAGAACATCTGCGGCGACCGCATCCATGAAGCACGGTGTAAATTGCGCCTGACCCAAAGCGATCTGGCTGCCCGCCTTCAGGTGAATGGTATCATCATGGAGCGGGACAGCGTCTCCCGCATTGAGATCGGCACCCGCTTCGTAGCCGACTACGAGCTGCGTGAGCTATCAAAAATACTGGGTGTGACCGTAAATTGGCTCCTTGGCTTGGAATAAGGTCTTGCAATTTCCTTGAAAATATGATAAAATGGAGGTGTTCCCCGAGGTACACCTCCATTCTTGCATTCACCGCAACATCTCCGGCATCTCCCGCATCATGTTGTCCAGGAATATTCCATACCCCGCTGTGGGGTCGTTGATGAGCACGTGGGTTACAGCTCCCACAATTTTCCCGTTTTGGCAAATGGGGGAACCTGACATGCCTTGCACGATCCCGCCGGTTTTCTCAATGAGCGCCGGGTCGGTTACGGACACGGTGAAGCACTTGGATCCGGTGGCGGCACGGTCGACCGATGTGATCCGGATTCTATATTCTCCGATCTTGCCGTTATCCAGGGTGCAGAGCAGGGTAGCGTCGCCCTCTTGCACGTCCTTGCGGTTGCCGACGGGCAGCTTGCGGGTGGCTGTGGAGGGAAGGGTCGCGAACATACCGTACACGCCGCAATCGGTGTTGCCCAAAAGACTCCCTGTTTTCCCGGGGGCGAAATATCCTTTGATGGCGCCGGGATCCCCCACCTCGCCCTTCTCTACGCCGCTGACCGTGACGTCGGTGACCTGACCTCTCTGCATGGGGATGAGCTTGCCGGTATCGCTGTCGCAGATGCCGTGTCCTAACCCCGCAAAGGTATTACTGCCGGGGATGATGAAGGTCACTGTGCCGATACCCGCGCCGCTGTCCCGTACCCAAAGACCTGTTTTGTAGCGGTTTTCGGAAGCGGAATAGGCAGGGGTAACCGAGATGGTCAGCTCGGTAGCGTGAGGGGAGTCGTTTTTCTTGGCTTCCGTGCGGGAGTCGTACCGTTTGACCGTGAGGGTGATGGGCTTGCCGCCCGATTCTTCCACGGCTTTGGTCAATGATGCCGCGCCCACGGGAGTCTCACCGTTGACCCCCACGATCACGTCTCGCAGCTTCAGCCCTGCATTGCGTGCGGGGTTGATGTTTCGACAGCCGCCTCCGTTCGTGGTGACGTCTACGTCGCAAAAGCCCACCACCAGAATCCCTTCGGTGTAGAATTTGACCCCGAAGGGCATACCGCCGACGTATACCTCCTTGGGGGCTTTTCCCGCCGCGTTCGTGTTTGGCGCAGCAGAGACAGCTACCATCCCGCCCATTATCAGTAGAACTATGGTCAGGAGCAATGCCCATATTCTGATATATTTACTATTCATTTCGGAAATCCTCTTGTCGTTATTTGAAAGCTACTTTGCAGGGCATACAGCCCGCCACAGTTACTATGCCCGAAATATCTGCCGTCATGTGTAACAGATTCTGCGGGTGCTTGTAAAAAGAGTCAGACTGTTTTTTTTCATCATTTTTATACATACAGTATGCCTGTCGCAAACGCCCCGCATGCGTATTGTTTTGTGTGCAAAAAGCACCCATTCATCCAAATTTTTCCTGAAAGGAGATCGCCATGCCCCGAAAGATCACGCCGATTGAAGGTGCTGTTACCCCTGCCGAGGCATTGCGGTTTTCCGCCGTGGCCGACGAGGTGATCACGTCTCCGAAATACCGCATGGCGGGGAGATCTTCCCGCAAAGCCTCCGATAAGGCCGCAGAAGGCGAGCCCCACATCGGCGTGCTCCGCGAAAAGCGCCTCCACGCCGCCATCAAGCTCTACCTCTGCCCTGACGAAGCTTGCCACGAACGCCCTGTGGCGGATCTGCTTTCCGAAGAAGGGGAAGTATCCGCCAAGAAGCGCCGCATGGTGGCGGATATCTTCACGGACGGTCACATTCTGGAGGTGCAAACAGGGGGATTTTTCCCACTCAAGGAAAAAATTGCCTGGTATCTGACCCACACCCCCTGTCGTGTGACGGTCATCCACCCCATTCCCGCCGTGAAGTATCTGTCTTGGATCAATCCCGAAGACGGAAGTATCATCAGCCGCAACAAGTCCCCCAAACGGGGACGGGTGAAGGACGTGGCGAAGGAGCTGTACTGGGTGTCGGAGTTTATCGGGAATCCACGCTTTTCGATCCGCCTGTTGCTCGTCGAAGTGGAGGAATACCGCATGGCCGACGGCTGGGGACGGGATGGCAAGAGAGGCTCCAACCGCTACGAGCGGTTTCCTACGGCTCTTTTGGGAGACGTCACCCTGACGACTCCTGCAGATTATGTGGCATATTTTCTGCCCGACTCCCTGACGACACCCGATTCGGAAGGGAACCACCCCGTCTTCACCGCCGCCGTCTATGCCAAGGCCACGGGTATCCGCGGGCGAGCTGCCTATGGTGTTATTCATTTGCTGGAGCGGCTGGGTGTGATCCGACAAAACGAGAAAAAAGTAGGGCGCGCCTGCGCATGGCAGGTTGTGTCAAACAGCTTGTAACCATCACCGAATGAAAAAAACGCCTGTCACGGAATTTCGCGACAGGCGTTTTTTTAGTTTTCATTCAATAATTGCTCAATAAAGACATTCAATTCCTCGAACGAACCGTGGGGATAGTTGTTCACATCGGCGTTCGGGGTGTTGATGAGGCAGTCTGTCAGCAGGAATCCCCGCAGACCTGCCTTGGCTCCCGCCATCATGTCCTCGGCCACGTCGTTGCCCACCATGAGGCACTCCGACGCGTCCAGTCCCGCGCGGGTGAGCACCTCGCGGTAGTAGTCGGGGTTGGGCTTGCAGTAGCCAATGTCCTCGTAGGTAGTATAGAACTCGAAATCCTCCGGTGTGAGTCCCGCCCAGCGGATGCGCTTTTGGGTGGCAATGCGGGGGAACAGGGGGTTGGTGGCGAGGATGACCCGCACCCCCTTCTCCTTCAGCCCGCGCACGAGCTCGGCGGCCTTGGGGTTGCATCCGCAGACGGCGGCCACCTCGTCAAACTCATGCTCGTAGAAATCCTCGAAAACCGGCATGTGGTTCAATATCTCCTTGCCGCTGACGGCGGTGTAGGCGTCCCAGTAGGCTTCCTCGCCCGTTCGACTTCCGTCGTTGGTCACCATGGCGGCGATCCCCGCCTTCATGGCGGCGAGAAAGCCCTCGGGGGTGTAGCCCAGGGGGGCGAGACGGCGGATGAGTCGGCCGAAGTAGTCCTTCATGAAGGTGTTCTGATCCATGGGGAGCAGGGTTCCGTCGAGGTCGAAGAGTATGGCTTTGAGCATGGTTTGGGGTTCCTTTCAAGGGGGATGGAGGTATTATACACCATTATGGGCGGGCTGTCAAGGAAAATTACGTCCTTTCCAGCATGTTCACGAAGGAATTCTTGCCGTACACGGTGTAGTCGAAGACTTTCGAGGCGTTGTCCAAGGGGAAAAGCTCCTCCTTGCGGTTTCCGCGCAGGCAGAGAACGTGAGGCGTAGGGTCCATGAGAAGGATACGCTCGCCCTCCCCTTCGGGGAATTCAAAGCTGTGGCTGACGAACCAGGATGCGGTGGGCAAGGTAAAGGTGCGTACTCCGTGGACGCCGGCCATGCCCATCATGCCGAGGCCGCCCCGCATGGTTCGCATGAAGCGGATGTTGACGGAGTACATGAACTGGTAGATCTGATTCTCACAGAGGATCACGGTGAGTCTGCGGCGGTGGCAGTTGGCGAAGGCCACTCGGTAGGTGGTCTCGGTCTTTTTCTTGCCGTCGGGATGGGGGCGGTCGGTGATGGTCAGACCGAAATCGGTGCGATAGCCGAACAGGGAGCGGTAGGGATGGCCGTGGATCTCAAAGGAAAGCTCCCCTTGGTCGCGGAGCTTTGTGAGACGGCGCAGGAATTTTCTCCGTTCAAAGATGCGTCGGATGTAGCGGATGACATCCAGCGCGACCAGTACGCCGAGGAACACCAAAAAGGGGATCCAGACCAAATGGGTCAGAGCCCACACCAAAGGCCAGATGATGGGGAGGAATATGGCGATTCCACAGTAGACCAGCGCGGCCAGAGACCCGAAATAGATGGCGGCGTAGATGATGCGGCTGATCCAATATTTCACGGGGGAGGGCTTCTTTTCTTTTGGATTTCGCAGATTCTTTTGCACTGCCCAGATGCCGTTCAAGCGGTGAATGCGGATGAAGGAAGCGGCTGCGACGAACACCGCCGCCGAGGCCAGAGAAATGGCGGTGATTTCGGCAGAGCGCAGAGTGGTGAAGCGAAGTGCGGCGATCAACGCCTGTGCCAGAATGGGGGTTGCGCCAAGGACGGAGAGGATATACCCCGTGACAAAACCGGGCTCGCGCAGAAGCTTGGGGGTGACGGGGGCTTCGCAAAAGCGGTTGAAGCTGTAGTCGTCGATGTGGTCGTAGTACCACCACAGGGCAAAGAACAGCGCGAGGTCCGTAATCAGGTGCAGCAGGGCGTATTTCAGGGTTTTGACTTCCGTCAGCTCGAACAGAAGGGCGTCCACGCCGAGGGAAGCCACGCGGTGAAGCGCGTACATCTGCGCCGCGCACAGCAGGGCTTTCCCGCCGTGCCAAAGTATATCCTTGGTGTGGGTCTTGGTGAAGTTCATGGAAGTGTCTCCTTTCGGGGTCATTTCTTAAACATAACCTTCTCACTGTTGAACATCTTCGCCAGCGCGAACACCAGAAGCCCCGCCACGGCCAGGTTGCTCACCACGGTCAGGATGATCTGGATGGGCTCGTAGCTCATGGAGAATACGCCGCTGATGCACTGGACGCTGTTGTAGACGGGAATAAGGAAGAAGGCGGAACCGCTCGCGCCGCCGCTGAACATACCGCTGACACCGATGACGGTGACCACCAGCATGAGGGGAGAGATCAGGGTAGAAGCCTCCTTGACCGAGCCGGCCAGAGCCGACAGGACGGCAATGAGGGAGACGAAGACCAGAATGGTGGAGAGGATCACGCAGAGGATCATGGCGTAGTCGCTCACCGTGTAGATGGAGGCGTCCACGGCGCCCATGGCCTCCCCGCCCATGAGCTTGGGCAGAGCCAGAAGAACGCCCGCGAAGCTGCACAGACCGCCTAAAAGAGACATGATGGACAGCGCCGCGATCTTGCCCAGAGCCAGCTCCGACCGTTTGATGGGAGTGATGAGGAGGGTGGCGATGGTGCCTCTCTCCTTCTCGCCCGCGATGGATTCGGTGGTCATGGCCATGCAGGAGGAGAACATGAGCATAATGAGGAGCAGGGGCATGAGCATGGAGAAGAGCATGCCCGTCAGATCCTCCTCGGTGGCGACGTCAAAGGCCACGTCGGGGGAGATGTTGACGTCAAAGCGGTTGGCCATGGAGGATTCCAGCACGTTCAGAACCCCCAGCAGGGTGGAGTAAGCCGCCGAAGAATCCGCGTCCGAGGAGTTGTAGTAGATCATGACCTCGGGGGCAGGCTGACCCGAGGCGGGATCGTAGGCCGCGATCTTGGCATCGAAATCTGCGGGGAAGACGAGATACGCGTGGTAGCCCTCCTCGTTGATGGCCTTGGAGATGGTTTCCCCGTCGTGTACCTCGGTGCAATCGGGGCATCGGTAGAAGTCGATGTTCAGCTCGGCTTGCCCGGTGATGGTTTGGACGGTTTCGGACATATTGTGGGTCAGCACGCGGTATCGGATGGACTCGTCCCCGCCGCCAACGGTATCCGCCAGCGCGCCGCCCATGAGGGAATAGATGATATAGATGAGCAGACCGGGCAGGACGAGGGTCATGAGCATTCGCCGATCTCCGAAGAAGCGGCGGAGCTCCTTTTTCATGACGGTGAGGACGTTATTCTTGCGTTTCATATCACAGCACCTCCCCTACGTGGGCTTTGTACAGCTCGAAGAAGCGATCCTCCAGACTCAATCCGTCGCAGACGGCGGGCAGGGAATCACAGGCCACCATGCGGCCGTCGATGATGACGCCCACGCGGTCGCAGAGCTTCTCCACCAGACTGAAAATGTGGGTGGAGAGGATGACCGTCTTGCCTCGATCGCGGAGCTCCTGCAGGAAATCGGTGACCACCTTGGCGGTCAGCACGTCCAGACCGTTGGTGGGCTCGTCGAAGATGATGACGTCGGGATCGTGGACCACCGAGATCACTAAGGACACCTTCTGCTTCATACCCGTGGACAGGTTGGCCACCTTGACCTCGGCGAAGCGGTCGATGCCGAATTTGCCGAACAGCTCGGCCTTCCGCTTGACGGCTACGGCGGGGTCGACCCCGTGGAGATCCGAGAAGAAATCAAAGAGGTAGCTCGGGGTGAAGAAATCCTCCAGCTTGAGCTCCCCCGTGAGGAAGCCGATGCGGGCGCGTACGGCGTCCGGGTTTTTCACCACACTGACTCCGTCCAGGGTCGCGTCTCCTTCGTCGGGGCGGATGAGGGTGGCCAGCATACGGAGAGTGGTAGTCTTGCCCGCCCCGTTAGGGCCTAACAATCCGAATATCTCCCCGCGGTTGGCGGTAAAGGACAGGCCGTCTACGGCCACCTTGACTTTTTGAGTGGTCTTTTCCAGCTGTTGCTGTTTTTTGGACAGGGTGAAGGTCTTACGCAGACCGTGAGTGACCAGAATGGGTTCCATATAGGCCTCCTATTTTAATCATTATCTTGCTCCATGGCGCAGTCAATGGCCAGCACCAGAGCCAATGCCTGAATTTCGTCGGCGGGGTCGCGGATGTCCAGGGCGTAACAGTCTCCCCAAGTGAGCCATTCCTTCTGAATGCTTACGATGGGCTCGCTGTGACGGAAGACCGTGTAGTCGTGAGACCAGAATTCTCCCTCCACGTCCCAGCCCGCGCCCTCTACGGTGTAGCGGGGGCGGAAGAAGGTGAACTCCCGCACCACCTCGCCGATCAGCTCGCCGTTGGCAAATACCTGATAGCGGGGCTTGAAGGTGAAGATCTTCTGCTCGATGTAGGCAACCTCCCGCCCATCGGGGGTGCAGACGTGGAGCTTTTTGCCCCAGGAGAACAGCTCGCCCTCCACGAAGTAGCGGTCGTTACCGTTCTCGTCGCGGACGGTAAAGCGGTCGTTCCATGTAAAGACCTTTTCTTGTATCAGCAGTTTCATGTGAGTTGTATCCTTTACGAGTTATTTTATTATATTATAACACGCGGTCAAGAGATTGTCAACAGGTTTCGAACAAATTTGTTAAAAAATCTTCAATTTATTATCCCTGCAAACCCAAAGGGCATATCACGCAAAAATGTCTTGCTTTTTGCGTGAATCTGTGCTACAATGAAAACAACCATATTGAGGAAGGAGATCGAACCATGACCGCTTCTTACACCGCGACTGACCGCGATTTTATCAATCCCAATACCATAGATCTCTACTGCAACACCAACGCCCACCTCTTGACCGCCCCTCCCGTTGCCTTCGTGCTGGAATTCCCCGGTCTGGGTGGCGGCTCCTGTCTGGGCGGATGCATGGATATGTGCCCCTACAACGGGCCGTTGACGGGCTTTTTAGCCGAGCACGGCATCCTGCTGGTGTATACCTTCCCGGGCCCCTGGAGCTGGATGAACCGCGGCGCGGTGCGCATGATCAACGCCCTGGTGGACGCCATCCGAGAGAAGTATGGCCTGACCGAAAAAACTCCCTGGGCTGTCATGGGGGGAAGTATGGGCGGTCTGGGCGCGCTGATCTATACGGCATCCCACGGGGGCGATCCCGCCCGTACCCCTACGGCGTGCCTGGCACATTGCCCATGCGTGGACGTGATCGGCAGCATCTACTGTAAAGAGAACGTTCCCCGCACCTTCTTCCGCGCGGTGGCCGACTACGAAATGCCCATAGCCGACGCCCTCAAAACCATCTCCCCCCTCCATCGCGTCGGGGATATGCCCCCCATTCCCTACCATATTATTAACGATCTGGCCGATGCCCTGTTCCCGCCCGAGCAGATGGACGGCTACGTAGAGGCACTGTGCATGGCGGGGCACGACGTGACCTACCACCGCCTGGAGAACTGCGGCCACGGAGAATTGACAGAGGAAGAATGGGAGAATATTCGAGGATTCCTGCTGACCCATCTGATCCGTGGGTGAGGATTTACGGAGCCCCTTGGCTTGCGCCGAGGGGCTTTTCTGTCGCAAAATCCCATGTCAGGGAAGGGAAAAACAGGATGAAAAATTTTTTCAAAAATTTTTGAAAAACCTATTGACAAATTCGTCGACATAGTGTATAATTAAATCACACCAAAACGGTGTCATTTGAAAATACCGAGCGAAAGGAAGGCACTGTTATGAAGATCACACAGGAAGCGGATTACGCCCTGCGTATGATGTGCCTTCTGACCAAGGAGACCGCGGCAGGGAACATCCCCGTGGGCGCGGCGACGCTGGCCGAGGGTGTGGCCGTTCCCACACGGTTCGGGCTGAAGATTCTGCACAAGTTGTCGGAATCCGAGCTGGTGAAGACCAGCCGCGGCGCGACGGGGGGCTACAGCCTGAACGTCGATCCCGCGACCGTCACGGTCAGACGAGTGATCGAGGCCATTGACGGCCCCATCGAGATCAATCGATGCCTGTCCGAGGCTCACGCCTGCCTCAACAATCCCAACAAGGACTGTTGCCGCCTGCACCACGTCTTCGAGGAGCTGAATCACCACTTGACCGAGCGGCTGGATCGGCTGACGGTGGCCATGGTGGTGGACGACAGGATCGGGCTTTACGACTTGATCAGCGCTATACGGTAAGAACTTCTTATGTACCCCTTCGAGTCAAAGACTCAAAAAAATAAAATTTTAAATTTATAATTCAGGAGGAATTACAACATGAAAAAGTGGAGATGCAAGGTTTGCGGTGAGATCATCGAGAGCGAGAACTACCCCGAGCAGTGCCCCAGATGCAAGGTCAAGGGCGAGGACAAGTTTGAGGAAGTCAAGGAAGGCAAGCTGACCTGGGCTGCCGAGCACATCGTCGGCGTGGCTAAGGATGCTCCCGAGCACATCAAGGAAGGCCTGCGCGCCAACTTCGAGGGCGAGTGCTCTGAGGTTGGTATGTACCTGGCTATGTCCCGCGTTGCCGCCCGCGAGGGTTACCCCGAGATCGCCCTGTACTGGGAGAAGGCCGCCTTTGAGGAGGCTGAGCACGCCGCTAAGTTCGCAGAGCTGCTGGGTGAGTGCCTGACCGACTCCACCAAGAAGAACCTGGAGATGCGTGTCGCTGCCGAGAACGGCGCAACCGCAGGCAAGTTCGAGCTGGCTAAGGCCGCTAAGGAGCTGAACCTGGATGCCATCCACGACACCGTCCACGAGATGGCTCGCGACGAGGCTCGCCACGGTAAGGCTTTCGCAGGTCTGCTGGAGAGATACTTCGGCTAATCGAAAACCGAATAGGAAATGAAATCTTGAGCGCCAACGCCAAGCTTTCAGCACCATGAAAGGAGGATCTTATGAAGATCATTCGACTCTCGTTCCTTCTGATGCTGATTCTGACACTGACGCTGGTGATCGCCTCCTGCGACGTCTCGTTGCCCCGTGAGGTGGAGAACCAAATTGACAACAGCTTTGATAAGCTAGAGGATCGCATCGAAAACGAACACAACCAAACCAAATCGAACAACCCCGAGCGGCTGATCCGCAGCGAGTCTCCCCGCGGGACGACGCAGACAGAACCGCCCGCGCAGGAAACGCAGAGCGGCAGACCCAACCGCGAATCGGATAAGAAATCCGTCGGTGAGGTCGCGCTGACCTACGAGAACGCCGAGAGCATCGCCTTTGAGCATGCGGGCGTTGCGCCTACCGACGCGCTGTACCTGCGTACCGAGCTGGAGATGGACGATGGTATGCCCGTGTATGAGGTAGAGTTCTACGTGGATCTTGCAGACAGCGTAGAGCATCTGGAATACGAGTACACCATTCACGCCGATACCGGCGCGATCCTGGAGTTCGATATGGATCGCGATTGATTGCGATTCACAAGACCCGTTTTATAAAATCAACACAAGGAGGAGATTCCCATGAAATACGTTTGCCCTTGCGGTTACGAATATGACCCCGCCGTCGGTGATCCCGACAACGGCATCGAGCCCGGCACCGCCTTTGAGGATCTGCCCGAGGATTTTGCCTGCCCTGTTTGCGGGTTGGACAAGGACGCTTTTGAGAAGGAAGAGTAAGCCTTCTCGCGCAAGACTATCTGTTTTCTATCTTCTTTTTCCTTTCAAAAATGGGGAGCCCGCCGTGAGACGGGCTCCCTGTTTGTGTTTGAGAGATTATTCGAAGAGCTTAGGGTACTTGCCGTTTGCAAAGTCAAGGTCGGAGAAATCCCAAACCTCGCTGTCCCAACCGAGGGTATCGGTATAGAAGGCGATGCTATTGAACTGATCGGCGGGAGAGAGCGTGCCGGATTCGCAGATCGCTCCGCTGTTGCCGTCCATTTCTACAATCTGTCCCTCGTAACGGTAGATACTCTGAACCACTCCGTTTTCGGAGATGAGTGCTGCCAAGCCGCCGGCATAGGTCAGCAACCCGCCCTTGGCATAGACATTGCCCGTTGCATAGCAGTTTGCAAGGAGACTGGTGTGATTGGCAACGAATCCGCCGCCGAATCCACCCGCGAGGCCGCCTGCATAAGCAGATTTATAGCTGGTCGCGTGTACGGAACCTGTGGCGTAGCAGTCGCTGAGTTCAGCAAGGGTAAAGCTTCCGACCAGTCCACCGGCACTGGCGATGCCGGCAAAGGGAGCGGATTCACCCGCATCATTCACGGTGATTTGAATATCGACGTCGGCGTAACAGTTTTTGATGGTGCCGGTAGCGGCGAAGCCGTATCCCAAAGCAGGACCCGCGCCTCCTACAAGACCGCCCGCATAGATTTCGGAATAGTTGGAGGCGATGATGCTACCCGACGCGTAACAGTTGGCAATGGTTCCGTTTTCGGAGTATCCTACAAGACCGCCGACATTCAGTTCTTCCGACAGATTGATTCGAATTTCAAAATTCGTGACTCCAAGATTCTTAATGGATGCGCCGGCAATATGTCCGAACAAGCCGATATCAACGCCGTAGCCACCATCGGTTGCATACTTAGCGTACGTGATCTTGAAATTGGAAATCTCGTGACCGTTACCGTCAAAGCGGCCGCGGAAGGTGCGCTTGGTCGAGTACGTATACCAGTAGCAACCGATGGGCTCCCACTCGCGTCCGTCCAGATCGATGGAATTGGTGAGCTGATAATACTTGTAATAGTATTCGTTCTGACTGTCGGTATTGATGGCCTTTGCAAGGAATGCCAGTTGTGCGCCCGTGGAGATCAGGTAGGGATCCTCTTCGGTGCCGCTGCCTCCTGCAAAGCCTGTGGCGATGGAGCCGTCCCAGACGTCCACGTTGGGTTCCTCGTCGTCGGGCTTTTCGTCGCCACCGATGTCACCGCCTCCGAGGGCGGGAATGATCTCCTGATGTACCAGAATCGTACCGCAAACCGAGCACCGGACACCTTCGGTCAGGCCGTCTTCGGTTTGGGTGGGTTCGAAACCGGGGATGCGTACCTCGGTGTGTCCCGTGGCGGGAATCACCGTGTGGTCGGTAAGAATTTTGTCGCAAACCGAGCAGATCACGCGGTCGGTAAAGCCAATTTCGGTACAGGTAGGAGCCCTTCCGGGGACATATACTTGATCGTGTCCCGTGGCGGGAATCAGCGTATGTTCAGCAAGAACCTTGTAACAGACCAGACAGATCACGCGATCGGTCTGACCATTCTGCGTACAGGTGGGAGCCATACCGGAGTATCTCTTTTCCGTATGACCCAAAGCAGGAATGATTTCCTGCTCGACGATCATTTCATCGCAAATCGAACACACCTTACCTTCGGTCAGGCCGGGCTCCGTACAAGTGGGATCTTCCTCATATAGGAGCCGTTCCATATGCCCATTAGCGGGAATGATTTCCTGTTCAACCAGGATTTCACCGCAGACAGAGCACTTTCCGCCGGCAGTCAGGCCTGTTTCTGTGCAGGTGGGATCCACACCGGGGATGATTACCTCGACGTGCGTGTGCACATCGTCTTCAATGACCTCATATATGAGCTTGGGATACTTGCCGAGGGCGAAGTCCAGGTTCGTCAGATTCCATGCCGATACATCCCAACGGAGGGTATCGGTATAGAAGGCCACGTTGTTGAGCTGATCCAGGGTGCAGGTGGAGCCTTTAATATTCGAAACACCAAACGAACCATTGATCAGACAAGTTTGGTTTTCGTATCGGTAACAGCGTCGCATCGTTTCTGCTTCGATTATTCCTGCAAATCCGCCGGCAAGGGTCGACGAACGAGGATGGCCTGCAGCGGACGCATCACCCGTTGCAAAGCAAGCTGTGATCTCATCGCAATAACTGTATCCCATGAAACCGCCGGCACGCGCAGAATCATAGAGGCTTGTAGCGGTCGCATTGCCTGTTGCATAGCAGTTCTGAATGGTTCCGTACGAGCCATATCCCAAAAATCCGCCGGCATATACCGTAGCATACTGATTATAGGTTATGGCCTCTACAGATCCGGTTGCATAACAGGTGGCTACGTCACCAAAACTCGACCATCCTATGAGTCCGCCTGCGAAGGTTGAGTCATCCGCGTTTGAGCTTGATTCCACACGGCCGGTAGCATAACTGTCTTGGATGGTACCTTTAGACAGCTGCCCAACAAGACCGGCAATGTAGATGGAATTGTATTGCGTCGAAGCCGTCACATCACACAGCGCATAGCAATGGGAGATGGTTCCTTGATTGAAAGATCCGATAAGGCCACCGGTACAGACCGAAGAATCGGAATGGGCAATCACGTTGCCCTGCACAGAGCAATGTAAGATGTCCGTATTTTTGGCATATCCGATCAATCCACCAACCTGAAGAACGCTTGTATGTGTAACGGTTATCTCAAAGTCGGTTATGCTGAGATTTTCAATGATACCGTTTTCCACCTTGCCAAACAGTCCAAAGTAAATGGAATAGTTGTGCTGGGGGGCCGTGATCCGTAAATTGGATATGATATGCCCGTTTCCGTCGAAGTGGCCTTGGAAGATCCGACTTGTCGAGCTTGATCCGCTGCTGTTATAATAGCTTCCGATGGGCTGCCATTCCAGACCGTTCAAATCGATGGAACAGATAAGCTTATAGTACTTTTTGTAGTAGATATTATCATTATTTCCATTGATTTCCTGAGCCAAAAATGCCAGTTGGGCACCCGAGGAAATCAGGTAAGGATCATTCGCGGTGCCGTTTCCTCCGGCGAAGCCCGTAGCGATGGAGCCGTCCCAGACGTCCACTTGGGGTGGCTCGTCGTTGCCGCTATCTTCGCCGCTGCCGAGGGCAGGAATGATCTCCTGAGGCACCAGGATCTCGCCGCAGGTAGAACATTCCACACCTTCGGTCAGGCCGTCTTCAGTTTGGGTGGGTTCGATGCCGGGAATGCGTACCTCACTGTGTCCCGTGGCGGGGATGATTTGCTGCTCCTCTAATGTTTCTCCGCAAGAGGAGCAGATGATCCATTGGGTATAACCGTCCTCCGTACAGGTGGGAGCCATGCCGGGGAAAGTTTCCTGGGTGTGGATGTGAAGCTGGGGTCCCTTGGGGGGAACTGCCTCGTCACCCTGCGGCACGGTAGCGTTTTCTTTGGTGTTGCCGAATTTCAGAATGGTGGCGTCGCAGACACCATTCTGGACTCCGGAATGGAAGGTAACGCCGATGTAGAACTCGCCGTTGGGGTTCAGGTTGTTCAAATGGGCACTGATAATATCGGCCCCGGCGATCTTCGTTCCGCATACCAGAATCACGTACCCGGAATTGGTGTATCGAACCTCCAAAGTATAGATTCTGTCTCCGTTCTCATCAATTTGAGGCGTGATGACCTGTCCGTTATTCTGCATATAGCTGAAAGTCGTGCCAGATTTTACGCTGAAAAGGTGGGTCGTACGGATCAGACCGATCCAGCCCTGACCGTATTGGGTACTGCCGGGTGAAATGTTCTGGCTGTCCCAGATATGGAAGGAAATCCAATGATCAGCCCCAAAGCCGCCGTCGTAAGAGAAATCATCTACGCGAAGCTCCAGATACATGCCTTCTTTAATGTTGAAGGATTCTTTGGATTGAATCGTGCCGTAGGGGTGGTTATTGGTGAAATCCGCCGAGATCATGTGGAATCCATCGGGCGTATATTCGTATCCGGGGGTGGGTTGCTCTCCATTACTCGTGGGGGACGAATAGGTCGTCCACTGATTGAAGTAGGTCTTGGGGGATGCACAATATATGCAGAATCCGTTGGCATACTGATGCCCTGTGGCAGGAACAACATTCGGTTCCACCAGCACGGCATCGCAGACGGAGCAATGCTTGCCTTCGGTCAGACCTGTTTCGGTGCAGGTGGGTGCTACAGCGGGGTCGATGACTTCGGTGTGACCCAAGGCGGCGACAGTTTCCTGTGCCACCAGCACAGCATCACAGGCCGAGCAATGCTTGCCTTCGGTGAGGCCGGTTTCGGTACAGGTGGGGGCTACCGCGGGGTCGATGACTTCGGTGTGACCCAAGGCGGCGACGGTCTCCTGCGCCACCAGCAGAGCATTACAGACCGAGCAATGCTTGCCCTCGGTCAGGCCTGTTTCGGTACAGGTGGGGGCTACAGCAGAGTCAATGACTTCGGTGTGACCCAAGGCGGCGACGATTTCCTGTGCTACCAGCACAGCATCACAGACCGAGCAATGCTTGCCCTCGGTCAGACCGGTTTCGGTACAAGTGGGGGCTACAGCGGGGTCGATTACTTCGGTGTGACCTGTTGCCTCTATGGTCTCCTCTTGAAGGGCTCCACAATACATGCAATCGCCGGTTCTGATACCTGTATCGGTACAGGTGGG
>JAZRIF010000027.1:0-4428 GCA_045645165.1 Eubacteriales bacterium
ACGATCATGTGGAAGTCACCGTGACCGCCGCCCTTGGTAGCCTGGAAATAGTCAGCCTGGGAGGGCTGGATACCGCCGAGACCGGGGCCGCCGCGCTGGACGTTGACCACCAGAGAGGGCAGGTCAGCACCGGCGAGATAGGACAGGCCCTCGCTCTTGAGGGAGATTCCGGGGGAGGAGGAGGAGGTCATGACACGGGTGCCGGTGGCGGCCACGCCGTAGACCATGTTGATGGCGGCAACCTCGGGCTCGGCCTGGAGGAACACGCCGCCGATCTTGGGCAGCCGCTTGGCCATGTAGGCCGCGATCTCGGTCTGGGGGGTGATGGGGTAACCGAAGTAGTGACGGCAGCCTGCGATGATGGCGGCCTCTGCGATGGCCTCGTTACCCTTCATAAGTACCTTATCTGCCATGTCGGTCACTCTCCTTTCTCTACTTTGATGATGCAATCGGGGCACATGGTGGCGCAGAAGGCGCAGCCGATGCAGTCCTCGATGTTCAAAGCCACCACGGCATGGTGACCCTTCTTGTTGATCTGATCCTCAGCCAGTGCCAGCACGTGCTTGGGACAGACGTCCACGCAAAGGCCGCAGCCCTTGCAGTTGTCGGTTTTGAATGTCAGTTTACACTTTGCCATATGTTTACTCCTTATTTGTTGAGCAAATTACGATCATAATCCAATGTAGGGGCGAACTGTGTTCGCCCGCGAGCGACCAATGGTCGCCCCTACGGTGAGGATCACAAATATTTGTTTTTCTGCAACCCTAAGGGGAATGCATTGGGAACCTTCCCTTCCACGGCGGGGTAGAGATCCTGTCGCACCGAGGTCATGACCACGGGAAGCCCCGAGAGTCTTGCGACCTCCTCGGCGTACTCGCGGGAAGCCAGCACGTCCTCGGCGGTGGTCATCGCTCCCAGGTTGGAGTTATTCACCAAACCCGTGAAGCGGATGCCTCCTGCGTACTCGATCTCGGCCATGACCTCCAAGGTGGAGGCGGCGTCTCTCGTGAGGGGACGGTAGCAGTTGATGACCATGAGCATTTCGTAGTCGTTTTCCGCCAGGATCTTGGGGGCGAGACGTCCCAGCACCAGCGCGCCGCGGTCGTCGCCGCCGATGTCCAGCACGGCGGTCATGGAGCGGTCGTCGGTGATGGCGTACATCTCCTGCGGCAGGGCTGGAATATCCACGTTACTGTTGGCGTAGGCCGAGCAGATGAGGCGGATGCCCTGCTGTTCAAAGTAGGCCGCGCTGTCCTTGGTACGGAAGTAGGGGTTGACGATATCCAGATCCGCCACAGTCACGGTATCATGCGACTTTTTCAGCTCGGTAGCGATGTTCACCGCCACGTTGGTCTTGCCGCTGCCGTAATGACCGCAGAGGATGGTTAAACGCTTGAGGGGATACATACAGGCCTCCCCGATCAAAGCATATTGCGCTTGATCTTACCGCTGGTGGTCTTGGGCAGCTCGTCGCGGAAGACCACGATACGGGGATACTTGTAGGGCGCGGTGCGCTCCTTGACGTACTTCTGAATCTCTTTCTTGAGCTCGTCGGTGGGTTCGGTTCCCTTCACCAGCACGATGGAGGCCTTGACCACCTGGCCGCGTACCTCGTCGGGCTCGGCGGACACGCCGCACTCCAGCACGTAGGGGAGCTCCATGATGACAGACTCGATCTCAAAGGGCCCGATGCGGTAGCCCGAGGACTTGATGACGTCGTCCACGCGGCCAACGAACCAGTAGAAGCCGTCCTCGTCCTTCCACGCGGTGTCACCGGTGTGGTAGTAGCCGTCGTACCAGACCTCGGCGGTCTTCTCGGGAGAGTTGTAGTAGCCGGTAAACAGACCGCAGGGTGCGCCGTCGGCGACACGGATGCAGATCTCACCGGTTTCACCCGCGGGGACGGGCTTGCCGTCGGCGTCCATGAGCTCTACGTCGTAGATAGGAGCGGGCTTACCCATAGAACCGATCTTGTGGGGGGCGCCCGTCAGGTTACCGATGATCATGGTGGACTCGGACTGACCGAAGCCCTCCAGAATCTGGAGTCCCGTGGCCTTCTCGAATTGACGGTAGACCTCGGGGTTGAGCGCCTCGCCTGCGGTGGTCATGTGGCGCACCGAGGAGAGGTCGTACTTGGAAATATCCTCCTTGACCATCATGCGGAGCATGGTGGGGGGAGCGCAGAAGGTCGTGATTTGGTGCTTTGCGAACATGGGCAGGATGTCGGCGGCATCGAAGCGATCGAAGTCGTAGACGAAGGTTGCCGCCTCGCAGAGCCACTGGCCGTAGAGCTTACCCCACATGGACTTCGCCCAGCCCGTATCCGAAATAGTCAGGTGCAGACCGTCGGGCTCCACGTTATGCCAGTAGCGGGCGGTATGGAAGTGACCCAGGGGGTACTTGTGGTTGTGAGCCGCGATCTTGGGGTAGCCCGAGGTACCCGAGGTGAAGAACATAAGGAGCAGATCGTCGCCGCAGGGAGAATCCTCGGTGCGGTTGTAGTGGGAGGAATACAGGGTGTACTCCTCGTCGAAGGTGCGCCAGCCCTCACGCTCACCGTTCACGATGATCTTGTGCTTGAGGGTGGGAGCATTTTCGGCGGCCAGATCCACCTGATGGGCGGTGTCGCCGTCAGCGGTGCAGAGGATGGCCGAAACGCCTGCGGAATTGAAGCGATACTCGAAATCATGCTCCTGGAGCTGGTTGGTGGCGGGGATGGCGATGGCACCCAGCTTATTCAGACCCAGCATGGCGAACCAGAACTGGTAGTGGCGCTTCAGCACCAGCATGACGCGATCGCCCTTCTTGATGCCCAGGGACTTGAAGTAGTTGGCGCACTGGGCGGAGGCGCGCTTCATATCCTTGAAGGTAAAGCGGCGCTCGGTGTGATCCTTGGAAATGTGGAGCATGGCCAGCTTTTCGGGATCCTTGTCAGCCAGCGCGTCCACCAGATCAAATGCGAAGTTGAACTTGTCGGTATTCTTGAAGTTGATGGCGGTAGGCGTACCCAGCGCGTTCTCGGTGACGTCGATGAACTTGCGCCAGATGCGGTCGTTGCGCTCGTCACGACGGACGGCAGTCTCCTTCTTGGCGACGGGAACGGCCTCGGCGGGAGCCAACTCGGGGATGGGCTCGCCCGTGGGGTTCAACACGATGGCGTAGAACACGCAGTCCTGACCGCCCACGGCGATCATACCGTGAGGAGTGTCGGAGTCGTAGTAGATGGTGTCGCCGGCGCTCAGCACCTCGGTGTGCTCGCCCACCTGCACCATGAGCTTACCCTCAATGACGATATCCAGCTCCTGACCCGCGTGGGTGGTCAACTCGATATCCTTGTGCTGTGCCTCCTCGGAGTAGGCAGAGCGCACGAACAGGGGCTCGGCGATACGGTTCTGGAAGGCGTAGGCCATGTTGTAGTAGACCATGCCGTGGGCCTTGGCGATCTCCTGCCCCGCGCCAGCGCGGGTGACGGTATAGGACTTCAGCTTGGGGCTGTAGCCCTCGATGATTTCGGTGACGTTGACGTTGAGCGCCAGCGCACAGCGGTAAATGAATGCGAAGTTGAGGTCGCTCTCACCGCTCTCACAACGGATATATTCCTCGGTGGAAATACCGGTCTTGGCTGCCATCTGGGCAGGCTCCAGACCCTCGATCTCGCGGAGGGCGCGGATACGACCCGCCATCTCCTTAATCTTGAAATCGAGTCCCGACATGGAGGAGGCTTCCATCGTCTTATTCGTCTGATCCATGTGTAAATTCCTTTCTCGGGTATCGCTGCGGGAAAAATAAGCAAGCGCACCCGTCCCAAAGTGTGATGACTTTGAGACGAGTGCGCATAAATTCATTATACAGCACCCGCGGTACCACTCAAATTGCGGAAAACTTCCGCCACTTTACCGGGTCGCAAAACCCGCTGACACTAACGCAGTCGTGCGGGGCGGTTCTACCTGTCTTCAGACCTGAAAGGAATGAAGGCGCTCTTCCGTCCGGCTCAGGAGCTACAAATACCGCGACCGTGTTGATGACTTTCACCACCCGTCATCTCTCTGAAAACCGTGTCGGGGAATCCTCTCCGTCAATGCCTTTTGATACAGATAATTATATCACAACTCTGCTTGTTTGTCAATTCTTTTGTTTGGGTAAAACCACGCAAAATTTCCTGTCACAGCAAGTAATTTTTTGTAGTATTTCACAGAATCACAGCTTGTTGCGCTGGATTTTACCGCTGATGGTCTTGGGCAGCTCGTCGCGGAATACCACGATTCTGGGATACTTGTAGGGGGCGGTATTCTTCTTGACGTAATTCTGGATCTCCTTCTTGAGTTCCTCGGTAGGCTCGGTACCCTTAACGAGGACAATGGAGGCCTTGACCACCTGACCGCGCACCTCGTCGGGGACGGCGGATACGCCGCACTCCAGGACGTAAGG
>JAZRIF010000028.1:0-2244 GCA_045645165.1 Eubacteriales bacterium
ACATTTTGCGAAAAGCAAAATGTGTGCGCGACTTAGGTGGTGGGTTTCTTAAGGGGGGCACCGTGGGTGACTCCCTTAAGTGGCGATTCTTTTGGTACTTTTCTTTCGACATGGAAAGAAAAGTACAAAGAAAGAACTCCCCCATAAACCCCAATTTGAATTCTACTCAAACAGAAACACTTTTTTTCCAAATCCCCTTGCATAACCCGCCAATCCGTGCTATAATAAGATGAATAGATATACCCACCACACAAAACAATAGGATCAATATGGATACTTTTAAACTCGTAAGCGACTACACCCCCACGGGAGACCAGCCCACCGCCATCCAAGGCCTTGTGGACGGCCTCAACCGAGGGGACAAAATGCAGACCCTTCTGGGCGTCACGGGCTCGGGTAAGACCTTTACCATGGCCAACGTCATCGCCCGCATGAACCGCCCTACCCTCATTCTGGAGCCCAACAAGACCCTTGCCGCCCAGCTCTGCTCGGAATTCCGCGCCTTCTTCCCTGACGCGGCGGTGGAGTATTTCGTCTCCTACTACGACTACTACCAACCCGAGGCCTACATCCCCGGCAAGGATATGTATATCGAGAAGGACGCCCTCATCAACGACGAGATCGACCGACTGCGCCACTCGGCCACCTCGGCTCTCTTTGAGCGCAGAGACGTCATCATCGTGGCATCCGTCTCCTGCATCTACTCCCTCGGTGACCCCTCGGAGTACAAGGATCTGGTCATTCCCCTCCGCCCCGGCATGATCATGAGCCGAGAGGAGCTCATCCGCAAGCTGGTGTTCAACAGCTACACGAGAAACGACATGAACCTCGTCCGCGACAGCTTTCGCGTACGCGGCGACACCGTGGAGATCATCCCCGCCAACCAGAGCGAGACGGCTCTGCGGGTGGAGTTCTTCGACGAGGAGATCGACCGCCTCTCCGAGATCAACATCGTCACGGGGGAGCTGATCCGCCTCCTGTCCTACGCCGCCGTCTACCCCGCCACCCACTACGCCGTGTCCGATGAAAAGAAAGAAGCGGCTCTGGGGGAAATCTGGCGGGAGATGGAGGAGCGGGTGGAGTATTTCAAATCCGAAAACAAGCTCATCGAAGCCCAGCGCATCGAGGAGCGAGTGAAATACGACATCGAAATGCTCCGCGAAGTAGGCTTCTGCTCAGGCGTGGAGAACTACTCCCGCATCCTGACGGGCCGTGAGCCGGGCGCCACCCCCTACACCCTGCTCAACTACTTCCCCGACGATTACCTTCTGTTCATTGACGAGTCCCACGTCACGGTTCCCCAGGTGGGAGGCATGAGCGGCGGCGACACAGCGCGAAAAAAGAACCTCATCGACTACGGCTTCCGCCTCCCCTCGGCCTACGACAATCGCCCCCTGTATTTCGAGGAGTTCGAGGAGCGCATGGGACAGACCATCTTCGTCTCCGCCACCCCCGGTAAGTACGAGCTGGAGCATACCGAACACACCGTAGAGCAGATCATCCGCCCCACGGGACTTCTCGATCCCATCGTCCACGTCCGTCCCATTGAGGGGCAGGTGGATGACCTCATGGGCGAGATCCGCGCCCGTACCGTGAAGGGCGAGCGTGTGCTGGTCACCACCCTCACCAAGAAGATGGCCGAGGATCTGACCGACTACTTGGATAACAACGGCATCCGCGTGCGCTACCTCCACCACGACGTGGACACCATGGAGCGCATGCAGATCATCCGCGACCTCCGCCTGGGCGTATTCGACGTGCTGGTGGGCATCAACCTCCTCCGCGAGGGCCTCGATTTGCCCGAGGTGGGCCTGGTGGCCATTCTGGACGCGGACAAGGAGGGCTTCCTCCGGTCCGAGACCTCCCTCATCCAGACCATCGGCCGGGCCGCCCGGAACGCCGAGGCCCGGGTGCTCCTGTACGCGGACACCATCACCCCCTCCATGCAGCGGGCCATGGACGAGACCGAGCGCCGCCGGAAGAAGCAGATGGCCTTCAACGCCGAGCACGGCATCACCCCTCGGACCATCCGCAAGGAGGTCTCCGCCCTCCTGGGCATCAGCCACAAGGCGGAGGCGGGGGAGACCGCCTGGTCGGAGCAGGAAAAGGCGGCCCGCATCGAGATCCTCAAAGAGCAGATGCAGCAGGCGGCCCGGGAGCTGGAGTTAGAGCAGGCGGCCAAGCTCCGGGACGAGATCAAAAAGCAAGTCGGAGGCCAAGCGGTCTTAGGAAGACAACTTAGTA
>JAZRIF010000029.1:0-12533 GCA_045645165.1 Eubacteriales bacterium
TCCACTTCTACAATCATGAACGTATCCAACTCAAAACAAAACTGACACCACTCGAAAAGCGATGTCAGTTCGTTGCCTAATTGTTAAATATCCTACCCTCATGGGGCTTTTTGTACTGTCCGTACAATTTGGGGCAGTTCAAAGCAGGGGATTGAGGATTTTTTTACTTTTTGTCGGCGGAAGGCTTGGAAGCTTCCTTCTCGTCCAGGTAGTACTGGGAGTAGATGGTGTTTGCGGTCTTGAAGAGGTCGAACTCCTTGTAAGCACACTCGTTGCACTCGGTGAACTTCAGCTCAGAGAAGTTAGCGTTGATGTACTCCTTACCGGCTTCCAGATACTTGTTGTAGGAACCGATCTTGGCCTTCTTGAACTGCATGACGTTGTAGTAGTCAACAGTCTCGCCCTTCAACTTGGAATTGGTCACGGTAGCGCTCTGGTTGAACACCACGGGAATGATGGGCATATCGTTCATCAGGATGCCCTCAGCCTTGCGGAGGCTCTCAGCGCGGTTGGCGATGATCTTCTCTGCGAAGATCTCCTCCATGAGGGTGTTGTACTCCTCGCTGTCGTAACCGGAGATGTGGGGGGTCAGCAGATAGTTGTCAGGATCGGACATGTCCATGCCACGGCCCGAGAAAGGCTTAGCGAAGGAGGACAGAACCGAGAAGGGATCAGCGGAGAAAGCAACGTAGTCGAAGATGATGGCTTCGAAAGTGCCTGCGCGGAGCTCCTCTGCGTACAGATCGTCGCAGATGTCCTCGGGAGTGGAGTCGGTGTACTTGTAGTAGTCGTTGTTCTTGATGGTACCGATCTTCTTGGCGGAGACGTTGAAGCCCAGAGCCTTCCAGTTCTCAACGATGATATCAGCGATAGCACAGTGAACCTCGTCGTAAGCAGCTACGGTCAGCTCGAAGGTGTACTGGGCGGGCTTGATGCCTGCCTCGGACAGGAGGCTGGCAGCCTTGGCGGCATCGGTTTTCAGGGTGTCGTAGGAAGTGGTGCAAGCATCACGGAACATGGTCTTGCGGTTGCCTGCCTCGAACACGCCCGTGGGAACCAAACCGGTAGCAACCTGCGCGTATACCACAGCATCCACGATAGCGGCACGGTCAATGGCCAGGGACAGAGCCTGACGAACCTTGGCGTCGGCGAAGAGCTTTGCGCCCTCCTCGGTGCCGTTGTCAACGATGGCATTCTGGTTGAGGTAGATGGAGTTGGTAGACATGGACTTCTCGGCTACAACAGCATCCGTTGCGATGGAGCTGTCCTTACGGAGAGCCAGGGGAATGTCGCTGATGTACATGACCATGCCGGTCTCGTACATAGCCTCGAGCTGCTCGGGGGTGAGAGAGCAGTCTACGCAGATCTTGTAGGGAGTGACCGACTTCATCAGACGATCCTCTTCGTAATCGCGGTAGTAGTAAATGTTGCGCTCCAGCATAAAGTCGGTGATGGTCTGCTGCCAGAACTCGTCGCCTACCTTATCGAAGCCGTTGGGATCCTTGTACTTGTGGAGAGCGTCGAAGAACTTCGTATCTTCGGAGGTCTTCATGTTGACACGACCCAGCTTGAAGGGGCCGCTGCACACCATGGTACCGGGCTTCTTGGCCCAGTCATCACCCTTGGACACGATATCGTCGCGCAGAGGAGCCAGAGCCAGGCTGGTCAGGTTCAGAAGGAACTGATCGTAGTCGATCTTGCCCTCGAAGTTAATCTCCAGCATCTGCTGCTCAGCGGGGTAAATACCGACGTCGTCGATGGAGGCATCGCCTTCCTTAGCGGCGCGGGCATTCTTGATGTCGAACAGAAGGGATGCGGCCTCATAGTTGGCATCGACCTCGAGCAGACGCTTCCAGGCATACACGATGTCATTGGCGGATACGGCGGTACCGTCGGACCAGTTGGTGTCCTTCAGGTACAACTTCATGGTATATTCACCGGCGGCCTCATTTTCCTCGATGACATATTCTTCTACGAGGGATTTTTTGACCTTACCGTTCTCATCCAGCTTAAACAGGGTGTCGAACATCAGGCTGACAACATTGGCAAGAGCCTCGTTGGTATAGGCCTTGGCGGGGTCTAGGTCATAGACGTTGTCGGTCAGGTAGGTGGTAATGTACTGACCCTTATCCTCTTCCTTCTCCTCGTTGTCGCAACCAACGAAGGCCAGGCAGGAAAGAAGGGTGGCGGCACAAAGAAGCAACGCAAAGATACGCTTCATCATGGTTCGGTTTCTCCTCCTTGTGTAATGCAGTGCCCTTGCGTGAACAGGGACACCTATACAGTTTTCTCACACTATTATATCATACAATCTCTTATGAATCAATAAGCAAATGAGCATATTTTTCAGTTTTGGACGGTTGCACAACAACAAGGGTGAAAAACTGTGCATTTTGACCACCTATACCCAAGAGAGTGAGGCTCTGCGTATACTTTGGTACTTTTACGGAATCCTATACATGAAGGGATACCGAGTGGATTCCCGAAACAACGCAGAAACGGGAGGTAGACATGCCGTATTTGAGTTCGGTTTGGCAGGAACAGAGGGCGGAAACCTGTCCGAGGACGGATCTTGCCTGTGAGTCGGATGCGCCCTGTGCATCCTCGTCGGAGCAGACTGTGGATATCGGTTTGCAACCCGTGACGGTCACCCGCCGCAGAGAGACCGACGGGACGTCCTCGGTCACGATAGCCTGCGGGAGAATTACGACTCGCGCGGAAGATCTGCCCGAATTGTCTCGCCTGTTGGCAGGAGAGCTTCGGTACATGGCGGAACGGATGCTGGGGAAAGCGATAGCGCCCTCTTGCCGCGTGCTGGTGGTGGGGTTGGGGAACGCCCACATGACCCCCGACGCCATCGGACCGGGGACGGTGCGGCGGCTTACGGTGACCCGCCACCTGAAGACCTACGACGAGGCGCTTTATCGGGCGCTGGGCTGCTGTGAGCTGGCGGCCCTGTCCCCCGGGGTGTTGGGGCAGACGGGAGTGGAGTCGGGGGAGCTGGTAAAATGCGCTGCAGATCGGTTGCACCCGCATCTGCTGGTGGCAGTGGATGCGCTGGCCGCACGGAGCTGTGAACGGCTATCTTCCACGATCCAGCTCTCAGACGGCGGAATCTCACCCGGGGCGGGGATCGGGAATCACCGCATGGCCATCACCAAAGAAACGATGGGATGCCCTGTGATGGGGCTGGGGGTGCCGACCGTAGTGGATTCCTCCACGCTGGTCTGGGATGCGCTGGAAAAAGCAGGCATGACGGGGGAGGCGCTCCCCGACACGCTGAGGGCGGTGTTGGAAAGCGGACGGAGCTTCATTGTTTCTCCGCGGGACTGTGACGAAATGGTGGAGCTGACCTGCCGCCTGCTGGCCAAAGCTTTGGATATTGCTTTCGGGGTGGGGGAATAGATGCGTCTATTCCCTTTTTCTCCGGCATATATAATAAATGAAGTTCAAGATAAAGGAGTACTGTGTTATGCATGAAACCTCGTCATCCCTCCTCCCTGAGAAGGTACATACCGACCGCCGTGTGGCGGTTCCGTCAGAACCATTGTTCCACTCCGCTTCGCCTGACGTGGAGTTTTCGCCATCACCCCCGTCTTCTGCACCGCGACGGCATGGAAACCTGCGGATGAGTCTTATCTGCCTTCTGTTGACGGTGGGGTTAGGAGCGGTGTTGATTCCTGCCGTTCGCATGGCGTATACGGCCTCGGACGGCACCTATTTGTCGGGAGGAATCGGGCAAGCCCTGGGGCAGGGGCTGCTCAGCGGAGGACTGCCTCCGACCCATAGTCTCGGAGCAGCGGAGACGGACACCGAGGCGGATCGGGATACCGAGACAAACCCTTTCGGGCCTCCGATGGATACCGAGGGAGGATGGGTATCTGTGCCCGAAACTGATCCCGATTGGATATCGACGAACACTTCGACGGAGTCGGTCACCGAGCCGATGGATCCCGAAACGGATATGCCACCGCTTTCGACGATACCCAACGAAACGGAGGGGGAGAGCGAGCCATCGACGGAAACGGATGATCCTGTGGAGGAAACTGCCCCACCCGTTCCCGACGGATGCTATCCCATCGTGTCGTTGGATATGAGCGAGCAGGAGCGCGGTGCGGGATACGTTGTTGGAAACACCGAGGATATTCCGGCACATCTGCCCTCCGGATGGCTGTGGGGGACGGATGTGCCTCCTACCGTGTTGATCGTCAATACCCATCCCTACGAGGGGTACGGCGACGGTAGCGCCTGGTACGATCCGGCGGGAGGGGGACTGGCGGTGACGGACACACCCAACGCCACAAACGGTACGGTGGCCTTGGGGGCTGCCCTGACCCGTGCTCTGCGGGATCGTGGGGTGACGGTGATTCACTTGCGGATCGCGGTATCCGACGAGGATACGGCGGCGGAGATCTACGATCGAACCGAGACCATGATCCGCTATTACTGCCGACTCTACCCCGATATCGGTCTTGTGCTGAATATCCGCCGTTCGGCTGAGCTGACTCCGGATGGCGGCGTTCTGCGGACCACGGGGAACTTCGGAGGCGAGCCTTGCGCCCAGACCCGTATTTCGGTAAACGGCGGACGGAATGGCGTGTCTGTGGAACGGGATCTGGCGGTGGCGCTGGCTTTGCGGCAGGGATTGTGGGAGCAGGAGCCAACCCTCAGCCGTCCCGTGTGGGTCAAGAGCGCCGAAGGACTGATTCCCGACCTTACCAATGTGTGTGTGCTGACCGTGGAAGCAGGCTCGGCGGGGAACACCTACGACGAAAGCCGCCGGATGATCGAGCCTTTGGCGACGGTTCTGGATGAGCTTTTGCAGGATAATGGATAAATTTCGGAAAAATTTATCCGAAACGAGAAAATATTTTCAAAAACCTCTTTACAAATTTCGGAATGTGTGGTATAATAATTCCAAACAAAGAAACGTCGCGATTCTGCGGCGGTGGAGGGCGTCATGGAGCAGGAAACCTATCTGGAACGGATCAAAAAACTGAAAAGCAGCCGTAAGATCACCAACGACAAGCTGTCGGAGATGACGGGGATTCCGCTGGGCACCCTGGCTAAGCTCCTGGCGGGTATCAGCGATTCTCCCAAGCTCTCCAACATCGTGGCCATCAGCCGCGCCCTGGATTGTTCCCTGGATTGGCTCATTACCGGTGTGCCTGAGAACACCAATAACTATACCCTGGAGCCCGCCGAGATGACCTTGGTGGAGACCTACCGCGAGCTGGACAGCTACGGGCAGGCGCTTACCCTGGCAGTCATGGACATGGAGCGGGCCCGCACCGAGAGACAGGCCGACGAGGAGACCATCAAGCTCCACGACGTGGCTCGCCGTACCGCCCGTCGCGGCGGCGCCCGTCTGCGCCGTCCCGATGAAGTTGTCGAAGCGGAGGAGACCGCGGCCGCACCTGTAGCCGTGCCTGCGGCGCTGACCCCTGCCGCCCTGACCGCCGCAGATATCATTCGCGGAGGCGGGGAGACCGCTACCGACGAGGAATCCGTGGCATCGGCTAAGGCCGAGACCCCTGCCGTGCCGAAGTCCTTCCTGACTCGCTCGACCGACCTGCCCGCAGGGCTTCGCCGTCGGAGCATCGGCCTCTACGATATGCCGGTATCCGCCGGTGTGGGTGAATTCCTGGCCGACTCCACTCGCATTGAGGACATCGTCATTCCCGACGATCCCCGTACCGCCGAGGCGGACTACGCCCTCCGCATTAACGGAGACAGTATGGAGCCCAAGTACCACTCGGGTGACATTCTGCTGATTCAGTCTGCTGACACCGTGGAGGAGGGCGAGCTGGGCATCTTCGTGCTGGACGGCTCGGGCTACTTCAAGAAATACGGCGGGGATCATCTGATCTCCCTGAATTCCAAATATCCGCCGATCCGTCTCAAAGATTTCGAGGACGTCTCCTGCTGCGGCCGTGTCGTAGGGAAGTTGAAGAAAAAGTAATAGAAGCAATATATGTAGGGAGCACCGCCGTAGGGCGGTGCTTTCTTTTTGGGAAGAAAAGGTGTAATTGCCAGGGAAGTTACAAATAAATCCATGTTTTGTAATAGATTGTTCATGAAACGAATGCGATTTTGTGATATAATTACACCATCAATGGAACGCATTGGAGGATATCATGAAGAAATTTCTCGCGTTTTTGTTCATTTGCCTGTTGCTCGGAGGACTGGTATGGTTCGTATTCCGAAGCGATCTGATCGAGCTGCCCTTCGGTCAGGAAGAAGAAACCAGACGGCCTCGACCTGAGAAGAAGACCGAGGCGGTCGAGACTACCATGGAGCCCGAGACTACCGTGGAGCCCGAGACTACCGTGGAGCCTGAAATCACCGTGGAACCCGAAATTACGGTGGATCCCGAAACTACCGTGGAACCCGAAATTACGGTGGATCCTGCAACTACCGTGGAACCCGAGACTACTGCGGAGCCGGAAACCGAGACCGAGCCTGTAAAGTATTCCGAAGGTTTGGAATATCGCTCGAACAGGAACGGTACCTGTTCCGTCGTCGGCATTGGTACTTGTACCGATTCGGATGTGGTGATCCCGCCCGTGAGCCCCGAGGGGGATACGGTTACGGAGATTGCTCTTCGCGCGTTTATGAATTGTGAAAATCTGACCTCGGTTTTCATCAGCAACGGAGTGACCCATATCAACAGTGAGGCCTTTTCCGGCTGTAAGAGTCTGAGTTCTGCCATTATCCCCGACAGTGTGACGGTGATTGACAAATCTGCTTTTGCCGGATGCTCTGCTTTGACCACCGTGACAATGGGCGACAGTGTAACCAAAATCGGTGAGCGCGCCTTCCGCGATTGTAGCGCTCTGACCTCTCTCGATATTCCCGACAGCGTGACGAGCATCGGCGAGGAGGCCTTCCGAGGCTGTGACAATCTGATCGTCATGGACAACGGGGGTGGTTATGTAGATAACTGGGTCGTGACCTACCAGAGCAAGGTGACCGATGTCATTCTGCGGGACGGCACCGTGGGTATTGCGAACAACGCCTTTGAAAACTGCACATCCATGGTTTCCATTGATATGCCCGACAGCCTGAGATATATAGGCACTGAGGCGTTTGTCGGATGCTCCAAGCTGACTGCGGTTCATATTCCCTATGGTGTGACCGAAATTGGCTATAGAACCTTCTACGTTTGTCGGGCGCTGACCTCCGCTGTGATCCCCGACAGTGTCACAAGTATTGCCGACGAGGCGTTCGCAGGGTGTACTGCCCTGACCAATGTGTCCATTCCCGGCAGCGTGACGAGTGTGGGCGAGAAAGCTTTCTCGAACTGCGAGAATCTGATCGTCAAGGAAAACGGAGTCCACTACGTAGATACATGGGTGGTGGATTGTGACACTACGACCGTTGAAGCAATTTTGCGTGCAGGCACCGCGGGCATAGCAGATTACGCGTTCGTTGATTGCACCGCCCTGACCTCTGTTGTGATCGGTGACGGCGTCGCTCACATTGGTGAATATGCGTTTAGAAAGTGCTCGAGCCTGGCCTCCATCGTTCTTCCCAACAGTATGATCGACATTGGCGAGTGGGCATTCGTTTACTGCTCTGCCCTGACCGACATCTACTTTACCGGCACCGAAGAAGAATGGAACGCCATCCAAAAGGGAAGCAATTGGGATCGGGATACCGGAGAGTATACGGTTCATTATAACTATGCGGATTTGACGAAATATTCTCAAGGCCTGTTCTTTTCTTCCAACTATGATGGCACCTGCAACGTCGCTGGTATGGGGTCTTGTACCGATACGGAGCTGCGGATTCCTCCGGTGAGCCCGAAGGGGGATACCGTTACGGGGATTTCCCGTAATGCATTCCAAAATCGTTCCGAGTTGACTTCGGTTGTCATTCCCGACACTGTGACAAGTATTGGCAGTTCGGCGTTCATGAACTGCACGGGGTTGACTTCTATCGTTATCCCCGACAGCGTAACCAATCTGGAAGCCTGGGTGTTCAGCGAATGTACCGGCCTTACGTCGGCTGTCATTGGCAACGGCTTGACCAGTATTCCCAGTGCTACCTTTAAGGGCTGTTCCAACCTGGCATCTGTCACCATTGGAAATCGCGTGGAAAGTATCGAATGGTCTGCATTCAGCGATTGCACCGCATTGACCTCGGTGGATCTGCCGGATAGCCTGACGACCATTGCCATTAATGCCTTCCTGCGCTGTACCGGTCTGACCTCGGTTGTCATCCCCGACAGTGTGACTATCCTGAAAGACAATGCGTTCCATAGCTGCACCGGCTTGACCTCTGTCACCATTGGAAGCGGTGTGACCAGCATTGAATCCAATGCGTTCTATGGCTGTACCGGTCTGACTTCTTTTGAGATTCCGGACAACGTAACCGATTTTGATTGGAGCGCCCTCACCGGTTGCGAGAATCTGACCTCGCTCACCATTGGCGACGGCGTGACCGCCATCGCTGACAATGCTCTGAAGGGCTATAGCAACTTGGCTTCGGTTCAGATCGGTAGCGGTGTAACAAGCATCGGTAATTCGGCGTTCTACGGTTGTACAGGTTTGATTGCACTGGATATTCCCGACAATGTGACAAGCATTGGCAACTGGGCGTTCCACGATTGCGCGAGCTTAACCTCTGTAAATATTCCTTATGGTGTAACGGATATCGGTTGGGCTGTGTTCTACGGATGTACCGGCTTGACCTCCATCAACATTCCTGACAGTGTAACGAGTATTGGTAAAGAGGCATTCTACGGTTGCACGGGCTTGGCTTCTGTTGTCCTCCCCGACAGTGTGACGAGCATCGACACTCGCGCTTTTTACAAATGCTCCGGCTTGATCTCTGCCAACATTCCCAACGGCATGACGGGTATCGGCAATGAACTGTTCTCCGGCTGTACCGGCTTGGCCTCCGTTGTGATTCCTGACAGTGTGACGAGCATTGGCTATAATGCATTCAAGAGTTGTACTGGCTTGACCGATGTTTACTATTCCGGTAGCGAAGCGGAGTGGAAGAGTATTTCAAGACAGAATGGAAACTCTGTGCTTAACTCGGCCACCATCCACTACAACTACGGAAAGATCCAGTATTCCGAAGGCCTGACCTTCGTCTCCAACGGCGACGGCACCTGCTACGTCAGCGGCATCGGTAGTTGTACCGACACGGAATTGCTGATTCCTCCGGTGAGCCCGGCGGGGGATAGAGTGACACGTATTGGCAGTTTGGCGTTCATAAACTGCACGGGGCTGACTTCTATCGTCATCCCCGACAGCGTGACGAGCATTGGAGAACATGCGTTCGGAGATTGCTATGGCCTCACGAGCATCACCATCGGTGACAGCGTGACGAGCATCGGGGATTGTGCGTTCTACATTTGCCGCAGACTCACGAACATCACCATCGGAGACAGCGTGACGAGCATTGGCGATGGTGCGTTCTTCCGTTGCGACGCCCTTGAGAGTATTACTATCCCCGACGGTGTGACGAGCATTGGCAATGAGGCGTTCTCCGATTGCTCCGGCTTGACCTCCATCGAGATTCCCGACAGCGTGACGAGCATTGGAGAACATGCGTTCGGAGATTGCTATCGCCTCACGAGCATCACTGTTCAGAATGGAAATTCCGTATACCACAGTGCTGGAAATTGCTTGATTGAAACGGCAAGTAAAGTTTTGATTCGGGGAGGCAATACCAGCGCAATTCCTACCGATGGAAGCGTGACGAGCATCGGAGTTGGGGCGTTCAGTGGGTGCGACGGCTTCACGAGCATCACCATCCCCGACAGTGTGACGAGCATCGGAGATGAGGCGTTCCGTGGGTGCTACGGCCTCACGAGCATCACCATCCCCGACGGCGTGACGAGCATTGGAAGTGATGCGTTCGGATATTGCTCTGGCCTCACGAGCATCACTATCCCCGACAGTATGACGAGCATTGGAGGTGGTGCGTTCCTCTTTTGCAAAGGCCTCAACGATGTTTACTACTCCGGCACCAACGAGCAATGGCAGTCTATCACGATTGATAGCGGCAACGCTCCCTTGTTTTCCGCCACCATCCACTACAACTACGGAAAGATCCGGTATTCCGAAGGCCTGACCTTCGTCTCCAACGGCGACGGCACCTGCTACGTCAGCGGCATCGGTAGTTGTACCGACACGGAATTGCTGATTCCTCCCATGAGTCCGGAGGGGGACAAGGTGACTGCCATTGGCTATGAGGCATTCTACGGTTGCACAAATTTGATAGCTGTCGTTCTTCCTGATGGAGTGAACCGTATTCGAGACTATTCGTTTCGGGGTTGTACACAATTGATATCAGTGGATATGCCGAATAGTGTAACGAGCATTGGCGAAGCTGCATTTTACGAATGCACGAAGTTAGTCTCTGTGATGATCCCGGACAGTGTGACAAGCATCGACGAATTCGCTTTTGGTTTTTGTTCTCGTTTGGAATCCATAACCATTGGCAACGGCATGACGAGCATTGGCTTCCGTGCTTTCGTTGAGTGTGATAGCTTGATTGCTATCACCATTCCGGACAGCGTGACGAGTCTTAGTGGAGAGGTGTTTTCCGGTTGCGAGAGTCTCACCTCGGTTGTTATTGGTAGCGGTGTGACAAAAGTTTACTATTCCCTGTTTAACTATTGCGAAAACTTGGCAGAAATCGTTGTTGCAAAAGGAAATACCAAGTACCATAGTACTGACAATTGTGTGATTGAAACAGCGAGCAAAACATTAGTAATTGGATGCAAAAACAGCATCATCCCGGACGATGGAAGTGTAACTTCTTTAGGTGAATATTCGTTTGCTAAATCTGGATTAAGGTCCATTACCATTCCTGATAGCGTTACAAGTATTGGTGATTGGGCGTTTTATGATTGTGGGAAATTGTCTTCTGTTTCTGTTGGGAAAAACGTAACGAGTATTGGTTTTTCTGCATTCTATGATAGCTTCTTAAATTCTATAATTATTCCCGACGGTGTATCGCTCATCGATGGTTCTGTTTTTGCCGATTGCGGTGCCCTTAAATATGTGGTTATTCCTGATACCGTGACGAGTATCGAGAATTTTGCATTTCATGATTGCTATAGCTTGACTGACGTCTACTTCACCGGCACGAACGCAAAATGGCAGGCGATCGCGATCGGATCCAATAATTCCGAACTCACCTCCGCCACCATCCACTACAACTACATCCCCTAACCCCCAAGGAGCGGCTCACGCCGCTCCTTTTTTGCGCCGTTCTGCGAAAAATATCCTCAAACCTCTTGCAATTTTCCGTAAAATGGGTTATAATATAAAGGATTGTGATTCATTCCACCAAGAAAGGAATTTTTGTTATGAATAAGCTCAACAACCTCGCAAATTTTGACGGCGTGAAGGGCCCCGTCCTCACCATTGTCATGGATGGCGTGGGCATCGCCCCCGACACCGCAGGCAACGCCGTTTCCCTTGCCTACACTCCTACCCTTGACCGCATCATGAAGGAGTACCCCATGGTCTCCCTCAAGGCTCACGGCACCGCCGTTGGTCTGCCCTCTGACGACGATATGGGTAACTCCGAGGTCGGTCACAACGCCCTCGGCGCAGGTCAGGTCTTCGCGCAGGGCGCCAAGCTGGTCACCCAGTCCATCGAGTCGGGCAAGATGTTCGCCTCCGAGACTTGGCAGACCCTCATCGGCGGCGTGAAGGAGAACAACTCCACCCTCCATTTCCTGGGTCTCTTCTCCGACGGTAACGTCCACTCCCACATCGACCACCTCAAGGCCATGCTGGTGCAGGCCAAGGCCGAGGGCGTGAACCGCGTCCGCATCCACATCCTCATCGACGGCCGCGACGTGGGCGAGACCTCCGCTCTGGAGTACATCAACCCCTTCGAGGCCTTCATCGCCGATCTGCGTGACGAGTCCTTCGACATCGCCATTGCATCCGGCGGCGGCCGTATGAAGGTGACTATGGACAGATACGAGGCCGATTGGTCCATGGTAGAGCGCGGCTGGAAGACCCACGTGCTGGGCGAGGGCCGTCAGTTCACTTCTGCCGCCGAGGCCGTGGAGACCTACCGCGCCGAGCTGGGCGTCATCGACCAGGATCTGCCTCCCTTCGTCATCGCCAAGGACGGCGAGCCCGTTGGTACCATCAATGATGGCGACTCCGTGATCTTCTACAACTTCCGCGGCGACCGCGCCATCGAGATCTCCAAGACCTTTGACGCCGCCGAGGGCGAGTTCGACAAGTTCGACCGTGTCCGCGTTCCCAACGTGCTGTACGCCGGTATGCTGGAGTACGACGGCGACCTCCACATTCCTCACCGCTACCTGGTCAATCCCCCCGAGATTACCAATACCATGGGTGAGTTCCTGGCGAACACCGGTGTTAAGCAGTACGCCATCTCCGAGACCCAGAAGTACGGTCACGTTACCTATTTCTGGAACGGCAACAAGTCGGGCAAGTTCTCCGACGAGCTGGAGACCTACGTGGAGGTTCTCTCCGACGTGGTGCCCTTCGAGCAGAGACCCTGGATGAAGTGCGCCGAGATCA
>JAZRIF010000030.1:0-15373 GCA_045645165.1 Eubacteriales bacterium
TCAAGGCCGCCGCCGCTCTGACGGGGAACAAGAGGATCGAGATGGTACACGTCAAGGATCTCTTGGGTCTGACGGGCTACATCCGAGGCGGTTGCTCGCCCATCGGCATGAAGAAGAAATTCCCCACCTACTTCGACGCCACCGCCGCCGACCATGAAACGATCACCGTGAGCGCGGGGGTCCGAGGGGCGCAGATGCTGGTGGAAAGGGACGTGCTGGTGAGGTTCGTGGATGGGAAGCTCATCGACGTGGCGAAATAATTTTTGGCGAAAAGAGGAGAATTTTCTTCTCTTTTTGTCATATGAGGGTGCGCGGGCGTGTTTATATAGGTGAGGGCGGTTTGTGGATGATGGTTGGCTGCCTTGAAAATTTTTTTGATATTTTTCGTCTTTTCTGTAATATTTCGGATTTTTTGGTGTCTATGTCTATGAGGAAGATCCCCGTGAAAGGAGACCGTATATGGAAGACCATCAGATCATAGAGCTATACTTTGCCCGTGACGAGCTGGCCATTGAGGAGACCGCCAAGCGGTACGGAAACGTATGCATGCAGGTGTCCATGGACATTCTGAAGGACCGCATGGATGCCGAGGAGTGCGTCAGCGATACCTGGCTGAAAACGTGGCGCAGTATCCCGCCCCAGAGGCCCGCCGCCCTCAAGGCGTTTCTATGCCGCATCACCCGCAATCTGTCCATCAACCGCCTGCGTGAGCGCCACGCGAGCCGCCGCGACCGCGACCTGACTCTGTCTCTGGAGGAGCTGGAGGACACCCTGTCCATTCCCGAGGAGCAGGCTGAGGGGTTGTCGGAGCTTATTTCGGAGTTTCTGAAAAGCCTTGAGCGGGAGGATCGTCTCCTGTTCATGGGCCGCTACTGGCACGGTCACTCCGTCAAGGAGGTGGCGAGGGAGCTGGGTATGTCCTCCAACGCTGCGGCGGTGAAGCTGTACCGCATACGGGAGGGACTGCGGGATTACCTCGCAGAAAGGGGGATCACCGTATGAGCACCTTGAACGCATATCAACTGTTGGAGGCCATCGGCGGGGTGGACGACACCCTTGTGACCGAGTCTTTGGGATTTTTCTGCGGAGGGATCGAGGGGGGAACACTTCTCCCCGCTCCTACGTCGAAGCGCCCCCGCCGTCTGCTGGCAAGGATCGCCGCCGCGGGATTGGTCGCCGCCATGCTCTGCGGCGCGGTGACGGTGGTGCCGCTTCTGGGTGGGCCGAACCTGTGGCAGGGCTTCTATGGGGTCATTGCGCCTCTGTTTAGCCCCGATGAGACCGAGAGCGAGGAGAATGTGACCGAGCCCGATGAGGAAGCCGAGGACACCGCTGAGGAGTCCGAGGAGGGGACCCGCAAGGAGAATACCGTTGTCGATCCCGATGATTACTTTGGCGGCGGGGTCGTACAGGATCCCCCCAAGACGCCGACGCCCAATATTCCCTCAACACCCAATCCCTCGCCTAATTTGCCCGGCTTTAACTGGGATCACGATCTGCCCAATACCCCTCCCGGCCCGACTACGACGCCCGGCCCCGGTCCTGTGCGGAATCCCAACTTGGGCGGCTGATCGGAACACCCCGCGGAATTTTCCTCCGCGGGGTACTGTTTTAAAAAAACTCTTTTTTGAAAAGTCTGTCACATTTTCATGGGCGACGGGGTCTATATGGGTAAGGGACGAAAAAACGCCGCGGCGGCCCCGGAAAGGAGCATCCTATGGAAGATCAAAGAATCATTGAGTTGTATTTTGCCCGTGACGAGCGAGCCATTGCCGAAACGGCGAAAAGCTACGGGGAGGACTGTATGCGGGTCTCCATGAATATTCTGCACAGCCATCCCGACGCGGAGGAGTGCGTCAACGACACCTACCTGCGGGCATGGAACAGCATGCCTCCCACGCGCCCTAACGTGTTGAAGGCGTTTCTCTGCAAGATCACCCGCAACCTGTCGCTCAACCGTCTGCGGGATATGCACCGCTTGGGGCGGGATGCGGATCTGACGGTGTCTCTGACGGAGCTGGAGGAGTGCTTGGCTCTGCCCGAGGAGAACGGGGGAGAGATGGCGGAGGTCCTGTCGGATTTCTTGCGCGGGCAGGACAAGGCCGACCGCCTTTTGTTCATGGGGCGGTACTGGCACGGGATCTCCGTGGGTGAGCTGGCGATCCGCATGGGCATGAAGCCCAACACGGTGACGGTGCGGTTGAAGCGCACTCGCGAGCGACTGCACGCCTACCTGTCCGAAAGGGGGTACAAGGTATGACACGCTTGAACGGTATGGATATTCTGCTTTGCATGAATGACATGGACGATGGACTGGTCATGGAATCCATGGAGCTGCTGGGCCCCGTTCTGCTGCAGACCCCCGCCCAAAAGCCCCGTCGGGGGCTATTCGGGTTGGTTGGCGCCTCGGCGTGGGCGGCGGCTGTCGGCATTGTGGTGGCGGTGGGACTGACGGTCTCGCTGATCCTGGGGGCTCCCAAGCTGACGGGAATGCTGGCGGCGCTCTTACATCCGGATGATACCCAGACCGAGGAGACGACGGCGGAGGAGCCCGAGGAGACCGAGCCCGAGGAGACCGAATCCTCCGAGGAGGATTCCGAGGCGGAGACCCGCGATCCCACCGCCTACACCAAGGGGCTGGTGATGGTCCTCATCCAAGGGGTAGACAGGCTCTACGCCACGGTGGACAACTATACGGGGACGGATCCCGACGTGGTCATCCCCTCGGAGTATCGTGGGAATCCCGTGACCGCCATCGGGGCCCATACGTTTTACTCCAGTCGGAACCAATGCAAGATCACCTCGGTCTACATCCCCGAGGGAGTGCGGGCTATTGGGAACAGCGCCTTTCGGGAGTGTACCGAGCTGAGGAGTCTGCATCTGCCTGCCAGCATAGAGCTGATCGATGATATGGCCTTTATGGGCTGTGGGAATCTGGAGAGCATCACGGTGGAGGAGGGGAATCCCTACTACCACGCGGTGAACAACTGCCTCATTGAGACGGCCACGGGGAAGCTGATCCTGGGCTGTAAAAACTCAGTGATTCCCGACGACGGAAGCGTCAAGACCCTCGGCTTCGGGGCGTTCTACGAATGCGAGGGACTGACGGAAATCACCATTCCCGCAAGCGTGCGGAGCATGGAGGACAAGTGCTTCTACGGGTGTGCGTCCCTGGAAAGCGTGCAGATCGACGCGCCCTTGACCTCCCTCGGTGAGGGTGGTTTTTACGGCTGCGCCATGACGGGGATCGACCTGCCCGAGACCCTGACGGAGCTTTCCCAGTTCGTGTTCGCCAAGTGCAGTCGCCTCGCCTCCGTGACCATTCCCGACGGAGTGAAGACGGTACAGGGAAGTGCGTTCTCCGAGTGTACGGGGCTTTCCGAGATCACGATCCCTGCCTCTGTGACCTTCATCGGGTATGAGGCCTTCGGCTACTGCGAGGGCATTACGAGGGTGGTGGTGGAGGCCAACGTGACAAGCCTGGAGCTGGCGTTCAGCTCCTGCACGGGGATGCGTGAGATCCATCTGCCTGCAAGTCTGACCAAGATCGGCTCGAATGATTTCTTCCAATGTCGGAGCCTCACGGACATTTACTACGGAGGCACCTGCGCGCAATGGACGGAAATCGGAGGTATGGAGCATTACAGTGAAAGCCGTGAGATCCTCATCCATTGCTCCGATGGAGAATTGACCTTTGAAGAGCTGGATTCGGATGTGAGTCCGACTTGAGTCCGACCTGAGTCCGACATACGTCCGAACAAGCCCCCTTGCCCACCGCTTTTCTTTGGCGGTGGGCATCTTTTTTGCGAAAAGGTATTGCAAAATAAAGAAAAATGTGATATAATATATCAGTTACGGTACCCGTAGCCTTTTGTCGCGCTTATTTTGGGGTACCACGATACTTTGGAAAGGAAGAAATCACTATGATGCTTCAAATCAAGGCTCTGATCGCCGACGGCATTCTTGAGGGTGTGAAGTCCATCGCTCCCCAGAGCGACATGACCGCCGAGGACGTGCTGGGGCTTCTGGAATACCCCCCCGATCCCGCTATGGGCGACATTGCGCTCCCCTGCTTCAAGCTAGCCAAGACCCTGCGCCGCTCCCCTGTGCAGATCGCGTCTACCCTTGCCCCTCTGGTGAGCGGTGAGGCTATTGAAAAGGCTGAGGCCGTCAACGGTTATCTGAATATTTACCTGTCGGGTGCGTACCTTGCAAACAAGGTCATCCCCGAGATCCTCGACAAGAAGGAGGCCTACGGCGCGCCCGACTTTGGCAAGGGCAAGACCGTGGTGCTGGACTACTGCTCCCCCAACCTGGCAAAGCCCTTCCACATCGGTCATTTGGGTACCACGGTGATCGGTCACGCCCTCAAAAAGCTCCATGAGTTTGCGGGCTACGAGTGCGTGGGCATCAACTACCTGGGCGACTGGGGTACCCAGTTCGGTAAGATGATGGTGGCCTACAAGAAGTGGGGCGACCGCAAGACCGTAGAGGAGGGCGGCGTGGACGCTCTGGTGGATCTCTACGTCCGCATCAATAACGCGATCGCTGATGATCCCTCCCTCGCGGATGAGGCCAGAGCTGAGTTCTGCAAAATGGAGCAGGGAGACGAAGAAAATCTGGCTCTGTGGCGTTGGCTTGTGGAAAAGTCCGTGAAAGCCAATGATTTGACCCTGAACCAACTGGGGATTGCTTTTGACAGCTATAAGGGTGAGTCTGCCTATACCGATCTTATGCCTGCACAGGTGCAGAGGCTCCGCGACTGCGGTTTGCTCAAGCTGGATGATGGCGCGTCCATTGTGGATCTCACGGAGTACGGTATGCCTCCCTGCCTGATCCTCAAGCGGGACGGCTCCTCCCTGTATCCCACCCGTGACATTGCCGCTGCGGTGGATCGCAAGGAGATGTACAACTTCGACAAGTGCATCTACGTCACCTCCAACCAGCAGATCCTCCACTTCCAGCAGTGGTTCAAGGTGGTGGAGCTGATGGGCTACGATTGGCACGAGGGTCTGGTGCATATTCCTTACGGTACGGTGTCGGTCAACGGCGCCAAGCTGGCCACCAGAACCGGTAACGTGGTGCTTCTGAAGGATCTCTTCGCCGCCGCTATCGAGAAGGTGACCGAGATCATGGAGGAGAAGAACCCCGACCTGAAGGGCCGCGCGGATATCGCCGAGGCCGTGGGCGTGGGCGCCATCGTGTTCTACTATCTCTCCAACAACCGCATCAAGGATATCAACTTCAACATGGAGGACGCCCTGTCCTTCGACGGCAACACGGGCCCCTACGTGCAGTACACCTACGCCCGTGCTTGCTCCATTCTGGAAAAGGCCGGCGGTGCAGTTGATTCCATCGACAGCATCACCCTGACCGATCCCGTGGAGAAGGCTCTCTGCGTGGCGCTGTCCCAGTACGAGGAGCGCGTCCGCGTGGCTCTGCGCGACTACGAGCCCTCGGTCATCACCCGTTACATTCTGGATGTGGCCACGGCGTTCAACCGCTTCTACCATGAGTGCTCCATCTTCAACGCCGAGGATGAGTGTGTGAAGGCCACTCGTTTGGCTTTGACCGCGGCGACCAAGCACGTGCTGGGTAGCGCGTTTGGGTTGATTTGTCTGAGAAAGACTGAGAAGATTTGATTTTAACGGGCGAACGCAGTTCGCCCCTACGGGGATTTTGTTCCTTGAATATTTTCTACGAATTGTAGGGGCGAACTGTGTTCGCCCGTAACCATTGAAAATAATTATTTTGAGAGGTATATATCATGTCCGGACATAGCAAATGGGCAAACATCAAGCACAAGAAAGAAAAGACCGACAAGGCCAAGGCCAAGATTTTTACCAAGATTGGTAAGGAGCTGACCATCGCCGTTAAGGAGGGCGGTCCCGATCCCGCTTCCAACTCCAAGCTGCGCGATCTGATCCAGAAGGCAAAGGCCAACAACGTTCCCAACGAGAACATTGAGCGCACCATCAAGAAGGCCGAGGGCACCAAGGGCGAGAGCTTCGAGGAGATCACCTACGAGGGCTACGGCCCCGCAGGTGTGGCCGTTATCGTGGTCACCTCCACCGACAACCGCAACCGTACCGCGGGCAACGTCCGCTCCTACTTCTCCAAGTACCACGGCAACATGGGTACTTCGGGTTGCGTGAGCTTCATGTTCGAGGATAAGGGTATGATCGTCATCAATGACGAGGACGGCGACTACGAGGAGGACACCCTCATGGAGCAGGCTCTGGAGGCCGGCGCTGAGGACTTCGCCGCCACCGAGGGTATTTACGAGATCACCACCGATCCCGCTGACGTATACGCCATCGCTGACGAGCTGAAGGCTCTGGGCTACAACCTCAACTCCGCCGAGGTTACCAAGATCCCCTCCACCTACACCGAGCTGACTTCCGAGGACGACATCAAGTTCATGGGTCTGCTTCTGGATATGCTGGAAGAGGATGATGACGTGCTGGACGTCTACCACAACTGGGAGAACAGCGATCGCTAAGGCGACCGCCGATCGTTGATCGCCGATGTTGTAAATGATTGAAAAAGAAACAACCGGAGGCCTTGCGTGGGCTTTCGGTTGTTTCTTTTTGGCTTTCAAATTGCAGTTTATAGGGGAACGGGAGAACGCCAAAGAGGAACTTCTTAAAAGAAGTTCCTCTCTGGACTCTCTTCAAGAACTTTCAAAAATGATTATTTATCAATGTTTTTTGAAAGTTTTTGGGAGTCCAGAACCCTTTTTTCAAAAAGGGTTCTGGTGGGGGGCAGGGGTGAAACCCCTGCTCGATAAATCCAAATTTGAACTCGTCCTCTACCTCTCAACCACCGGTTTCAGAAAATTTACGCGGTTCCTCTTGACTATTCTCGGATATTTTGGTACAATAAATAGATAGGAAACAACTGCGGAAGGGGAGGGGATCGTATGCCCGACGTCAAGACCAAAGCACAAAGCAAATATACCCGGCTTCTGACCAATACGGCGGTGTTTACGGTAGGAAAGCTGCTCTCCAAGCTCCTCATGTTCTTCATGATCGGGTTGTATACCGCCTGTCTTTCCGAGGCGGAGTTCGGTACGGCGGAGCTGATCACGAACGGGGCGAATCTGCTTATTCCCCTGGCCTGCGTGGGCATCAGCGAGGGCATTTTCCGCTCTGCCGCCGCCCGAGACGGGGACAAGGAGGCTTTCTTTACCAACGGGCTTTTGGTGTACGGTGTGGGATCTCTCGTGTTCCTGTGCCTGTCGCCTCTGCTTGGGCTGATCCCCCGCTTCGGGGAGTCGGTATGGCTCATCGCGGCCTACGTGGTGGTGGCTAACCTCCACACCGTGGTGTCTCAGTATCTTTGCGCCATCGGGCGCACCAAGCTCTTTGCGGGGCAGGGAATTCTCAATACCGCCCTGGTGATCGGGCTGAATATTCTGTTTTTGCCAATACTGGATTTTGGGGTGACGGGGTACGTTGGCTCCATCATTCTGGCGGATCTTCTGACTACGGTGTTCCTCATTCTGGTGACACGGCTCTGGCGGGCGGTGAGGCCGCGGAGCATTTCCAAGCAGACCATAACCGCCATGCTGAAATTCTGTCTGCCCTTGGTGCCCACCACCATTTTCTGGTGGATCACGGGGGTGTCCGACCGTTACATGGTGGACATGATGTGTTCCCCCGAGCTGAACGGTCTGTACACGGCGGCTTACAAGATTCCCAATCTGCTCATTTACGCCATTTCCATCTTTGACAGCGCGTGGAAGTTGTCGGTGTCAGCGGAGGACGATCCCGAGGCCTGCGCGGCCTTCTACTCCCGTGTTTGGCGGGTCTACACGACGCTGGCTTTCTTGGGGGGCGGTTGTTTGATCCTGGCCGCACGGCTCTGTGCCCGCATCCTGTTCGCCGAGGCCTTTGAGGCCGCATGGGTGTACATTCCGATTCTGACCTTTGCCACGGTATTCACCGCCCTTTGCACCTTCCTCGGCTCGGTGTACTTCACCAGCAAGAGGACCATGGGCTCCATGCTGACCGCGTTGGCGGGGGCTGTGCTGAATGTGGTGCTCAATTTCCTATTGATCCCCCGCTTCGATGCCATGGGTGCGTCGGTGGCGACCTTTGTGAGCTACTTTGCCGTTTGCATTCTCCGTCTGGTGACCGGGCGGCGGCTCATTCCCTTCAAGAGTGAGTGGGGACGGCTGACCGTGAATACTCTGCTTGTGGGTGGGCTGACTGTGGCTGTGACCCTGACGGGAACTTACTCCCCCCTCCTGACCTGGGGAGGTGCGGCTGTCCTGTTTGTCCTCTTACTTGGCTTCAATATGAGACCTGTCCTGGAGCTTCTGCGGGATGCAAAGAGGATGTTGAGAAGGTAAATTGGGGTTTATGGGGGAGCGACTGGGAGGAACTTCTTGAAAGAAGTTCCCCCCAGACCCCCTTCAAGAACTTTCAAAAAAATGATAAATAACCCTTTTTAAAAGTTTTGAGGATTCTTAAGGAACTTTTTCAAAAGTTCCTTAAGCGGGGTGCAGGGGCAGAGCCCCTGGCCGACAAACTCAAATTTGAAATATACACATGATATGAAAGGAATGACTATGAGTTTTTCCGAAAAGACCATACGAACACTGGAATTTGACAAGATCTGTGCCATGCTGGAGGAGCACGCCGAGACCGAGGGTGCCAAGATCATGGCGCGGAATCTGCGTCCCTCTGACGATACCTACACCGTGCTCCGCCGTCTGCGCCGCACCACCGATGCCCGCAAGCTGGCGGACGCCAAGGGGGCGCCCTCCTTCGGGCGCATCCGCGACGTATCCTCGGCCTGCGAGCGCGCCGAGAAGGGAGCCATTCTGTCTCCTCGCGAGCTTTTGGACTGCGCCAACGTGTTGCGCACCGCCCGCGTATTGCAGGACTACCATACGGGGAACCACCCCTTTGACACGGTTTTGGACGAGGTCTTTGACCGTCTCATTACCGATCGCAAGCTGGAGGATCGCATCCATCGGGCTATCCCCGCCGAGGATATGATCGCCGACGAGGCCTCTCCTCTGCTGGCGGATATTCGCCGCAAGATCCGCAATGAGAATGCCAAGATCAAGGAGACGCTGCAAAAGCTGATCTCAAGCAACTCCCGCTACCTCCAGGAGAACATTGTCACCATGCGGGGCGGACGGTACGTCATCCCCGTCAAGGCCGAGTGCAAGGCCGAGGTAAAGGGTCTGATCCACGATACGTCGGCTACGGGCGCCACCATCTTCATCGAGCCTATGGCGGTGGTGGATGCCAACAACGAGATCCGCATTCTCCACACCAAGGAGGAGCGGGAGATCGAGCGCATTCTCTCCGAGCTGTCTGCGGCGGTGGGAAGCGTGGCCGATGCCCTGTGGCTGGATTACAAGAACATCAACGAGCTGGCCTTCGTGTTCGCCTGCGGGGAGTTGTCGGCTTCCATGAAGGGCGTGGCGCCCATGATCTCGGGGGATCGCTCGGTGAATCTGGTGGGTGCGCGTCATCCCCTCATCGACAAGGACAAGGTGGTGCCTATTACCATTTCCCTGGGGGATACCTTTGATACGCTTGTCATTACGGGTCCCAACACGGGCGGTAAGACGGTGTCGCTCAAGACCATCGGGTTGTTCGCGCTCATGGTGCAGTCGGGTCTGCACATCCCCTGCGAGGCGGATTCCTGCATCTGCACCTACGATTCCATCCTGGTGGATCTGGGGGATGAGCAGAGCATCGAGCAGTCTCTGTCTACTTTCTCCTCCCATATGGTGAACATTGTCACCATCATGGAGCAGGTGGGGGAGCGGTCGCTGGTGCTGTTCGACGAGTTGGGCGGCGGTACCGATCCTGTAGAAGGCGCGGCGCTGGCCGTGGCCATTATTGAGTCCGTCCGTGACGCAGGCGCGTGCTGTGTCGCCACCACCCACTACGCCGAGCTCAAGGCTTACGCTCTGGACACTCCCGGGGTGTGCAACGCTTCCTGTGAGTTCGACGTGGAGACTTTGAAGCCTACCTACAAGCTCATCATCGGCGCGCCCGGCAAATCCAACGCCTTTGCCATTTCGGAGAAGCTGGGGTTGGATCCTGCCATCATCGAGCGGGCGAAGGAGCGGGTGAGCTCCGACAACAAGAGCTTTGAATCCGTCATTGAGCAGTTGGAGAACAGCCGCGTCCAGATGGAGAAGGAGCGGGAGGAGGCCAAGCGCCTCCGCGAGGAGTACGAGCGGTTCAAGGCTGAATCCGAAAAGCAGATACGCCGAAAGGTGGAGAATGCCGAAAAGGAGGCCGAGGCAGCTCGCAAGAAGGCCGCGGCCATGGTGCAGTCTGCCAAGGCTTCCTGCGATTTCATCTACGAGCAGATGGATAAGATGAAGAAGGCGCAGGAGGCCGCGCAAGCCGCCGCCGAGCTGGAGGCCGCAAGGCGTGCGGTTCGTGATCATCTCCGCACCACGGGGGATCTCTTCGACCCCATCGAGGTGCAGGAGGAGGACGAGGGCTACGTGCTGCCCAGACCCCTCAAGAAAGGGGACAAAGTCCGTATCGTTACCATCCACAAGGAGGGTGTGGTCACCGAGGATCCCAAGGGGAATCTGGTGGCTGTGCAGGCGGGTGTGGTGCGCACCAAGGCTCGTCTGGAGGATCTGCGTCTCATTGAGGATGATGGAAAAATCAAGGGAGAGCGCAAGAAGGAAGCCCCCAAGATCAAGTCGTCGGTCAGCGTGGAGCGCTCCAACCAGTTCAAGAGCGAGATCGATCTCCGCGGTATGACGGGTGACGAGGCCTGGCTGGCGGTGGATAAGTATCTGGACGACGCCGTCATGTACAATATGCAGTCGGTACACCTCATCCACGGCAAGGGCACGGGTGCCCTCAAAAACGCTCTCTGGAAGTTCCTGAGAGGTGACAAGCGCATCGCATCCTTCCGTATCGGTAAGTACGGCGAGGGTGACGGCGGTGTGACTGTGGTGGAATTGAAGTAAATACACGCGCCTTTCCCGAGTTGTGGAATCTTTACAAATCGGGGGAGGCGTTTTTTATATGTCTGACAATTTACAAAAAACTGAAAATATGGTATAATGGAAATAATTATTGCGAAAGGAACCATTTGTATGAAGAAACTGTTATTATGTTTGGCCTTGCTGTTGACCGGTGTGCTGGCCGTGTCCTGTACGGGGGGAGGCGGCACCGCCGATACCACCCTGCCCGTGGATACCGACGCTCCCACCGAGGCGCCTACCGAGGCTCTCACTAAGGCACCCACCGAGGAGGCCACCGAGGCTCCCACCGAGGCGACCTTCGACCCTCTGACCTTTGAGCCTGCCTCGCTGCCCGTTGCTAATGTGGCTCGCGAGGGCTTTGCCCTTGGCTCGGCCACCAAGAACGACGAGGGATACAGCAATCTCCATCTGAACGACGGCGACTTCTCTACGGGTTTTTCTACTCCTTGGGGCAAGAACACCGACGCCGCTAAGGAATACTATTTCTTCCTCGATCTGACCTCGGTCAAGGTTCTGGACAGCGTTAAGGTCTACCCCCTGGCGGGTGACGAGAGCGGTTTCCCCAAGGCCTTTGATATTCTGGTATCTGCCGACGGCGTGGATTACGTCACCGTCGCTACCGTCACCGACGCCACCCCCGAGGCCGCGAAGGATGGCTTGACCGTAGCCCTGAACGGCGTGGAGGGTCGCTTCGTTAAACTCTTGACTCGTGAGTTGGGTGCGGGGGATTCTGAAAAGGGAAAGTATCTGGCACTTTCGGAGTTTGAGGTATACTCTCCCATCGACACGGCCTCCAATATGATTCTCAACCGCCACGACATCTGGTTGTTCAAGAACCCCGACACCACCCAGAAGCTGGAGGTGCTGTACTACCGCGACGGCACGGCCGTGGATCCTGCGGCACAGCTTCGCTTCGCTACTTTGGACGCGAGCGTGGCGGCGGTGGATGAGAACGGACTCATCACCCCCGTGGGGCTCGGCAAGACCGACGTGTACGTGACCGACGGGAAGAATCTGGCGGTGTGCCACGTGGAGGTCAAGGAGGAGGTGCGGGATGAGTTCCGCATCTCGGCGTTCTACCATTCCAACTTCGCCTATCCCGAACAGATTCCCGTGGGCTTGAAGATTTTGGCCGATGGCGGAGTGGAATACATTGAGGACACCCGTTCTGTCGACCGCGCGGGTAACCATATTTCCATGTACTCCCTGTTCGTCTGCAACGAGCTGGGGCTGGCCTACTCCCCCAACGACCCCGCAGGCTCCCATAATTTCCTGGAAATGAAGGACGAGGAGATCCTGGCCATCGTGAAGAAGTACGAAAACCGCGCGGGCTTCTACGGGATCTACCTGCAGGATGAGCCTCACGACGAATATCTGGGCTATGCTCACGTGTTCCATTTGATTCAAGAGTACAATCCTCACCTGATTCCCCATCTGAACCTTCTGCCTCCCTACAACTTTGGCGGTATCGACGAGTACTTCACCGAGTTCGCCGCCGTGGCGGGTGGTACCGGCCGTATGCGTTTCCTGACTTACGATCATTACCCCTTCATGTGGAATGGCGGCTTTGACAACAAGGTCTATTCCTCTCTCAACCGTCTCCGCAAGGCGGGTCTTCTCTACCAAGCCGATACGGGCTTCTATATGCAGTCTATGATCATTGATGGGGCATATCCTCTGCTGGACGCCGACGCTCTGCGTTACAACGCCTCTTTGGGTATGGCCTACGGCATGAAGAACTACAAGTGGTTCGTGGCGCTGACACCCGTGGATGCTGAGGCGGCGGCCTTCAAAACGGGCTTTGTGTCCCCTGATTTCACCCCTGCGGGGAACTACGAGGGACTGATCGCGGCGGGGAAGTACATCAAGACCGTAGGCAAGGTGCTGGGCAACAGCGACGCTATTGAGGTGTATCACGGCCACGGTGAGATCGACAATCCTGTTCTGCCTGATGATTTCATTTTCACCTTGGCCAAGACCGGCGACGCCATCTTTACCCTGTACCAGTCCTTGGACGGCTCGGGTCAGCAGCACGTGGTGATCACCAACAAGAAGTTTACCGCAAACGGTGCCATGACTCTGACCCTGAAGGCCAACAAGCAGGGAGACTTCAAGATCCTGAATCTGGCTACGGGGGAGATGGAGCCCCTTTCCGTGGGTGCTGACGGTACCTTTACGCTGGATCTGGCGCCCGGACAGTGCGCGGTCATTGAACTCCCCGCCGGTTGGGACGTGTCCCGTTCCTCGGAAAAGGCCGATAATCTGGCGCTGAACAAGCCTGTGTACGTGTCCTCCTCCTCCGCCTCCTTCTGGCAGAAGAGCAACATTGCCGCTTACCACTTGACCAACGGCGATCTTACCGGCGGATTCTGGGTAGCAGACCGCGCTGACCGTTCCGGCTGGCTGAAACTGGATCTGCTGGAGGTCTGTGAGATCAATACGATCAAGGTCTATATGTGCAAGGGTATGCTGAGCGCCCAGCGTTGCAAGGACTTTACCGTTTACGTGTCTGAGGATGGCGTGAACTATACGGAGGTAGGCAAGGTGGACGGCCACGCTTGGGATGATCTGACCGTTCCTCTGGAGTTCACCTTCGACAAGGTCAAGGCTCGCTACATCCGCATTGTGTCCGACTCGAACCGTCCCATGGGCGTTGGCGAGATCGAGGTGTACGGTTAATTCTTTCAAAAAAATGCGAAATGCATGACAGATTCGAGTGTTTTTTCCTGTCTATATAGGTAGAGGGATACACCCGAAAGGAGAATTTGTATGAATATGACACCGTCGACTCCGCCTGTAAAGGCACAAACCAAGCATATAGTTCTGTTTGTTGTTGCCTGTGTGTTGCTTGTGCTAGGACTGCTCATTTTATTGCTTCCGACCGAGTTGAGTTCCGACCTTGGAAATACGTCCGACTCAACCAACACCGGGCTTCCGGGGGGCGAGTTGATTGTGTTCATGGTGGTTGCTGCCGCGATGGCGTTCGTTGGCATTTTGGTGTTTGGCTTTGTGGCGACTTGCTGGGGAATCGGTTTGATTCTTGCGGCACGGCTGGCCATGAACAAGACGGACAAGCCGAAATGGCTATGGATTGCCTCTTATGTTTTGACGACGGTCTATGCGGTACTCATCGCTGTGGTGATTGTTCCGGTCGTTGTCAAGCTGATTTGGGTTTTCCTATTTTGAGCGAATATGAGAAACCGCCCCGACTTACGTATCTGGTGATCATGCTGATGATGCTGGGGCTGTGGTTCCTTACGTGACGGACGGAGGTAAGAATGTAATGAAGCGTGACGGTGTATCCATCGCGGTCAAGAAACGCCATATCGTGCTGCTCATCCTGTCCTGCGTGTGCCTTCTGATAACCCTGTCGGGAGCGCGGGATCTTGTGGAGTCCTTTCTGCTTTCCGATGCTCCTGCACCGCCCTCCGACGACGGAACGGGCATGGGTTGGTTCGGCGTATTTCTGGGAGAGGCCTTGCGGGGCTTTGCGTTATTCGTTCTGCTGGCCGCGTTGATTCCGTGCTGGGGTTTGGGAATCGTTATTACGGTTTTGATGACCATGAACAAGCAAGACAAGCCCAAGTGGCTGTGGGTGGCTTCGCTGGGGTTGGCTGTCGTTTTCGGGGTGATTGCGACGGGAGTGATTGCGGTTTGGATATTGGCTTGAATTGAATATGAAAATACCGCCTCGGCGGGACCTTGGGAGTCCGTCGGGGCGGGTTTTTTAAAATTTGGGTTTATCTGCCAGTTGTGCTTATGTACTTTTCTCTCCTTGTCGAGAGAAAAGTACCAAAAGAGCGCCACCAAAGGGCTGAACGCCCTCTGGACACCTGTTTCACCTATATGGGTCTGTTTGACAGAAGAGATACATGGGCGTGTTTCGAAAAGCATCTCCGCGGTACTTGCGGAGATGCTTTTCTCTCCGCGCCCAAACTCAACCTATGTCGGACGCGACAGGGCGCTGCTTCTTTTTCAACGGCTGTCCGCGAGGTTGGGGGAGCGTGTTACCCCTTGTGTGTGGGAGGAAACTGACGCTCCCTTGTCAATGGAGAGGAAGCGTAGGTTGGCTGATACGAAAAACATGTGCGTTAGATATTCAATCCTCTTTCTTCTTGCGACAAACAACGGTGCAGGCAAGGAGAGCGATTACGGTGGCGGTCATGCCCAGAGCCGACTGACAACCGCCTGAGGGGGCAGAGGTGTTGATCGTGTCGGTGGTGGAGTCGGTGCCGTTTTGGGTATCGGAGGGGAGGGTGATGGCATTATCCCGGGTGGTGTCTTCCTCGGTCTGGGGCGGTTTTTTCCGACATCCCGAAGCGGTGATCAGCAGAACGGCGGTCAATAGCAGAATCAAAAGGCGTTGCTTCAAAGGGCACATCCTGTCCC
>JAZRIF010000031.1:0-3844 GCA_045645165.1 Eubacteriales bacterium
AACCCTGTCTCTGCTTGTGCTTGGGGTTCTCGCAGATGACCATGATCTTACCTTTTCTCTTGATGATCTTGCACTTCTCGCAGATCTTCTTAACGGACGGCTTCACTTTCATTTGTGATTACCATGCCTTTCTCAAAATTCGGGTATTACTTGGATCTCCAGGTGATGCGGCCCTTGTCCAGGTCGTAGACCGAGACTTCGATGGTCACGTGGTCACCGGGGAGAATACGGATATAGTTCATGCGCAGCTTGCCCGAAATGTGTGCGGTCACCACATGACCGTTGGGCAGGCGCACCTTGAAGGTAGCGTTGGGAAGTGCTTCCTCAACGACGCCCTCAAATTCAATGACATCATCCTTCGCCATGAAGAATTTCCTCTCTTGTATCTGATATTTGGGTTTGTGACCATCCTCGTCGGATCAGAAATCCGCATCGATGAGGGTCAGGTTGATGATACCGTCCCCGGTCAGCGCCACCGTGTTTTCGTAGTGGGCAGACAGGGAGCCGTCTGCGGTCTTGACCGTCCAGCCATCGCTAAGCTCACGTACCGTCTCGCCACCGATATTGACCATAGGCTCAATGGCCAGGACCATGCCGGCGCACAGGCGGGTGCCGCGGCCCGGTGTTCCGTAGTTGGGAACGTCGGGGGATTCGTGAAGCTCATGGCCGATGCCATGACCGATGTAACGCTTTACGGTAGAGAAACCGTTTTGAACGACCAGACTGTCGATAGCCGCGCCAACGTCTCCCAAACGGTTGCCAACCTTCAGTTGGTCAATTCCCGCATAGAAGGACGCGCGAGTGACCTCGATGAGCTTTTTCGCTTCATCGCTGACCCGTCCCACCGCAATGGTCCGAGCGCTGTCACCATGGAAGCCCTTGTAGAACGCGCCTACGTCGATCTTGACAATGTCGCCCTCCTCCAGAAATCTCTTCTTGGAAGGGATTCCGTGGATGACTTCATCGTTGATGGAGATACACGCGCTGGCAGGAAACCCGCCGTACCCCAGGAAGGAGGGCTTAGCGCCCGACTTCTCGATGTGCTCCCGCACGTAGCGGTCAAGCTCGTAGGTACTGATACCGGGTCGGACGTGGTCACGGGCGATCAATAAAGCCTCGCCCGTGATGCGTCCAGCTTCCTTCATGATCTTGATCTGATCAGCATTTTTGAGTTGGATCATGAGACGGAACCTCGATCTGACAGAATCAGTCGGCGCACTTGACCTCAGAAAGAGCAGCCAGAACGGCGGCGGAGGTGTCCTCCACCTCCTCGCGGCCTTCAACGGTCAAAAGGATGCCCTTAGCGCCGTAGTAGTCCTTGAGGGGCTCGGTCTGTGCGTGGAAGGTGTCCAGTCTCTTGCGGACCGTAGCCTCTGCGTCGTCGTCGCGGATATAGAGCTCAGCGCCGCACTTATCGCAGATGCCTTCGGTCTTGGGGGGAAGATAAGCCACATGGTAGGAAGCGCCGCAATGGCAGACACGACGTCCGCTCATACGCTCGACGATCTTCTCGTCAGCAACTTCCAGACTCAGGACTACGTCCATCTTGATACCCATGGCGTCGAGAGCCTCGGCCTGGGGAATGGAGCGGGGGAAACCGTCGAGGATAAAGCCGTTCTTGCAAGCGTCGCTTGCCAGCTTCTCCTTGATGAGACCAATCACGACCTCATCGGGAACCAACTTACCGGCATCCATGTAGCTCTTGGCCTCAAGACCGAGCTGGGTGCCTTCCTTGATGGCGGCGCGCAGAGCATCGCCGGTGGAAATGGCAGGAATGCCATACTTTGCGCAGATGTTCGCGGCCTGGGTACCTTTTCCCGCGCCGGGAGCGCCCAATAAAATCAGTTTCATGTTGTTATCTCCTCCGTATCAGATTGAAGGGGGTGTCATAGGGGTTAACAATGTTTTGTTCATGCGGTGCTTTGTTTGACGCAAGCGAAATCAATCAAGGAAGCCCTTGTAGTTACGCAGGGTCATCTGAGCCTCCAGCTCACGGAAGGTCTCAAGAGCAACGCCGACGACGATCAGCAGCGAAGTACCGCTGAAGGCCAGAAGATCGGAAATACCGCTGCTTTGGCCCTTCACGGCGGTCTCAACAGCGAACCAGACCGCATTCACGATCATGGGCAGGCCGGAGAGCACGCACAGGAAGATAGCACCCAGCAGAGTGATTCTGTTGAGGATCTTCTTGATATAGTCAACCGTGGGCTTACCGGGACGGATACCGGGGATGGCACCGCCGTTATTGCGCAGGTTGTTGGAAACTTCCACAGGATTGAAAGAAATCGCAATGTAGAAGTATGCGAATGCAACGATCAGGATGATCTGCATAGCGATATAGGGGAAGCTGGTGTGTCCCAGGTAGTTGTTCACAAACTTACCAAAGCCGGAGTTGGGGAAGAAGCCCGCAATCGTAGGCAGGATGGACACGATGGAGCTGGCGAAGATGACGGGCATAACGCCGGCCATATCCAGCTTGATGGGCAGAGTGGTGGACTGACCGCCGTACATCTTGCGACCAACCACACGCTTTGCGTACTGTACGGGAATGCGGCGCTCGGAGTTGGAGAACCAAACGACTGCGACCACTGCGATGAGCAGGATTGCTGCAAAAGCAGCCAGGATCACAACGCCGATGGGCCACTGGATCCATCTCCAGTTGGCATTTTCAGCAAACGCGCTCCAACGAGTGAAGCAACGGCTGCAAATGCTACGGGTCAGACCGGGCAGACCTGCAACGATGTTGGCAAAGAGGATGATGGAGATACCGTTACCGATACCCTTCTCGTTGATCTTCTCAGCCAGCCACATGATGATGGAAGCACCGGCGCAGTAGGCCAGAACCAGCACAATGTAAACGACCCACTTTTCCCAAGCATCCCATGCCTTGTCGCCGGTCAGGCCACTGAACACGAGAACCTTGGAGTTAACCAGCAGCATGGTGTAACCGATAGCGGTAACCAGTGCCAGAACAACGGTGAGAACACGGGTGATCGCGGACAGCTTCTTCTTACCGGCCTCGCCTTCCTTAGCCCACTCTTCGAACTTCGGAATAGCGATGGTGAGAAGCTGGATCACGATGGAAGCCGTGATGTAGGGAGATACGGACAGTGCGAACAGGGTTGCCTGTGCCAGAGCACCACCCGACAGGGTGTTCCACCAGCTCAGAGCGCTACCGCCAACGCCGAACATACCCTCAAGAGTCCCGGGATTGACCCAAGGCATGGGGAGGTTCGAACCCAGACGGTACAGGATGATGATCATCAGAGTGAAGAGGATCTTGTTTTTCAGCTCGGGAATTTTCCACGCGTTCTTTAACGTCTGAAACATACTTATACCTCCTCTGCCTGTCCACCTGCTGCTGTAATCTTCTCCTTAGCTGCTGCCGAGAAAACGGTAGCCTGAACAGTCAACTTCTTGGTGAGCTCGCCATCACCAAGGACCTTGAGACCATCGAAAGTCTTGCGAATGATCTTCTTTGCGAGCAGAGCCTCCAGATTGACGATATCGCCATCCTGGAAGTTATCCTCCAGAGCCTTCACGTTCACGATCGCATACACGGTAGCGAACTTGTTGTGGAAGCCTCTCTTGGGGAGCTTACGGTACAGGGGGAGCTGGCCGCCCTCGAAACCGGGACGGACACCACCGCCCGAACGGGCGTTCTGACCCTTGTGACCCTTACCGGCGGTCTTACCGTTGCCGGAGCCGGGGCCGCGGCCTACGCGGAAGGACTCTCTGGTGGAGCCCTCAGCGGGTCTCAGTTCATTGAGTTTCATATTCGTTCTCCTCCTTATCAGTCGTTAACGGTCTCGACCGCAACCAGGTGAGCGAGAACCTTGATCTT
>JAZRIF010000032.1:0-22756 GCA_045645165.1 Eubacteriales bacterium
GTTGAAGGAGAAGATAAGTTGAGAAGGATCGCGGGTTTCACGGAACTGCTTGGTTCCTTCAAACGCCGCCTTTTGCCCAGCCGTCTGCTTTTTGAGCTCGATCATGACGATTGGGATACCGTTGAGGAACAGAGCCAGATCCACACGGAAGGGCTCGGGCTTGTCCTCATAGACGAACTCTCGGCAAATCGAGAACACGTTCTTTTCATAGAGCGCATTGCTTTCGGTCATCTCGTCAAGATTGCTCTTGTAGAACGCAAGGCTGATGGCGGTGTTGGAAGGATAGTCTTCCACCTTCTCATTGAGCGCGGCGAGAAGACCGCGGCTGTTTATCTTTTCGCAGAGCAACTTGACAAAGCGATCCTGATACTGACTACCATAGGTCGCTTTGAGCTTATTCAGTTCTTCGGCTTGCGTTGCCTCAAGGAATTCGAATAATTTTGCTCGGTCGAGCGCGTTTGCAAAATCATAATCACTTCTCTTGCTTTGTACGTAACCGTGAGAGAGAAAATAGTTAAATATCTCATCTCTAAACGGGTTTTCTCTTAAATCTTTTTCTGCCATGTTTTCACTCCTTTCTCCCGGACGTCTGGCACCGTCGGGATGGTGTGATTACTTTTTTAAAGGTTTTTCTTGACAACTAAATGTCATTTGTCCGCTGGTCTTTCTATTTGTCCAATATTTTCCTTCCAAAACATACCCACCATTTTGGATGCTAATATCCAGTACAGCTGTACCAAAATGCATCCTGCTTCGCTCTTGTATATTTTGATCCGGTTCGTTCTGATATGTATATGCTAACTGCATTATTTGGTTATCTTCATCTATTACGAAACTTGATAATATACTGCGACTTTTGGATTCTTGAGTTTTAATAACACAGCTTGTTTTGAAAAGTGATTGCTTTATGGTTAGCGTTGTAAAAATCACAGGAATTTTCTCGCCCGTTGTTGGATTGATCCAATCAGATGCTATATACCCGGTCCACACGCCGTTCAGATTTGGAATTAATACAAGCCATTTTTGAAATAATTTACATTTCCAAAAATGAACGCAAAACGCTACTGACAAAATCGAAATGATTGTAACCGATTTCCCAATGCAATCAATAATGAATTTTAAAGTGAACTGTTGATCACCAAGCAACCAATTCGTCAAAGATACCAATGTAGCAACTGCAAGCACAATATAGAGTACATTTTTCCATCTAACCGCATTCATAATTAGTACTCCAAATAATTCCACATATCAAACAAAAAAGCTTTTGCATCTTCTGCTGTCCACTTGCGTCCGGGGTGGAATAAATCAAGACACTCGCTGACTTCTCCCCATTCTTTTTGCTTTCCGTCTTTAATGGCATTGTATAAATAGATTATAGTCTGTTTTACAGTTTCTGTCCAAGTTGAATATCCTGTTATGATGTTATTGGGAACATTCCAAATAAGACATTCAACAAGGAACGAGCTGATTTTGTCTTTGTTGGCTTTTCCGTCTTCAACCATCGCATTGCGAATTCGCTTGAATATTCTTGTTAGGTATTTATATTGGTGGTTTGTCTGAGTGTTTTTGTTCTTCCCGTTAGATATATGCTTTTTGGGATAATTTGTTACTTCTTCTCCACGTAAGGACATAAAACGTATGCCTTCGATATATCTATTGGGATCAAAACTATTAATTATACGATAGTCTTTCAACATGAACGCGACTACAACGTCAGCATTGACATGATAACTGTTTGATCTTATTTTTAGAGATTTGTTTCCTTCAGAAACATTTTCTTTGCCAAACTTTTTTTCAATTGCTGTTTTTACTCGCTTTTTATATTCGTCAAAAGATATTGTTCCTTCGACAAATCCATAATCCTTCCTGCTCTTTCCGTCAGGATATTCTGTAAAAAATGTACTCTTTAACATAACACAAACATCAACATCACTGCTAGTACGGACATTTGTGTTGTTAGCATATGAACCCTGAACAAAAATCTCTATTGTTAAATCTTCCAACTCTTTGCTTGAATCAATGGCAGACTTAATCATATTAATTGTGTTTTCCATTTTTTGTTCTTCGGTATCGCTTACAGGTTTGGTCCATAACGCTAATGTTGTCTCAGTGTATTTCAATTATATCTCCACCTTTCCCGTCACCGCCTCGTAGATTACGCTTTGGCGGTATTCTTTAAGTTTGTCAATCATACTACTGTTTGTATCGATAATCGAATTTATTTCTTCACACTGTTGGTTCAAAAAATCGGAAATAGCCCGTTGTTTTTCAACAGGGGGGACGACTACAAGCAAATTTCTCAATCCGTCAATTCCTAATTCTGGGCGCGTACTCTGCATTGCGGACAAGACTTGTATTTGCCTTTGAACAATGCTCGATGTCATAACGTAGTAAAAGAAAACAGCGTCGTGATCGCTTGATATTGTAATTTTTCCAACATGGGATGTTGTGTTGCTTTGGGGTAAAGAATCCGGAACTATTGCGGTTTTTCCAATTGTTGCACCTGTTTTCGCAATCAAAATGTCGTTGGGTTTCAATTCGCTGTTTTTGATTCGGCTATTCATTTCATCTGAAATATAGACCAAATTCTCCAAATTCAGACCCTCGCCCCAAGTGAGGTTTAGCACTCTGATGTAGGGGATTCCTTCGTCAAGATAATCATCGGCTTTGATCAAGCCGTGGTCACCATCTCCGACTGGGTATGGATGATTTTTGTCAATGACATATTTCACAGGACAAATATCCCAACTCTCCGGAATCTCCCCAATCCACTCAATACCGCTATCCTTCATCGGAACAGTAGGATCCAGTCCCTTGGTCACCGCCTCGTAGATGATACTCTGACGGCGTTCCTTGAGAAGCTCGTTAGTCTTTTCCTTGGCGGCTATGATGGCATCGATCTCGGCGCATTTTTGGTCGAGGTAGTCGGCGATACGAAGTTGCTCTTCCATGCTTGGATACGCCATTTTGAAATCCAGCAATTTCGTGTTATTTATGCAAGGTATTGTTCCTGCATTATCGAACCACTGCATATCAATACAAGAAAATAAATAGTAGGCATATTCGGAATGCATATTCTGAGGAACCATTGCCTGACAATTGTTATCTGCACAAGCATCGACCATTGTAAGTGTACGATTGTTTTTCCTCATGGCCTCACCTATTTTAGCAAACAAGATGCTACCCGCAGGAATAACGGAAAAGCCCTCTTTCCGTTGTACTTCTTGAGAAATGTAGTTTGCTGAACCATATAATTTGTGCCCAGCATTACTAATATCGCTCGCTTTACAAACAGGAAAATCTCCACTTTCATCGCCTTGATAATCCGTCTTAAAACCGCTACCCGAGATTATTGAAAAGTGATTTTTAACTCTATGAATTTCCCAACTTTCCGGAATCTCCCCAATCCACTCGATTCCGCTATCTTTCATTTTACGCATTCTGTTCACCTGCCTTTAATCCCTTGATACCATAAATGCGACTATTCCGCCAACCAGTACAACTCCACCGAGAACACACAGGGCAACGATCCAGTTCGCAAATATCCATTGTATCAAGGCTATAAATCCGTATACGATTGCCCACAAAGCCACGAAAGCAATCAATCTGACAACCCAATGAATCAAAGATCCAAAATCTCCTCCGGGCGATGCGTTCCATGCAATCACAAAGGCAATTGCGCCAATCACCGCCAAAATGAGATATTCCCAAATAGCATCGATGGGCAATCCCAAAGGGTCAGTCAATATACCAAACAAAAACTTAAGCATTCAGCACCGCCTTCAAGGTTTCCTGAACGGATGCTTCGTTCTCGGCAATTTCGGCAAGAATCTCATCGCTCTTGCGAGGGGGCGTGTACTTGTAGAAATATCTTGTGAAGGGGATCTCGTAGCCGATCTTGTCCTTGCTTCTGTCGGCAAAGGCATCGGGTACGTAGGGAAGCACCTCGTCCTTGATATATTCATCAATATCGGCCTTGAGCGGAATGGTCTCGGTATCGCGGCGAGCGGTATCAACCTGCACAACACCGCGCTTCACGATCTTTTCGCCCTTTTCGTTATACAAAGGGCACTCAATGGTAACCTTGGTGTAGCCAAAGTCTGCCGCATCAAAGAGCTTGCTGATCTCACTCTCATTAAATGCCTTATAAGCATCCACGATCTTACCGATGCTTGTATCATCGATGAACTTACGCTTGTTGCCGAGAGACTTGGGAGTCTGAGGAACAAAATAAGAAGTTGCATCGATCAGCTGAACCTTGTGATTTCTCTTTGCGCTGGGTTTCTTGGAGAGGATCCAAACATAAGTATAAATACCGGTGTTATAAAACATCTGATCGGGGAGGGCAACGATTGCCTCAAGCAGATGGTTTTCGAGAACGTAACGGCGGATCTCGCTCTCACCGCTACCCGCGTCACCCGAGAACAAGGGAGATCCGTTGAGGATGATGGCAATTCTTGCATCCTCCTCTGCCTTGGAGATCAGATTCTGCAGGAACAGAAGCTGACCGTCGCTGACACGGGGTGTGCCTGCAACAAAGCGGTTGTTGGGCTGCGTCAGTTCCTTTTCAACCAAAGGCTTGTCGGTCTTCCACTCCACACCGAAGGGAGGGTTTGTGATCAGAAGGTCAAACTTCTCGCCCGAGAACTTGTCCTCGGTCAAGGTGTTACCCTCGCGGATGTTGGTGGGGTTCTCGCCAAGCATCAGCATTTCCGCACAGCAGATGGCGTATGCTTCGGGGTTGATCTCCTGGCCGTAAAGCTTGATATTATCGGGGGACAGACCAAAGCCTTCGCCCTTTTCTTTATCACCGGTCAACACGCTTTTGAGTGTTGTCAGCATACCGCCCGTACCACAGCATCCGTCGTACACACGAAGGATTCTACCGCCCTTGAGAAGTGTATCGGTGTTGTCACTCATCATCAGTTCAACACAGAGCTTGATAACCTCACGAGGGGTGTAGTGATCACCTGCTTCGGCATTTGCCTTGTAGGTTCTGATAATTTCTTCAAAAATGTAACCCATTGCGATGGGGCTTGTGGTATCGGGGTGGAAATCCACCTCAGAGAATGCCTTTACAACCTCAAAAAGAATGTGCTTTTTGATCATGAACTCCACTTCCTCACGGAACTTGAGATCCTTGAGGATCTTCTGTACGCTGGGGGAATAGGATGCGATGAACTCAAGGAAGTTGGCATCCAGGTTGTCGCTATCACCAACGAGATCCTCGAGAGTGACGCACTTTGCATTATAGAAAGGCACGCCGCATCTGAGCTTGACCATCTCCTCAACCTTTTCGGGTGTCATACCCTTGATCTTGGAGGTTGCCTCAACGATCTGCGCGATCTCCTTGTTTTTCTTTGCCAGGATGCAGTCAAAGCGGCGGATGATCGCCATAGGGATGATTACGTTACCGTATTTTTCGGGGGTATAGGGGCCTCTGGTTTTATTAGCAATACTTTTTACAAGATTAACTTTTTCGTTGGTGTTTGCGGTAAGTGCTGCGTTATTCATATTTTACCTCATCAATCGTTATCAAACATTTCAAGTAGTTTGACGTTTTTATAAATGTTTTCTTTTCCGACCTTTTCTTTGTGTAGTACGCCTTTATCCGCAAGCTGATCGAGATATACCGCGGCTGTCTGACGGTTGGCGTATTGAGGCACAAGGTCACGGATGCGAACATATGGTTTTTTCATAATCAGACGAATACAATCGCACAATGCCTTGCGGTTTCCGCTCATATCGTCTGTAAAATACCTTTTGTGTTTCTCCGCCTCGGGATCGTTATTTTCGGTCATCGTATATTCGGTAGTCAGACTAACAATCTGTTCAATGATATATCGTGTTCGATCCGCGGTTTCCTTAAATGAACGGAGAATGTAGGCAACTGCCTCGGAGTAATCTTCTTTCTCCTTACTTGTCCGTAAGACTTCGTAATACTCATTTTTATTTTTAATAATGTAAGAGCTTGCGTACAAGATGGGCTGAGAAAGATAACCCTTTTGGCACAGGAACAAAATGTTTAGTATACGTCCTGTTCTGCCGTTTCCGTCATTGAACGGGTGAATGTTTTCGAACTGGCAGTGGGCAAGCGCAATTTTGATTAAGGGGTGCTCGTCATACTGCTCATCGTCGTAGATGTAGTTGAGCATATCGAGGAGCTGTTCCGTCAACAATGCTTTGCCGTGTGGCGGAGTGTATATGATTTCATCCTCGCTGCCATTTGACCGCTTAATTCGGGTGAGTGTATTGAAGTTGGAAAGATTTGATCTGACGCCTCGTCCTTGTGTATTGACGGGAGCATTGATCGCCTCAAGGTCTTCGATGCCGAATTGCCCTTTTTCACCAAGTAATCTAAAGCCCTCGAGCAATGCATCCTTATAATTGGATATTGCTCTTGTTTCAGCGTTAAAGTCTTTGAAGGCAACCGCTCTAAGAAGGTCATCGTTTGTTGTTCGGATGTTCTCGATGTTGCTGCTCACCTTTGCTTCCTGAAGGGCGAGTGTATCGAGAAGGATCTCGGAGTTTGGCAACGACTTGAGCGCATAGTTCAAAAGCTCTATTGAAACGCGAGCTTCTTCACGAAGATGGTCGAGCTCCGGTGTTAATTCAAGGTAAATGCTTGAAACGGGCGGAAGATCATTGTAGGGTTCACGTGGATCAAACATTGCCAAACTCCTTTCAAAGATTTTTTGACTAAAAGTCAGTGTCGACCGTAAGAGCCGGTCTTTTTGTGGCAGGACATACACAGAATCTCGCAGTTGGAAAGCGCATCGCTACCACCGGAGGAAACCGCAGTTTTGTGATGGGCTTCCCATCCGTAAGGGCTGTAGTCGTTTCCGCGAAGGTTAAACATAAGCCTTTGGGTGCATCTGCCTGTGTAGCCGTGTCCGTGGGAGGAACGCTCGCACTCGCAACGACCGCCGGATCTTTGCCATGCTTGCCGTATCGTCAAATCAGAAAAAGCCATTTTGGCACATCCTTTCTCCAACGGCAATTGACAAAAGCCACAAAGTGTGATATAATAACTTTGCGTTCGCGCGCACCGAACAATCCGTTGGTATTGTTCGAAGCCGTCATTGGTGCCAGCCGATGACGGCTTTTGTCTTACACGTATATTTTACCACATTCACGAAAACATGTCAATGCTTTAAGTGTCGAAGTTTTTTCTATATTTAGACACAAGTAAGGCCGCAAAATAGTATTTTGTTTTTTGTTTCAAAAGAATCGTCATTTTTTCAATCACCGCAACTCCACTGAGATTTTATTATACCTCTTGCAGGGGGTATAATGGAGGGATAATTGTTCAGCGGTTATCTTTGATTACAGCGGTGTAAATAATGAACCTTCTCTCGTAGACAAAGGTGTACACTTTTTTCTACGAAAATCTCCTTTTCTGCAATACAAACACAGATGATAGCACATTTTGCGACCGATATAAATGTCGGTCGCAATCGTGAATCTCCCCAAAATATGCATAATTTGCATTTTGGACTATCTGAAAACATACATACTATCACTTCGTCGGATTTATTGCATACTAATTCCGACGAAATATCAATAGGCTTTGAAAAAATATAACTTGAAATTTTTAAGTGCCGGAAAATATGCATTATTTCGATTTTTCAGTATCCGAAAAGATGCATAGGGGGCGCGGCTCTTAATCTTTGATTACCGCATCTCAAATTTTCACCCGTGAGCCACTTGCAAAACTCACTCTTTTATGATATAATGATTACAGTAAAATCCACCTCGGGCTGGAGCTTGCGGCTCGTGCGAGGTGGCGATAGAAGTATAGGATTTAGGTCTGACCACAATCTTGACCATTTACAGGTCTGGACTACGTGGGAATTATGGACTTTACAGCACGGAAAAGCACGGTTTTCGGACGAAAAAGCACGGAAAAGCACGCAAAATGAGGCAAAAAACCGATGCTTTTGCGTTTGGGAGCTAGATGCTGCAGGTTCGAGTCCTGTCACTTCGACCATAAAAGCACGATGGTTTTGTATCAAAACCATCTTGCTTTTTCTATTCACGAAATTCCTTGTGCCGCAAGGAGTATCACCATTTTTACACAAGCGGTTAGTTTCATTGTGATTGAGTAACCCAATTTGAATAGCCAAAAATGAAAAGTCTCCGACAGGGATTTTTTATCGGAGACTAAGCTCCCGCTTTCTTTTCAATCTGTTGTGACAATATTTTACGATACAGTTTTTCTTGTTTTGTTTGAGAAATGTTTCTGAAATGTTAGAAAATCGATTGTGAAACAAAACAAGGATAGATTTTATGCCAATCCTGATATCGCAATGAACCGCGAGACGGTGGGGTGCTTTTCGCTTCCCGAAAAATTGTTACTATTTTGAAAATTGTTAGCCCGGACTCTTGAAATAATTTTCAATCCATATTACAATATAGTGGACAATTTATGCGAACCCCCAAGAGACGAATCGATCATGCAGAAGAATGGGGGGACGTGTACGGTAACGTTGAATATCGGTCTGTGGTGCCGGGGTTGAAGAGCCTGCCGCCCGTATTCCAAGGCAGTATAGGTAAGGATATGTAGGGCGCGTTTGCGATTTGGGTGAGGATGATAGTCTCCTTAACACCTATTTGTTGGCTAAAAGCTGATCGCTGACTATAACGAGACTTGCGGCGAGAAATCCTGAAGACCTAAGCCCGATTTCACCGAAATAATCAAGGAGAATTTCCCTTTATGAATCTGAATTTTCAATTTGACGGCAATATGAGCCGTGAGGTGCTGGAGAGTTATCTTTCCCGCTCCGTGACGGCCAGTTCACTGTTTGAAACCGAAACCCTGGAGGACGATCTCCGCGCCATCAAGCGTCTTGGCGTGAAGTTTATTGGCCGCGCATCGGGTATCTGGTACATGCTGGAGGACGACGAGGTTCATTTTGCAAAATCCAAGGCCTTGGCAGAGGCTGTCCATGCCCAGGATCCCGAAATCATTCTGCAGGCTTGTGTGTTTGAGATCGTAACCATGCAGATGAATTTCCAAAAGATTCCTGCTTACGTGTTCGAGGCCTTCGGTAAGCCCGTGGAGGATCGTTGCTTCCGCTGGAATGATGCACGTATGTTGTCCGAGAACGGCGATGTGGCATGGAACTGCGCTCCCGATCGCCACCCCGGTAAGTGTGGTGATATGCCCGACCTCAACCGCGACGAAGCCCGCATGTGGTTCTACTACCGCGCCACCCGCTACATCGATTGCGGCTACGAGGCTCTCCACATGGGTCAGGTGCATCTGTACACCGCTGAAGACAAGGGCATGAAAAAGACCTACGAGCTGTTCGGTATGATCCGCGACTACGCCGCCAAGCACGCCCGCCGCCACAAGGTGCTGATGGACGCCCACACCCACGGCGTCAGTGTAAACGGCAAGCTCCTTTTGGACTACCACGCCATGCCCTACACCCGCGCTCCTCTGGAGCATTACGAGGGTCAGAGACTGGTGCTGGTGCGCGAGGGCTTCAGCGAGGGTGGCGAGAACCCCAACGGCTGGTACGGTGAGCAGATGCCCTACCTCATGGAGTACGACAACTGGGGCGGGAAAATGTTCGACGAGGCCACCGTGGAGGAGGCCATCGAGAAGCGCGGCCGTCATCAGGTCGCCCGCTGGCAATGGTGGGGCTACGACCAGATCGGTTGGTTCGCCAATCAGTCTGAGGAGATCCGCAACCACTTCATTGAATACACCTACCGCTGGACTCAGATCAACAATCCTCACGCGTTCTTTGAAATGCCCTTCCGTCGTATGCTCAGCGATGCTCGCGTAGAAATGGTGCGCGGGGATAACGGCGAGCTTGGTGTGAATCATTACTATCAAATCAATAACAAGTCTGCTGCTTGCCCCATGGGCTTTGATCAGGAGGATATGATGGCTGCCTGCTGGGCGGACGGCGACCGTCTGCGGGATGGCTACGCCAATCCTGAGCATCTCATCCGCTACGGATGCCGCGAGGAGTACGACCCTGAGACGGGCTTCAAGCTTCCCGAAAAGGTGGTGGTGTACGGTAGCTTCCAGCCCTTCGTGGGGTGTGAGGAGAACGACTCCAACAGCGAGCTGACCCGTATGTACTACATCGGGGACAATACCTACGTCCTGTCCGTAGTCATTCCTTTTGCAGGTACCTACGACTACGCTATATCCACTTACGGCACGCTGTCCGCGGTCTATGCCGCCCAGAGCCATCGTTCCGCCAGCGGAGACGGGTACAAGTCCCATTTCACTACCGAAAGAGATAACTGTGTGGTCAAGTTTACCTTCCGCTACATGGATAACAAGGTCACCGCCGAGGTGGTGGAGTAAGTATCCCCCAAAGGAGCAAGTATGAACGAACTGTACCGCGTAGAAGGCACTGTCAACCGAGGCTTTCAGGGGCAGATCACCTATACGGTCTGCCTGGAAAAGCCCTGTACCGAGCTGGATATCCATCTGACCTACGATTTCGCCGAGCTTCGCTATCGGGATGACCGAATCCCCTCCGAGGAGATCCTCAAGGTCTACGGCACCGAGAAGCACTACCTTGAATGCCCCGAGATCACCCCCGAGGTTCTGCAAAAAACCATCGACGAGGTCAGCGTCATGAGCGGGTATACCATCAGCGCCGAGGAAGCCCGCAAGTTTCTGATCTACGACATTGATCTGAAAACCGAGATTCATCCGTTGGCGTTGCTGAATGATGAGTTCATCGGCTGTATTCACAAGCATCTTCCTGACCGCCATATGATCTTCCGTGGGGATTATGCATCCCACGGGTGTATCCCGCAGGAAACGTTCGAAGGTGTGTTGAAGGTCACGTTGCTGGTATTCAACGTGGCTAAGGACAACACCGGCTACACGCTGACGGTCAGCGGTCAGTAAGGAGGGCATACCGTGTTCAAACGCTATGAACTGCATAATCATACCAACGAATCCGACGCCCCCATCTCCTGCCGCGAGCTGGTGGAGCGTATGGTGGCGGACGGGGTGGATTGCTTTGCTATTACCGACCACAACACCATTTCGGGTCAGTACATCATCCGCAAAATCATGAAAGAGGAGAATCCACCTCTGCAATGTGCTTACGGCATGGAGTATACCACCTACTTCGGACACATCGTTTGTCCGATACTGGAGACCTACGTACCGTGGGATTCCATTGACCGCCACAAGCCCGAGCGGCTCTTCGAGGCCTGCAAGCAGGCGGGAGGCATCACGGGTATCGCCCATCCCTTTGCTTACGGTGAACCTTTTGCCCAAGGATGCCGCTTTGAGATGGAGATACACGATTTCTCCAATGTAGACTATATCGAGATCGTCAACAACCCCGAGCCTATGCATCAGGTCAACGCTCCTGCCATTCGCTGGTGGGAGGAGCTTGCGCTGAGCGGTATCCACATTTCCGCCTGCGCGGGGATGGATCTGCACAAGGTGACGGACTACATGGCCATGAAGTTCGCTACCTACGCCGAGGGAGAAGCGGACGGGGACGCCGTGGCAGAACTCCGTACCGCGCTGGCCAAACAGAAGACGTGGATATCCAAGGGTATACTGGTTAACTGGACTCCGCATGGGGATAGCATTCATTTCGAGCTTTGTGACGTGCACAAGCCCGGGTTTATTCCGTCGGAGACCTATACCCTGACCTTGAAGAACGCGGAAGGCGTCCGCGAATTTGACATAACGAGCGGAGGGGTGACCATTCCGCTGTCGGAGCTTTCCGATGTGGAGATCCCCAAACTGTACGGCGGAGAGGTCAAGCTGGAGAATCTCATCTGCGTGGCGCCCGTGATCCGCAAGGAGTTATTGTAATCGGAATAGAAAAACAGGAGCCTGTCCCGAGGGATAGGCTCCTACTTTTGTTGTTATTTGAACAATCTTGCAGGGGTGTTCTTTGAACGCCTGCGGGCGAACCGCCGAGCTTGGCATGTCGCCCCTACCTGCAACTGCTTAAAAGTTTCAAAAAGAGAATCGTATTAGAAGATCAGACCTCAAACCCCGCGTACTTCAACACCAGCTCCGAGAAGATGGAGTTGGCCCAGGCAAACCAGGTGCGGCTGAAGTTGTTTTCATCGTTGGCGTCGATACTCTCATGCATGAAGTAAGTACCTGCGTGGGAGGTCGCCATCATGGAAAGCATCTCCTCCACCTCGGCGGGATCGGTGGAGGTCAGACCCTGCAGAGCCAGGGAGATGGGCCACACACAACCGTGATCCGTATGGGGAGAGCCGATGCCATGGAGCTTGGTTCCCGAGAAGTAGAAGGGATTGTCCTCGGATAGGATGAAACGACGGGTGTTTTGGTAGATGGGATCATCGGCGGAGCAGTAGCCCAGATAGGGGGCAGAGAGCAGGGAAGGTACGTTGGCATCGTCCATCAGGTTGTAATTGCCCAATCCGTCGGTCTCGTAGGCGTAGATTTTGCCGTACTTGGGATGGTCTACGATGCCGTAGGTCTGAATGCCTTCGTTGATCTCACGACCCAGCTTCTCGGCGCGGATGGCCATAGCCTCGTCGCGGTAGATCTCACGGGCGATCTCCGCCAGATAGCGAAGCACCACCACGGCGTACATCTCCGCAGGGATGAGATAGTGATAGGTACAAGCGTCATCCGAGGGGCGGAAGCCCGACCAGGTCATGCCTGTGTAGCCAACGGGAGTACCGTGACCGTCGTGGGTCAGGGTATCGGTGGGCTTTGGCGGGTCGGGACGCTCGAAAACGTAGGTAGACTTCTCTGCGTGGTACTGCTCGGTCTCCCAGAGATCAAGGATGATGGTGAGCATCTTCTTATAGTCTTCGTCCAGATGCCCGATGCGCCCTGTCTTCTTCCAGAACTTATAGGCGATGAAAATCACCGAGCAGAGGGAGTCTACCTCATACTTGCGCTCCCAGACCCAAGGGGAACGGAAGGTCAGGTCTTCCTTGTGGCCGCGATCATTGTCGCATTCGTTGAAGGCGTTGGCGTAGGGGTCCTTAGGAACGTAGATGGCGTAGCGCTTGATCATCTTTTCAATGATATCGGCCAGCTCGTCGTTTTGAGCGGCGACGGGGAGGTAGTGGTGTACCTGCGCCGCCGAGTCGCGGAGCCACATGGCGTGGATGTCACCTGTAATGACGAAGGCAGAACCGTCGTCGAGGAGCTTGGTGGTGGTTTCCAGGGTGTTAGGATAGCATTTTGTAAAGAGCAGAGCCAGGTCGTCACGCCCCATTTCGTAGAGCTTTTTGCAGACGGCGTCGATTTGGTCTCGTAAAATGTGAGAGAATTGATTCATAAATCGTTTTTCCTCTTTTTTATTTAATGAAATAATGGATACGGAGTTACTTGATTCGGGACAGCTTGGAGGGATTGGCGATCACGATTAAGGTCATTTCTTTGGTCAGCGGGGAAGAAGGATCAAAGGTCACGGTTACCTTCTGACCTGTGCGGATGGCTACAATGTTGAAGCCGTACTTTTTGCGCAAGTTCAGGTCAATGAGGTTCTTTCCGATCCATTCGTCCTTGACGTCGATCTCCACGATGGAAACGTCTTTGGAGAGGGACAGCATATCCATGAATCCCGCGCTCAGCATATTTCTTGCCAACCGAATGCCCGACTCATTTTCCGGGAACACCACCTGATCTGCACCGACACGAAGCAGGATCTTGCGATGCATTTCATTCGCGCATTTGGCAACGACGTTCTTTACGCCGACCTCCTTGCAGAGAGTGACGGCCATAACGCTGGCCTCCAAATTGCTGGCCATACAGACGATTACGGTATCGATCTCGGCAATTCCAAGGCGGTCGATCACTTCCATGTCGGTGACGTCGGCGCATTTGCAGATGGGTAGGTGGGCAGCAGCATCGTTTACGATACTCTGATCCGTGTCTACGGCGATGACTTCCATGCCGTTGTCTACCAGCTCTTTGGCCACGGCGATGCCGTATCTTCCGAGGCCGAATACGGCGTAGGTTTTCTTTTTTCTCATATGCGAGCTCCTTTTCCTTATCCGATACTGATATCTTCCACGGGCTCCGTGATCACGTTCTGATCTTCACCCTTGCTGCCCAGGGCGACGGCCAGGGAGATGGGGCCAATTCTTCCGAAATACATGGTGGTGATGATCACGATCTTCCCGAAACCGTTCAGCCCGGCTGTGAAATTGCGGGACAGTCCCACGGTCGCCGTTGCGCTGACAGACTCATAGATCACATCCATGATGGGGGCATTTGTGGCTATTGCCAACAAAATAATGGAGGTGAACATGATCGCTGTAAAGGTTGTGACGACGGCTACGGCTTTGCGGACGGATTCGTCCGATAGGGTACGTCGGAAGATCGTCGTTTGTTTTTTGTTGCGGATCATGGCTAAAGCCGAACACAACAGCACGACGACGGTGACGGTCTTCACGCCTCCCGCCGTGCCCACGGGAGATCCGCCGATGAACATGAGAATGAGGGAGACGACGGAGCCTGCGCCCGTCAGATTTTCCTGGGGGATGGAGGCAAAGCCTGCCGTTCTCGTGGTTACCGATTGAAACAGGGATACTTGCAGTTTGTCGGGCATGGACAAGTTCCCGATGGTCAGAGGGTTATGGTACTCGCAGATGAACAGCAGGAGACCGCCGCCGAGGAGCAATACGAACGTGGCGACAATGGCGATCTTGGAATGAAGTGTCAGGTGGCGGAAGATATGCTTATTTTGCTTTGTGCGGCTTGTAAGCACCCGCAGTACGTCCCACCAGACAATGTATCCGATACCGCCGAGAATAATCAAGCCGGAGGTGACGATGTTGATCACGGGGTTGGTTGCGTAATCGCACAGGCTATTTTCTCCTATGATGTCGATGCCGGCGTTGCAGAAGGCGGAAATGGAATTGAATACCGACACCCAGATTCCGCGAGAACCGAAGGCGGGGACGAATACGGGCATGTACAGGAGAGCGCCGATGCTCTCCACCAGCAACGTGCCGATCAGGATCTTTTTGATGAACTTTGTCAGACCTGACATAGTATTGAGGTTGAAGGCGTCCTGAATCAGCAGACGGTCTCCGATACCCATTTTGCGGTTCAGCATCAGCATAAAGCCGGACATGATGGTGATCACGCCGAGGCCGCCGATCTGAATCAGAATCAAAATGACGATCTGCCCGAACAGACTCCACGTGGTAGCGGTGGGGAGCGTGACAAGACCCGTCACGCAGGCAGAGGTGGTTGCGGTAAACAGCGCGTCGATATAGGGGACAGCGGTTCCGTCAGCCGAGCTGAGGGGAAGAGCCAGCAGAATACTTCCCAACAGGATCGGGATCAAAAAACTCAGTAGAATGATTTGCGTAGTCGACGGTTTCAACGAACCCCTTTTTTTCATAATCATAGCGATACTTTCCAAACACTTTAAAATGGTTTTTACTATTATACCACATTTTTATAAATCATGTATTCTTTTTGGCCATCTGTTCCTCCTTTTTGAAAAAACGGATGATGAACAGCAGCAGAATCGTACCCAGAATGGGGAAGAGCGCACAGACCAGCATACCGGCCTTCATGCCGATCTGCTCGACAGTCAATCCCAGCTTTACGCTGAGGGAGCTTGCGAGATCCGTGGCAGAGACCTGATCGATGACGATGCCCAGAAGCTGGGGGGCAACGGATGCGCCCAGATCACCGCCTGCCGCCATCAGGGCGAAGGCGGCCACACCCGCTCCCGGAATCTTTTCTTCCATCATGATGAGGGAGCCGGGCCAAAGCATGGCGGTGCAGCAGCCTGTCAGGATGCAGGCGATGAAAGCGGGAATGACACCGAGGGAGAGACCTGCAATCAGGTAGCAGAGGGAAGAGCCGATCATGCCGAGCAGCAGAACACGGATGATGTTCTTTCCAAAGCGAGCGTAAGCGATGCGGGCGAGACCCAACAGGATGGCGAACATGGCCACACCTAAAATATCACCGAGCGTCTTATCTACCCCCAGAGCATTCTCCATGTATCCCGAGATCCAGTTGCTCATGGCGTTCTCGGCGCAGCTTCCGAAGAAGATACAGCCCACGCACAGGGCAAGTCCCAATGCGCGCCTTTTGGTTTTTCCGATGTCTGCATTCTGTTCCGAATTCCCCATCTCGGGCATGGGAGAGAGGAAGAAAAGGATCGAAGAGATAACGGGAAGGGCGGCCAGGAAAAGCACAAGGACCATCCACCGGTCGGCTCCGAGTATCCGTAAAAACAGGGTGCTGATCAACACCATGGTCAAGACACCGAAAGCATACAGGGAATGGAGCAGGCTCATATCCCGTTGCGGGTTATCCGAGGGAATGGCGGCAATGATGGGGCTGAGCAGGACCTCGGAAAGACCTGCTGACACCGAAAAAATAACGGTGCCGAGGAACAGACCGGGATAGGCGAACTGCGGGAGCAGTGTAGGGACAAGGGCGTATATTGCGAGTCCCGTCGAGGTGATCAGAGGCATGATCCGCACGACCTTCTTGACGTTGAAATACTTGGTAAAGAAGGTGAACAGCAGGTCAACGCCCAGCTGTGTGCAGAAGTTGGTCAATACCAGCGTACCCAACAGGGTATAGGAGATCCCGTAGGTCTCTCGCAGGGTGACGAACAGCAACGGGGGGACGCAGAAGATGGAGGACATGGTAAAGTAGGCCGAGTAGCAGGCGAACTTGGTACGCTTGAAGTTGGGAGTCGTTTTTCTCATAATAATGAATTCTCCGAAAACAGGTATTGGGGGAGCGAGGGATCTTATGGGGACATGCGGCGGATCTCATTCAGGTATGCGGACACGACGAGTTGTCGGTCAAAGGAGGCGTTTACCTTGTGGCGTCCTGCAATGCCCATGGCAGCTTTGGCTTCATGGGGGAGTGCGATAAACCGTTCCATCACATGGGTCAACTCGTCGGCGGAGCGGGGGCGACAGGACAGCCCCGTGATGCCGTCGTCAAAGGTTTCCCGACAGCCGGGAATATCCGATGCGATAACGGGGCGGGCAGAGGCGGCGGCTTCCAGCAGGGCGTTGGCCATCCCCTCGTGGTGGGAGGGAAGGACGATGCAATGACTGTCCCGCAAAAGTGTGCGCACGTCGCTTACCTCGCCGTGGTAGCGGATGAGGCCTTCTTGTACGGCTTGCTCCAAAAGCGGACGGTAGTCGTCCTCGCAGGCACCGCATACATGGAACTCCACGTTCGCATGGCGATTGCGGAGGGCTTGAGCGGCATTGAGGTACTCGCGGATGCCTTTGGCGGCGGTGACCCGTCCTACGAACAGGAAACGTACGGTATCCTGCGGCGGGTAGGGAAGGGGAGAGAACTTTGTGAGATTCACGCCCGAGCCGGGAAGCAGAACGTGGCGACCGCGTAGGATGCGGTGTTCTTGAAAGAACCGCAGATTCTCGGTGTTCTGAAAAAAGACGGCGTGGGTCTTTCGGAAAGCATACCGATACAGAAAAACCGTGATCGCACGAATGATGCCGCCGTTCACCAATGCTCCGCCGAGCCCCGTTACGTTAGGGATGATGGGGATCCCGTATTTCCTACAGGCAATGGCACCATAGATGTTGGGCTTGATCGTGAAGGACAGAACGGCGTCGGGACGGACGTCCTTCAAAAGCCGTTTGTAGGAGGCAATGAGCCGCGCCTCGCGGAAGGGATTGGTTCCGTGTCGGGAGAGGGAGATATCCCGCAGATTACAGCCCATCTCACGAAAGGGCTCAAGGCGGGGATCGTACGGTGAGGAAATGATGACCTTGTGCCCGCTTTCCAGAAGGGATTCCACCAGCTCGGTGCGGAAGTGGCAGAGGGTGGTGGCGTGGTTAACCAGTATGAGAATCTTACCCATGGCGTTTCTCCTCTGTCGTGCCGCCCTCCCGCACACCCTTTCCGCTCAGAATAACGGGGAATGTGCCAAAGAAGCATCGCACGTCTATGAAAAAGCCGCGGAGGTGACCCTGTTTTAAAGCTTGCACGTATACGCCGTCCAGCCGTGCCTTCTCGGCTATGCTCACTTCATCCCGCCCACAGATCTGCGCAAGACCCGTGAGCCCGGGACGCACGTCGTTGGCACCGTCTTCGTCCCGTGCGGCGATGAGATCGTCCTGATTCCATAAAGCGGGACGAGGGCCGATCAGGCTCATGTGGCCGGCCAGGATATTGAACAGTTGGGGCAACTCGTCCACTGAGGCACGGCGCATGAAGCGTTGCCATTTGGTGAGCGGGGCGGCCTCGTTGAGCAGGTGGGTAGGGGTATCTTTGGGGACGGAAATCGGCATACTGCGGAACTTCAGCAAGGTGAAGGTCTTCTTTCCTCGCCCCACCCGTGTCTGCTTGAACAGGACGGGGCCGGGGGAATCCAGCTTGGTGATGAGCGCCACCACCAGCATGGGAACAGCACACAGCAGGAGAGCCAATATTGCCGTCAGCAGATCCAGTATGCGTTTGATAACGTGTTGATACATAGAGTGATCAGGTGAGGGCGGCCAGCACCTCGGCGGCGTTGGTGTCGGGCTTGACCTTCGGCATAACGGCGGTGATGACGCCGTCTTCGTTTATGATGAAGGTGGTGCGTACCACGCCCATACCGACCTTGCCGGCCATTTTCTTTTCCTGCCACACGCCGTAGGCCTCAATGGCCACGCGGTCGGGGTCTGCAAGGAGAATGAAGGGGAGATCATACTTTTCAGCGAATTTTGCATGGGAGGCCACGCTGTCCTTACTGATGCCGATGACCTCGATATCCGCGGATTTGAAGGCCTCGTACTGCGCGGCGAAGGCACAGGCCTGGCGGGTACAGCCGGGGGTATTGTCCTTGGGGTAGAAGTACAGGACGACCTTTTTGCCACGGAAGGCCGAAAGGGTAATGGGATTACCGTTCTTGTCGGACAGAGTGAAATCGGGTGCTTGCATACCGATCTGTAACATGGTTGACTCCTTATTCTTGGATAGATTGGTGGGACTTGCTGCCCATACTCTCCCACAAAACCCTCCGAGAAAAGCGGAGAGCGCCTCTGTGAACCAGAGAGGGGGTATTGAGGGCGTAGGGCGTCCACAGCAGGGTGGTTTGCGGGAGTTGATTTTGCAGACCGTCGGGGACGGAAATGGTATCCGGGGCTTCGATGACAACCAGTTGAGGTGTGATGAACCGACAGACCGCACACAAAAACTCCGCGATGTGGCTTGACCAGGAGGCAGAGCGGGGCGTGGTTCCGTCGAGGGTTTCCCGGAGCGTGCGGCTCATTTCGGCCGCATGGGGCGCGGGGATCAGTGGGCTTGCAGGGTTCGCTGCGTTTTGCCGCACGAACAGAGTGGCGGTATCCGTTACACCGAAACGGAGGTGCAACACGCAGGAAGCGCCCCGGACGGCGGGGTGATAGTACAGCTCGTGGGCGACGGTCTCCTCTGTGGTGAGGATATGCGACGGAGTCATATCCAGAACACGGTGAACAAGAGTCGCAAGACGTTCGGGCTCGCGGGGGAGCGTGTGGGTATGGAACGCTGCAGGCGTGTTCATAGAGGAGGGAATCAAGAGAACGGGAGCTTGCATCGGTATGTTTGGGGGGAGATGGCAGGTGTCGGCTCGCAAAATAGCGGTTACCTGTCCCATAAGGGTATGCAGATCGTCCTCGGCAGTGCAGAAACCGCCTCGATCTCGTACCGTAGCGAATATCGATTCCCCCAACGTGTTGCATAGCCGCCATACCATGTAGGTTTCGGAAAGCTCCAGTACAGGGAGGACGGGGTAATTTGCAAAGGTGACCAGATCGCAGGCTTTTCCGCTGTCGGGGTCTTGGCCGTATTTCAGTACCACGACCTGTTCGCGGAGTAGCTGGCGACAGCCGCGACGGAGCGTTACGTCGCCCAAGCCGGTCAGCTGAGTCAGACGGCGGCGGGAGGTGGGAAATCCGTATTCCAACGCCTCCAGGATGGCACGGCGGCTTTCGGGGCAAACGCCTACGGCCTTGGGCTTGTGCCAAGCCACTCGATACGGATATGCAGTTTCCATATACACCTCGGATATTTTTCTCTTGACTTCTTGAAAAAAAAGTGTTATAATAGGAGAGTAGCTCCGTTGGGCGGCCGCGCGGGATCAAGCCGAAAGGTATTCCCGTGAGGAAAGTCCGGGCATCGCAGGGCAAGATAGCTGATAACGTCAGCCGCGGGTAACCGCCGGAAAAGGGCAACAGAAATAGACCGCCGTCCCTTGGGACGGTAAGGATGGAAAGGCGAGGTAAGAGCTCACCCACTTCCATGGTAACATGGATTTGCTGTAAACTCTATCCGATGCAACACCGTATGAGGCCGCAAGGCGGGTCGGCCCGACCTCCGCAAGGCTCATTGGGTGGCGCGCGACGAGAGTCGCGAAGCGTTTCGGTGACGGAACGCGCAGATAGATGGTCGCCCGTCCTCACTTCTGTGAGGATCGACAGAACCCGGCTTACAGACGGGGCTACAAATGTTTATAAAAGACCGCCAAGGCTACCTCGGCGGTCTTTTGATTTACTGCTCATACTCTGTAGGCTCGTGCTTTCGCAGCTCTGCCCGATCGATCACGCGCTTTTGGGCACCAAAATATTTGGCAATTATGAGGGCTGTGAAGTAGACGGCCGCATAGACCACAAATACAAACAGGAACATGCCGTAGGGCGTTTCGTTGATCAGGGAATCGTAGGTAATGTCCATGCCGTTATGCAGAAGGCCTGCGGTGAAGCGGACACCTCCCGATACAAACCCCTGAAATTTGAAGAGCATGGCAAAGAGCAGATGAAGAACAGAAGCCAGAATACCGCTGATGACGGTTTCGCCTATGGGACAGACACCTTCGCGGTAGCCTTCAAAATAACCCAGCACCGCCAGGATAGACGGCACGCCTACGGTATAGATAACAATGCGGATGATGGTCAGCACCGGATATGGAAGCGCAACGAATTTCTCGATGACCGAGATCAGAAGCGCCTCCGCCAGCATGACCAGGATGCAGGATCCAAATGTATACAGGAAGTAGATGGGGAGATTCAGCGCTACGTTTCTGATTTTCATGGAGATATCAGTATGCGGTGCTCATGAGATCAGTGAGCATCTCGTCGGAACGGCGCTTGATGAGGGCGGCGTAGTAGGCCACCACGATGATCTCCAGAGCGTTGGCCAAACGGTCGCGGGCGCCGGGCATGGCCTCCTCGTAATCGATGATCTGGCTGCGGATGACGTTCTTGATGGAGGCCATGGAGCAAACGTCCTGCTGCATCAGGGTGTCCAGAATGCGGCAGATGTAGTCGTAGAGAACCGAGTCGCGGATGATGTCATCGCTCTTATCGTCGATGTTTCCGTTGATGTAGTGCAGCAGCAGCGCGATCTTATCCAGCTGGATGCAGGAGCGGAGCATATTGATGATGAGGATGTGGGCGACCTGGTCGATGTTGTACTTCTTGAGGCGCGCGTTAGCGACCCAACCGCGCTTGGTCCAGTTCTGCAGGGTAGAGCCGTCGATGCCCGAGACCTCGCGGATCTGGGAGAGCATAACGCCCTCGCTGATGAAGAAGACCTTGGACAAAAATTCCAGACCGGTTACGTTGCCCATATCACTTTTCTTAAGCTTTGTACCGGGAATCAAAGCGTCATTAATTTCAAGATTCATAGTTGCCTCCTTGTGGATGGAATGAATATTTGCGGGCATAATCTTGCCCGCTTCGGGTCTGTATAGACCTTGTTCGATTGTGCTTTTATTATATCGTACAGTCGGACGATTGTCAAGGGCTAATCCAATTTTTTTGCGAATCATTTACAATTTCTTTCATATTATTTACCATACGGGACTTTTCGGAAGCCGGAGCAGCAGGAAAGGCGGTTACGAGATATGAGAATGCGGATCAGCCGAGGTGCAGTGATATTGGCGATGGGTGCGGCAATACTGGGGATTGCAGATGTGTGGCGAAGCGGCGAAGGGCCTGCGGGCTTATGGGAAGAGCTTCTGCCGTGGTTGATCGTGGCAGCGGCGGCCTTACTTCACGAACTGGGGCATATAGCAACGGCGCGATGTGTGGGCGTGGGGATACGAGGAATGAAGCTGGATCTCTTTGGAGCACGGTTGGAGCTTGGTGGGTTGCTTTCCTATGGGCAAGAGTGTCTGATCGCGGCGGGGGGGCCCTTGGTCAATTTCCTGTCGGTAGCGGTACTGTATCCGTTGTCGTCGGGGGGGAACGGGATGATGGAACTGTTTCTGGGGGCATCCCTGGTGCTTGGATGCGTGAATCTGCTGCCCGTGGGGACGCTGGATGGGGGAAGAATACTGGGTAGTTTGAGTGCATGGCTGTGGGACGTGCGGATTTCGGAAAGAATTATGCGAGTGACCACGGGGCTTTTTCTGGGTGCGCTCTTCCTTCTGGCTGCTTACGCCCTTCTTCGCCGTGGGGAACTGCTATCGGTATTTGCGTTTTCACTATGCCTACTGCTCCGCACGGTGAGTGGAGAAAAGGTATAGTGGGTGAGTGCTTGCTTTGAATTTGGGTTTATCGAGGGGGCTAGGGAACGCCAAAGGGAAATTTCTTGAAAGCCTCCTCGCTTCGCTCGGTGCAAGTTTGCTTTCAGCAAACATTGCGAAGTTTCCCTCTGGACACCCTTCAAGAACTTTTAAAAAACATTCATAAACAATCTTTTTTGAAAGTTCTTGAAGGGTGTCCAGAGGGAAACTTCGCAATGTTTGCTGAAAGCAAACTTGCACCGAGCGAAGCGAGGAGGCTTTCAAGAAATTTCCCTTTGGCGTTCCCTAGCCCCCTCGATAAACCC
>JAZRIF010000033.1:0-6807 GCA_045645165.1 Eubacteriales bacterium
AGCTGACCGTCATTGTGTCCAGCCATATTCTGTCCGAGATCTCCGAGCTTTGCGACCACGTCATCATCCTTTCTGCAGGTAAGGTCGTGGCCGACGACGACATGGCCGCTTTGGAGGCTCGTGTTTCCCCTGAGAAGATTCTCCGCATGACCGTTAAGGGCGACGAGCCCGGCGTGCGTGCCGTGCTGAAAGGCATTGAGGGCGTTACGGATATCGCTACTGACGGCGTTTCTGCCGAGGCAGGTGCTGTCAACCTGAAGGTGACCACCGTGGCCGACGTCGACCTGCGAGACACCATCTTCTTCGCCATGGCTGAGCGACGCTATGCTGTGATCTCCATGGAGCTGGTCGAGCAGTCCCTCGAGAGCATCTTCCTGTCCCTCACCGACGGGGCAAATGACAAACCCGTAAAGGAGGACAAAAACTGATGTTTGCCGTATATAAGCGGGAATTCAAAGCCTACATGAGCAACGTGTACGGCTGGCTGTTCATGGCCGTGCTTCTGATGTTCGTGGGCATCTCTCTGTTCATTCATAACCTGGCTTTTGGATTGCCTAATATTGAGTATGCTCTTTTGTGGAGTGATTATTCCGATTATTCCTGGCTGAACGGAGAGCTTGTGCTGCTTTTGCTGGTGCCTATTCTGTGCATGCGCTCCATGGCGGAGGACAAGCGCAACAAGACGGATATGTTCTATCTGTCTCTGCCCATGCAGACCTCCTCTGTGGTACTGGGGAAGTACTTTGCTCTGCTGACGGTGTTTGCCATTCCTTGCGCTGTGATCGCGGTATATCCCCTGGTGCTGGGGCTGTTCGGTGAGGTGAATTTCCTCAGCGCGTACGTGACTCTTTTCTGCTACTTCCTGTTGGGCGCTGCCCTGATCGCGGTTTGCCAGTTCCTGTCCTCCCTGACGGACAACCTGGTGGTAGCCGCTGTGCTGGGGGTAGTGGGTTGCCTGCTTTTGTACTTTGTGCCCGTTCTGGCATACATCCTGCCTGCTACGGCCCTCGTCACCTTCATCGGATTCGTGGTCATCGCGGCTTTGATTGCAGGTGTCGCATTCCTGGTGACCCGTAACGTCACCGTCACCGCCATTGTGGGAGCGGCTCTGATCATCCCCCTGTCGGTGCTGTACATGATTTTCGGAAAGCAGTTCGCCGGGTTGCTTCCTGCCCTTATGGAGTACGTGTCGCCCTTTTCCCACGTGGAGGGGATTGGCTTCTACGGGCTGTTTGACCTGCGTTCCCTGATTCTGCTTCTGACCTATCCCGTCTTCTTCGTCTTCCTGACCGTCCAGTCGGCAGACAAGAAGCGTTGGGCGTGAATCTTCTGCGGAGGTAAACGAATATGAATAACAAAACTTTGTTCCGCATGAAGCGTTCTGCCAAGATCGGCACCTACAGCTTTGTCATGGGTGTGGTGGTGCTGGCTGTTCTCATTGTGGCCAACCTGCTGGTGGGGGCTCTGCCCGCGAAGGTGACCCGCTTCGACACATCCAACATGGGTCTGACCGAGATCTCCGACGAGACGACCAAGTTCATCTCCAAGATGGACGAGGACGTGACCATCTACTGGCTCTGCGAGAATGGCGAAGTGGATGACCAGTTCCGTCTCCTGCTCACCCGATACGAGGAGGCAGGGAAGCATATCAAGGTGGAGATCGTGGATCCTCTGGCCAATCCCACCTTTACCAAGGATTACTCGGAGTCCACTCTCTCTCCCTTCAGCCTTATCGTGGAGTCGGATCGGCGCTTCATCATCCTGGATTTCATGAATATGTACTACTACACCAATCCTGTGTTCGAGGTGGCCTACCAGTTGTACCCCCAGTACATTCCCAAGGAGCTGCTGAGCCCCATGAGCCTGGCTTCCTTGGAGTCGGCCTGTGCACAGTACGGCGACATGATCGCCTACATGCTGGCCCAGCAGGGTTACAGCGTGTCGGATATCACGGCATACAACACACCCGCCTCTTTCTGCGGCGAGGCCAAGCTGACTTCTGCTCTGGACTACGTGACGCAGGAGTACATTCCTCACGCCTACCTCTTGACGGGGCATGGTGACGTGGTTCCTTCTGAGAAACTGTCCGAGCTTATGGTCTCCATGGGTATGGACGTGCAGGAATTGAATCTGCAGACGGTGCAGAGCGTGCCTGCGGATACCAACTGTCTCATCCTGTTTGCGCCTAAGAACGATATTTCTACCCACGAGGCGACCCTCATCAAGGATTACATCAACGCAGGCGGCTCTCTCATGCTCAACACCTCCCCCGAGGTCGTGGAGTCCTGCCCCAACATCCAAAGTGTGACGGCGCTGTTTGGACTGACTGCTGCGCCCGGACTGGTGGAGGAGGGAGATACCAGCTTTATCTCGGGTTCCCGCTTTACTCTGGTTCCCACCGTCAGCACCGAGCATGCGGCTACGGCCTACGTCAGCAGTGGCAACTACAAGCCCCAGATGCCCAACTCCCACGCCATTACCGTGGCAGAAACTCTGCCCGCCGGTGTGACCGTAACTCCTCTGTTCACCACCTCGGATAAGGCCAACCGTGTGTCGGTAGCCGATACGAGCGTGACGCTGGGTACCGCGGGTAAGCTCCACGTGGGTGTGGCCGCCGCCAAGAGCATCACCATGGATAACGGTACGACGAAGACAGCCTATCTGACCTGGTACGGCTCGGCTGAAGCATTTACAGAAAGCTATGCGGAAAAGACTTCCGGCGGTAATTACTACTACTACGGTGCGACCGTCAGCTTTATCAGCGAGTCTTTCATCTCTGCATACGATGTTCTGGCTTCTGACCCGTTGACGACGCAGTATCTGTCCGGTCTGACCAACGTATCGACACTGATCATTGGTATCGTGGCTGTGGTGGCGATCCCTGTGGGTTTGCTGGTTACAGGTATCGTGATCTGGGTCAAGAGAAAGAGAAGGTAACCGCGCGTGGATCGGCGATCTTCCGCCCGAAGAAACCGATCTATACAGGAAACTACCCGTGCCGTATACGACACGGGTAGTTTTCAAAAAAGGTATGCCGCCTTGGTGCGGCAGAATGGAGATATCAATATATGGATAAAAAGATCCGCAATCTTTTGATTCTCGTGGGGATTCTGGCGTTTTTGTGTATTGGGTACGCTGTGACGGGTCTTCTGGTGCCCGACGAGATCCCTGAGGAAGAGGGTGAGACGGAAGCTGAGACCACGGCGCTGTTCCGCGTGACCGAGGACGGTTTGACGGCGCTGTCCTTCACCTACGACAAGGACGGCGACGGCACCGCCGAATTCTGGGATTTCCTTCGATCCGAGGACGGGAAAACCTGGAAATGGACGGGAGACGGAGACGTGCCCATCGGGAGCTCTGCTTTCTATTCCTATTCCTCTACCTTGGCCTCCGCCGTCTCGGTTAAGGTTCTGCGAAACGTGACCGAGGAGCAGCTGGCTGAATACGGCCTGGTCTCCCCCCGTAAGACCGTGTATTTTACCGATGCTGCGGGTGGGAAGCAATCGTTCTGTATCGGGGCGTACAACGCATATAATGGAACGTATTGCGTATATATTAATGAAGACAAGACCACGGTTCATCTGGTTGGGGGTGAGCTGTTCGACGCCTTTGAAAAGCCCATTGAATCGTTTGTGTCTCACGACGATCTTCCTTCCTGCAAGGCGGACGCGCTGGTGTCTCTGACGTTGGAGCAGGGAGACCGTCGCGTGGTGCTGAACCGCATCCTGCCCACCGAGGGCGATGCTTCGGATTCCGACGTGCGCTGGGAGAGATCGGTCAACGGCGGAGAAGCGGTGCGGGTGGCCGATGATCTGGCCTCCAATCTGGATCTTCTGCTGGGGGATATGGACTATCTGGTCTGCTACAGCGTATCCAAGTCGGATTTTGGGGAGTATGGCCTGGATCAGAATACCACCCGCATGACCGTGGTCTACCGCAAGACGGTAGGCGGTGCTGAGGTGGAGTCTACCTTTACTTTGACCCTGGGCAGTACCGACAAGTACGGCTACTACTACGCCAACCCCGATGGCACGACTTTGACTATGCTGTTGGGTGGGTCGGTTTTCAACAAGGTCATGACCTATGACGACGAACACGTGGTCGTCGGTGATGAGACCGCCGCGGAAACCGCCGCGGAAACCGCCGCCGAGTAAGACCCGCCCTCCTCACTGACATCCCATTCATACACCCATCCACCATCGCACACGGCTCATGGAGGGGCCATATAATATGAATGTAGCGTTTTTTCTGATTCCCAAAAGTCAAGTGACCCATCTGACCGAGGGCAGCAGCTTTCGTCAGGGTATGGAAAAGCTCCACCGTCACGGGTACACCGCCATTCCTGTGATCTCGGGGGAGGGGAAGTATCTGGGCAGCATCAGCGAAGGAGATTTTCTTTGGAACGTCATGAGCATGGGCAGTACCGACCCCTACGATCTGGAGAAGGCTTGCATCGACGAGATCATCTCCGACCGTACCCCGCCTATCCGTGTGTCGACCCCCATTGACGAGCTGTGGGAAAAGCTCCTGGATCAGAACTTCGTTCCCGTGGTGGACGATCGGGATATGTTTGTGGGGATCGTCACCCGCCGATCGGTCATGGCTTACCTCATGAACCGCAAGGGCGCCGCTCTCAAGGGGAGCGAAATGATCTCTTGATGTCAAGGAAATTCAAAAAGAGGAGCGGCTCACACGTGTGTGAGCCGCTCCTCTTTTGGGCGGTGGTTAGGTAAAATCAAAGGAAAACAGGTCGGTTTGGTCCGTGCCGCCCCAGTTTTCCAGAGGAATCAGGCGCAGGGCGAGGATGTCGTCCCTTTGGATCGTGAGATGGTAGGAGCGACGGACGTTTTGGGTTACGTCCAAAAGCGTAACGGTTCCGGACGGGGTATCCGCTTCGAGTCGGAAGGCGCGGCAGAGGGTCGGGGGAACGTAAGCCAGAGGACTGTCCAGACGAACGTTGGCGCGCATGGAGTGGGATCGCTCGCAGATATCCCCGGGCAGGGTTAGGCGATCCAGATCGCTGTTGAAGGTGATGTGGACGGCCTCGATGGAGCGCGGCGAGGGGAAGCGGTAGGATAGGGGCTTTCCGTTGGGGGCAGAGCATCCGCAGGGAAGATTGCCGTACAGAAGATTGGGACGGTCGCGCCCGTCTTTCAAAAATTCCTGGTCGGGGATGGGCTGCCCCGCCTCGTCGGTCACGGGTGTGGTACGGCACAGATCCCCGACGGAACGGAGCCGGGCCGGCAGAAAACAGTCGTCGGAAAGTAGAGTGCTTTGCAGATCGCGTATGTGTGATGTGTAGATCTCATGAGGGCAGACGTCCAGCTCGGCGCAGAGCGCGGCGGCGGTGCCCACAGCCTGTCCCAGGAGAGCGCAGGTGGCCATGACCCGAATGCTGCTCATGGCCATGTGGGTCATGCTGATGTTGCGGCCTGCAAAGAACAGATTGGATACGTTGGCCGAGTAGAGGGAGCGGTAGGGAATGGAATAGGGAGCCTCGGGGAGAATGTTGGTGTTGGGTCTACCCTTGTGGTAGAAGCCGGCCGGGTAGTGGTCGTCAATGGGCCAGCCGCCGTAAGCGACCGCATCGGGGAAGGAGGTATTCTGCAGAATATCGTTGGCTGTGATGGTATACTCACCGATCATTCTGCGGGACTCCCGCTTGCCGGGAAGAAAACCGAGAAAGTCAAGCTCCCAGTTCTCGGCGTTGTATTCCCCGGAGTTCTTCACGTGATCCCAGGTTCCGAGAGCCAGAGGGATCAGCTCCCTTGCAACCGCTTCGGTGTCCCCCGATGGCATCGCGGTCACCGCCCAGCTCCAGGTACCAGTAGTTGGTGTAGCTGTTGTATAGATCGAGATTTCGGTTGGCAAAATGCTCCTTGGTTACTTTCGTACTCCAGGCGGGGGGCGTGAAGGGAACCGGCTTGGTGGTCTCCCGTCCCTGAAGCAGACAGCTCATGCCCATGTGAAGACCGTCAGGGGTGACTACGTGGGTGGGCTCGCCAAAGTCTGCCTGTCCCTCCCGTCCCTCGCGGCAAAGAGCCCCTGTTAGGGGCGCCAGAATGCTGTCGCCGGAGCAGTCGGCGTAGTTGGTGGCCACCACCTCATAGAACCGCTGCGTGGTCATTTGATACCCGGTAACCGATGTGATCCTGCGGTCGCGGCCGTGGGGGAATGTACCCTCCTCGGTGGCGGCATCCATGCAGGTGCAGTTGAGCAGCAGGTGGATGTTCTTCTCCCGCAGAACAAACTCATAAAGCACCGTGTCCCAGATGTAGTAATTCTTGGTGGGATTTCTTCGATAGTTTTCCAGAGCGATCTCCTCAATGATGCCGGTCTCCCGATTGTTTTCGCCATGGGCACCGCAGATCCACATGCGGATCTCAGAGGATGCATTCCCGCCCAGAACAGGTCTCTCATGCATGAGCACCACCCGGGCGCCGTGCCGTGCCGCCGCAATGGCCGCGCAAATGCCGGCCATACCGCCTCCGATCACGCAGAGATCAGCCGGCAGAACATGTTTTTTGAGCATACCGTACCTCCCTTTGGGTTTTATTCGATTATATCATATTTTTTACCGAAAATCAACGGGGGCGGGCTGTTTACAGGAAAAATTCCTGAAAAATCTTTCATAAAGGCTTGACTTTTCGCTTCAAATGTGCTACAATATACCCGTTGTAAATTTTATATGCCGGTGTGATGGAATTGGCAGACGTGACGGACTCAAAATCCGTTGATGGCGACATCGTGTGGGTTCGAGTCCCACCACCGGCACCAACAGAAAAGGCAGGACGGAGTCCTGCCTTT
>JAZRIF010000034.1:0-3129 GCA_045645165.1 Eubacteriales bacterium
AGCGCAAGGGAGGAACCTTCTTGAAAGAAGGTTCCCCCCTTGACCCCCCTCCCAGAACGTTCAAATATGTTTGAATCCATATATATAACATATATATAAATGGAAGAATGAATGGTCTTTTCGGAGAAGCTTTCTCGGGAAAAGGGTATTGGTTTTTCAATTTGTATCATAACAGAAAGAGGTTTTTGATTATGGAACTGAACGCAACCACGATTGAAGCAATCGTCAAAAAGATCGTTTCCGAGATGGATGCGCCTGCGGCAAAAGCAGACGACCTGACCATCCCGGTGGGTATTTCCAATCGTCACATCCATCTGTCCCGCGAGGATCTGGACACTTTGTTCGGCAAGGGCTATGAGCTGACCCCCATCAAGGATCTCTCCCAGCCCGGTCAGTACGCCTGCAAGGAACAGCTGACCATCATCGGCCCCTCCATGCGTCCCATCGAGGGTGTGCGTGTGCTGGGCCCCATCCGTAAGGAGAGCCAGGTGGAGATCTCGGTGACCGACTCCTTCGTTCTGAAGGTCAAGCCTCCCGTGCGCGAGTCCGGTTCTCTGGAGGGTTCTGCCCCCATCACCATCATCGGCCCCAAGGGCATTGTGACCCTGAAGCAGGGTTGCATCATCGCCAACCGTCACATCCACATGAGCCCCGCTGACGGCGCTCGTTTCGGCGTGAAGGACGGCGACTACATCACCGTGGATGCTTTCAGCGGCACCAAGCGTACCCGCTGGTTCGACGTGCAGGTTCGCGTGAGCGACAAGTTCTGCCTGGAGATGCACGTAGACACCGACGATGCCAACGCCGTAGGCTTCAAGAACGGCAGCACCGTCACCATGGTCAAAGAATAAGAAAGAACGGAGTCTATCATGCTCAAAGGAAAAGTTGTGGGGACCATCGTGTCTACCAATAAATTCGATGCTCTGCGGGGCTACAAGTTCCTGGAGATCCAGCTCAAGGAAAAGGACGAGTTGACCGACCGCTACATCATCGCCGTGGATCGCTCCATCAGCGCAGGCATCGGTGAGGACGTGCTGGTCGTGACCGGCTCCTCCGCCCGCGCCGCTGTCGGCGACATGGATGCGCCCGTGGATGCCGTCGTTGCCGGTATCATTGATAAGCTGCAATTCTAATTCGTATACAAAAAAATCTATATATAGAAGGACACTGACATGGCTGATTTGAAACAATTACTGAAAGACAACGGTGTCGTCGGTGCAGGCGGTGCAGGCTTCCCCTCCTACTGCAAGCTGGCAGAGGGTGCTGATACCCTGCTCATCAACGCCGTTGAGTGTGAGCCTCTGCTCTACACCAGCTACACCCTGCTCCAGGAGCGTATCCGTGACATCGTCATTGGTATGCGCGCCGTTATGGAGTACGCCAAGATCCCGAGAGGCTTGCTCGCCGTGAAGGATTACCGCGCCGCCAAGCTGGGCTACAGCGACGGCCAGGAACTGGCTCCCGGTGTGTTCATCAAGTACATCCCCAACGTATACCCCATGGGTGACGAGATCAACCTGATCTACACCGCCACGGGTCGCGTGGTTCCTCCCGGACAGCTTCCCATTACCCGCGGTGTGATCGTCTACAACACCGAGACCATTTACAACATCGGTCTGGTGGTGCAGTTCGGTCAGCCCGTGACCAAGACTTACCTCACCATTTCGGGTGACACCCCCAAGGCATACTGCGTGAAGGTTCCCGTAGGTATGAAGATCTCCGAGGTACTGAAGATCATGAACGTGCAGGTGCCCGACACCCACGTGGTCATCGACGGCGGTCCTTCCATGGGTACCATCGTTAACCTCAGCACCGACGTGGTGAAGAAGCCCTGCTCGGGTCTTCTGATCCTGCCCAAGACCATCCCCGCTGTGCGCAACAAGCTCCGCACCAAGGAGGAGAACTTCCGCCGCGCCGCATCGGTCTGCTGCCAGTGCAACCGTTGCACCGACATGTGCCCCAGACATCTGCTGGGCTATCCTCTGGAGCCTCACAAGATGGTTCGTTCCACTCTTTCCGCCGCTCAGGCTGATCCCGAGCTGATCAAATCGGCTACCATGTGCTGTGGTTGCGACATCTGCAGCACCCTGGCCTGCTGTCAGGAAATTTCCCCCATGCAGATCATCAAGGAATACAAGGGTATTCTGGCCAAGAACCGCATGAAGTACGTCGCTGACCCCAACGAGCAGTTCACTCCCTCCCCCGATCGCGAGGGCCGCATGGTCAGCGCGGGCAAGTGGAAGGAAATGCTGGGCGTCGCCAAGTACGACAAGTTCCCGCCCATCTACGTAGAGGAAAAACTGAAGGCCACCGAGGTCCACGTTCCCATGTCCCAGCACATTGGTGCTCCCGCTGTTCCGATCGTAAAGGTTGGCGATGAGGTCGTTGAGAACCAGATGATCGCGCAAGCCGCTGAGGGTCTGTCCGTTCCCCACTACGCCCCCATTACGGGTAAGATAACCTACGTGGACGGCAAGACCATCGTGATCCATGCATAAATGAGAGAGGTAGACAAATATGTATCAGGCTATTGGTATTATTGAACTGAAGAGCATCGCCAAGGGCATTGAGGCCACCGACGCCGCGCTCAAGAGCGCAGGCATCCGTCTGGTGCAGGCTCATCCCTCCTGCCCCGGCAAGTACGAGATCATTCTGACCGGCGCCATCGCCGACGTCACCGCCGCCGTTGAAGTCGTAAAGGCTCGTTTCGAGGATCGCATGATCGACTCCACCGTGATCGGCCGCATTGACGAGCAGGTCATCACCGCTCTGTTCGGCACCCAGGCCAGCGAGCGCAAGGGCTCTCTGGGTATCATCGAGGCATACTCCGCCGCTTCCACCGTGAAGGCTGCCGATATCGCCGTCAAGACCGCCAAGGTCTCCATCAACGAGCTCCGTCTGTCCCGCGGTATGGGCGGCAAGGGCATGGTTCTCATCACCGGTGACGTTGGTGACGTGACCGCCGCCGTTGAGGCCGGCGCACAGCACGCCAAGGATCAGGGTCTGTTCTGCAACTCCGCCGTCATTCCCGCTCCTCACGCCGAGCTCTGGGAGCAGTTGTAAGAAACGAGGGGCTCTGCCCCTGAACCCGCAAGGGGTCTGCCCCTTCCCCCCCCCGGAACCGCCCTT
>JAZRIF010000035.1:0-2299 GCA_045645165.1 Eubacteriales bacterium
TCCATCGGTATGGCCGAGACGGTTCACGCCGCCGCCCGTAACGAGAACATCACCGTGATCTTCGTCAACAACGCCATTTACGGCATGACCGGCGGCCAGATGGCTCCCACCTCCCTTCCCGGACAGGTGACCCAGACCTCCCCCTACGGCCGTGACGACAAGCAGTGCGGATTCCCCATCCGCGTCTGCGAGATGCTGGCGACCCTGGACGGCCCCGAGTATCTGGAGCGCGTCACCGTCAACAACGTAAAGGCAATCCGCAACGCCAAGAAGGCCATCAAGAAGGCTTTCCAGAATCAGGTCGAGGGCAAGGGCTTCTCCCTGGTCGAGGTGCTGTCCACTTGCCCCACCAACTGGGGTATGACGCCTCAGGCGGCTCTGAAGTGGGTTGACGACAAGATGATCCCCTACTACCCTCTGGGTGTGTACAAGGACAGAACCGCTGCCACCGCAGCAGCCGAGAAGGAGGAAAACTAAATGAGTACCAAAGAATTTCTCTTCTCCGGCTTCGGCGGACAGGGTATTCTGTTCGCAGGTAAGTTCATCGCCTACAAGGGTCTGACCGAGGGCAAGAACGTGAGCTGGCTCCCCTCCTACGGCCCTGAGATGCGCGGCGGTACCGCCAGCTGCGGCATCATCATCAGCGACGGCGCGGTGGGTTCTCCCATCGTGGCCAAGCCCGACATTCTGGTGGCCATGAACCTGCCTTCTTTGGATCGCTATGAGTCCGCCGTTAAGAAGGGCGGTATGATCTTCTACGATTCCTCCCTCATCGAGCGCCCTCTGAAGCGCACCGACGTCAAGGCCTACGCTGTCCCCGCCACCCGTCTGGCCGGTGAGAACGGCATTCCCACTCTGGGTAACATGATTCTGGTGGGCAAGATCCTCGCCGCTCTGGGCGAGTACAACGAGGCAGGCGTGAACGCCGCCCTCGCCAAGGTCATCTCCGCCAAGCGCTCCGATATGCTGGAGCTCAACTACAAGGCTCTGGAGCTGGGCGCAAACTACTGAAAAGAACGAGGGGGCTTTGCCCCCTGCCCCCCCACCAAAGGGACTTTTGAAAAAAGTCCCTTTGGAAACCCCAAAACCTTCAATAAAGAATTCAAGTATTCTTGAGAGAGTTTTTGAGGATGTTGCGAAACCTCAAATTTATTGAAAGGGAACTACTGTTATGAATATTTCCATCACCAAGACTACTTGCCCCAAAGAGAAGCCCGACGCTTCCACCCTGGGCTTTGGTAAGATCTTTACCGACCACATGTTCCTCATGGAGTACGAGCCCGAGCGTGGCTGGTACGACGCCCGCATCGTGCCCTTCGACAATCTGTCCCTCCACCCCGCCTCCACGGTTCTGCACTACGGCTCCGAGATTTTCGAGGGTCTGAAGGCCTACCGCCGCGAGGATGGCAAGGTTCAGCTCTTCCGTCCCATTGAGAACATCCGCCGTCTGAACCGCTCCGCTGAGCGTCTGTGCCTGCCCGAGCTTCCCGAGGAGCTGGGTATGGAGGTGCTGACCGCATTCGTGAATATGGAGCAGGATTGGACTCCCTCCGCCCCCGGTACCTCTCTCTACCTCCGTCCTCTGATGTTCGGTAACGACGAGACTCTGGGCGTGCACGCCGTCCACCACACCACCTTCATGATCATCGCATCTCCCGTAGGCAGCTACTACAAGGAGGGCATCAACCCCGTTGGTATCATGATCGAGGACGAGGACGTCCGCGCCGTCAAGGGCGGTACGGGTTACACCAAGTGCGGCGGTAACTACCCCGCCTCCAACCGCGCCGGCGCAAGAGCCGAGAAGAAGGGCTACGCTCAGGTTCTGTGGCTGGACGGTATCCACCGCAAGTACATCGAGGAAGTGGGCGCCATGAACGTCATGTTCAAGATCAATGGCGAGGTCGTCACCCCCATGCTTTCCGGTTCCATCCTGCCCGGTATCACCCGTATGTCCTGCCTGGAGGTGCTCCGTGCCGAGGGCTACAAGGTCAGCGAGCGTCTCATCAGCGTAGACGAGCTGGCTGAGGCTATGGAGAACGGTACCTTGGAAGAGGCCTGGGGCACCGGTACCGCCGCCGTGGTCTCCCCCATCGGTGAGCTCTGCTACAAGGACAAGAAGTACACCGTCAACGGTGGCAAGATCGGTGAGGTCACCCAGCACCTCTACGATACCCTCACGGGCATCCAGTGGGGTAAGATCGAGGATAAGTTCGGCTGGACTTTGCCCATCGACTGATCTGTATACACAAAAAAACGGCTGTTTTCCGTGGGAAAACGCCGTCTTTTATGTCTGTTTGAG
>JAZRIF010000036.1:0-4336 GCA_045645165.1 Eubacteriales bacterium
CACATCTGCTTGGTCTCGGGGTTGTTCTCGTAGCGGAGAGTCATATCCTCCTCCAGCATCTTGGCGATGGCCTGGGAGATCTTGGACTCGTCCTTGGCGGTCTCGGGGGTGATACCCTTGCACATGTAAGGAGTGGCGTACTTCACGGGAGCGTAAACAACGTCGCCGGAAGCGCGCAGAGTGTCGTTGGTGTTGGTATCGGCAAGCTTAGCGATCATACCCAGATCACCGCAAGCCAGCTCTTCGACCTCGACCTGATCCTTACCCTTCATGATGTAGATGTGAGCCATCTTCTCAGTGGTACCGGTACGGACGTTGCGGAGAGCCATATCCTTCTTGAGCACACCGGACATGACCTTGAAGAAGGACATCTTTCCTACGAAGGGATCGGCGATGGTCTTGTAAACGAAGATGGCGGGATCGCCCTCCACGTCGATGGCCACAGGCTTGCCGCCCAGATCCTTCTCCACCTTGCGGGCGGTAGGACGGGGGAAGGAACCTGCGATGGCGTCCAGCATAGCCACAACGCCCCACATGTTGGTGGCGGAACCGCAGTATACGGGCACGATGGTGCCCTCGATGATACCGTTATGGAGAGCCTCAACGGCCTCTTCCTTGGTAAAGGACTCACCCTCGAAGTACTTCATCATGAGGTCGTCGGAGGTGCCGGCCAGAGCCTCGTTCAGAGCGTCCTTATAGTCGTGAGCGGTCTGCTCCCAGTTGATCTTCATGGGAACGCCGGCGCGCTTACCCTTCTCGTCGTACTTGAAGGCCTGCATGTCGATGAGGTCGATCATGGTGACATCCTTACCGGTCTCCACGGGGATGAACACGGGACAGACGGATACGCCGAAGGTAGCGTGGATCTGGTGGAACACGCGGGCGAACTTGGTCTCGGGATCGTCGCACTTATTGATAAAGAAAGCCTTGGGAATACCGGCGGCGCAAGCAGCGTCCCACGCAAGCTCGGTACCAACCTCAACGCCCGCCTTACCGTCTACGCAAATGACAGCGGCGTCAGCCACACGGACAGCCTGCTTGACTTCGCCCTGGAAATCCAGGAAGCCGGGGGTGTCCAGCACGTTGATCTTGGTATCCTTCCAACTCATGAAGGCGGGGGTAGCGGAGAGGGTAAAGCCTCTTGCCTTTTCCTCGGCGTCGTAGTCGCAAACAGTGTTGGACTGACCGATGGAGCCCAGACGGTCGGTAGCGCCTGCAATATACAGCATAGCCTCAGCCAGGGAGGTCTTACCCGAGCCGCCGTGGCCCAGGAGCGCCAGATTACGGAGTTGCTTGGTGTTGAAATCAGCCATGATAATTCACCTTTGTCCACCCGCCGCACCCCGAGCTCTCCCCGGGACAGGGGCGGACACCTTTCCTTTTTAGGTGTAAAATTTTTCGTTCAAATTCTGTAGCGGCAACGCAAAAATCGCGGGAATACGGTACAACATTCGAACAACAAGAACATTATACTATATTTCCGCGATTTTTTCAAGATGTGAATTTGAACTTTTGCATGATGAAATGTAGAAATTCGGGGGTCTCATTTGTGTAATCGGCACAAAAATTTGATTTCCTAAACGAGATTCGAGAAAAGGGATTGACAAATTCCTCACAAAGTGGTAAAATAAAAAAGTTGTGTGTTCTGCTTCCCGCCGAGGGAACCGATACGGCACAGGGTTTGATTGATCAATACCCTGTGCCGTATTTTTATTTCACCGAATTCTTATCCCAGCACCGCCGAAAGCCCGAACAATGCCTCCGCATTCCGATTGGTGACCTCTGCCAACTCCTCCACGGTCAGCCCGTGAAGGGACGCGATCACCTCGGCGATGTGAGGAATCAGCCCCGAGTGGTTGATCTTCCCGCGGAAGGGCACGGGCGCCATGTAGGGGCAGTCGGTCTCCAAAAGGAGCTTGGACAGATCCACCGAGGCAACGACCGAGCGCACCCGCTCGGCGTTCTTGAAGGTGGCCACGCCGCCAAAGCCGATATACCAGCCCCGACGGGTCAGCTCCCGCGCCATCTCGGCCGAGCCGCCGTAGGCGTGGAATACACCACGAACGGCGGGATATTTCAGCACCGTCTCGAAGGAATCCCCGTGGGCGTCGCGATCGTGAATGATGACGGGGAGTCCCGTCTCGGCGGCGATTTGAAGCTGACCCTCGAAAAATGCTCTTTGGAGGTCTTTGTCCATGGGCTGCCAGTAGTAATCAAAGCCGACCTCACCAATGGCCACGATCTTATCCGCCTTGCGGCGGGCGGGGTCGCTGACCCACGCGCGGAGAGCGGCGAGCTCGGCCTCGGGGTCGAGGGGTGCGCCGTCCGGCAAGCCTTGGGCGTCCTCGGGATGAATACCCACGGCGGCGGCCATGAAGGGGTACTTCCCTGCCTGCTCCACGGCCACACGGCTGTTTTGCAGATTCGTGCCTACGTTGATAACGGCGCGGGTCACGGCTCTGAAGTCGGAAGAGGACAGGAGGGTATCCGCCCCCGCAAGGGCGGCCTCACGGGTGGGGTTATCGGCGCCCCCTTCGGAGAGGGCGGCGTATTTGCGGTCAAAATAGTGGGCGTGGGTGTCGGTGTAGGTGGGCAAACAGATCACCTCTTTCTTCTGTTGTGGAAAAATGTCAATCCGGCCAGAACTCCCGGAACCATAGAAACAGACATATTATATCCCGTCTTCATGTTCAAAATAAAAGTAACCAACAAAGCAATCAGTCCCCATGTAAAAATGATGAGAGCAAAAGTTTCGTACACGTCAATTGCCTTCATGGATTTCATAGCGCCTTTACTGGATACAAACAAAGCCAGCCAAATACCTCCGAAAAGGAGAGCAGTGCCAATAGGCGCAAAGACCGCCTCAAATCTTTTATCAGGTTGTTCCCCAAACAGCAAAAACAGAACATAGACGATGACCCAAATGCTTCCCAATACGATATAGATCAGCTTCTCACGCCCCAATACCGTATCCAGCAAACGGCGCAGGCGGGTCTTTTCCTGTTTACTCTGACTGATGGAAGCCAGTATTTCCTCCACCGAAACGCCGAGGGCATTGGCCAACGGAAGAATGAGATCGGTAGAGGGATAGGACGCGCCGTTTTCCCATTTGGATACGGCTTTGTTGGACACACCCAGTTTCTCCCCAAGCTCAGCTTGAGACAGCTTTTTCTTCTTTCGAAGCTCGGTAATGTAGTTGCCGAATGCGTAATTGTTTTCCATGTTGATTCTCCCTTTTGTGAGCAATTGGATGCTCCCATTATAGCATAGCCACCGCCAAAATGCAAGAAACACCCCCTAAAAAGTGGGTCGAACAACGGTAGAACCTCATTTTTTAAATCCGTTCGGCGGATTTTAGTCTTTCATCGGTCGAGCTGGTCGGAAGAACAGGGGGAGACGATCCCCTCACGCGGATCACCAGATAAACGGAATCATACGGTACTTGACCTTCTTCCTATACTCCTCATACCCTGCCAGCTCGGCGGCCAGCAGTCTCTCCTCCCCGCGGATGCGAATGACCATGAGGACGGGATAGAAGACGAACGGAATCAGCGCGTACCAAGAGCCCAGCACGAGGGGAAGGGACAGGAACATGAGGATCGTAGCGGTATACATGGGGTGGCGCACCACGCCGTAGAGGCCTGTGGAGATCACAGTCTGCCCCTCCTCCACCTTGACCGTGCGGGACAGGTAGGCGTTCTCCCGCATGACCTCGGCGTAGAGACCGTAGCCAATCAGGAACACCACCGAGGCGGCGATGACCACGGGCAGGGGCACCTGCGACCAATCGAAACGAAAGTCCAGCCCCGCCAGCACGAAGCCGCCGAGAAAGATCAGACCAGAGAAGGCCACCACGCCCTTCTGATCGCCCTGCTTTTCTTTGGCGTCCAACCGCTTGGCGAGAAGGTCGCGGGCGCGGATCAGCATGACCACGCCCATGATGAGCATGGGCACAAAGAGGAGGCAGAGGAACAACAGCCCTCCGGGGTAGAAAAACGTGCCCGCAGGGAGGAAGATCAACAGAGCCACCAGAAGGAGGCCTATGAGGAATTTAGTCAAGGCTGATACGAATAACTTCATATGATATTCCTCCTGAATGATTTTATTGAAAGTTCTTGAAAGGGGTCAAGGGGAAAACTTCTTTCAAGAAGTTTTCCCCTTGCGTTCTCTATCGCTCTCTTATTCTTCAGGCACGATGGCAATAGCCAGCTCCTCCAGAGCCTTGGGATCGGCGGGGGAGGGGCATTTGGTCATGAGCTCGCTGGCGTTCTGCACCTTGGGGAAGGCGATGACGTCGCGGATGTCCTCCAGACCGATGGAAAGGGCCACCAGACGG
>JAZRIF010000037.1:0-3517 GCA_045645165.1 Eubacteriales bacterium
CGCCGTGCCTCCTTCGCCGCGGACGGACTTCTGGCCGAGGAGCGCTTCCCCCTGCTCTTTGACTACGCCGACGAGATCCAAGCTGACGGTCTGTTCCTCACAGGAGATCTCATCGACTTCCCCTCTGAAAAGAATATCGCCCTTCTCTACGAGAACATCAACCGCGTCAAGGCGAAATCCATTTTCTGCCTCGGCAACCACGATTGGAACTACTCCGACGACTACATGACGGGCAATGCCGTCACCTCCAACCGCCCGCTCTTCAACGATCTGACCAACGGTGACCCCTACTTCTCCTATGCCGAATACGACGGCTTTATCGTGGCCGCCATCGACAACAGCTCTGACGTGGTCACCCAGGAGACCGTGGATAAGTTCCTGGCTCTCTACGAGAAGAACAAGCCCATCATTCTGCTGCTGCACGTCCCCTTCCACGTGGACACCTTGGAGCCCGACGTCAAGAAGATTTGGGGCCGCAACATCACCATGGGGCCCGGTGCTATGGGCGGCGATTGGGGCTCGGTTCAGCAGCTCTACAACGCCGTTTGCATGGACGAGAACACCCCCGTGGTGGCCGTCTTTGCAGGACACGTCCACTTCAACCACGAGGACGTCTTCCCCAACGGCGTGCCCCAGTACGTTACCTCCACGGGTTACACCGGTGATTGCCGCGTGGTGACCGTGAAGGGAAAAAACTAAAAAAATGGAGTTTGTAGGGCAGGGGTTTCACCCCTGCACCCCACCAGAACCCTTTTTGGAAAAAGGGTTCTGGACTCCCAAAAACTTTTAAAAAAGAATTATTTATCAATGATTTTTGAAAGTTTTTGAGATTCCAAAGAACTTTTTTCAAAAAGTTCTTTGGTGGGGGTCGAGGGGGCAAAGCCCCCTCGATAAACCCAAATTTGAAGTCCACTATGAATTTTTTTTGAAAGGAACATAATGCTATGCTGAAGCTCTACGACCTCTCCATCAACGCCGTCAAGAACACTGCATACGCTCCCTGCAAGGATCTCTACATCGGTTGGAAACTGGATTCCGACAATACGGGCGTTCTGCAGACCGCTTACAAGGCCGCCATCACCAAGGCAGGCTGTGACACCCCTGCTTGGGCAGGTGAGGGAACCACCAAGTCCATCCATATTCCCGTGGATGCGATTCTGGAGTCCCGTACCGACTACATCCTGACGGTTACCGCTACCGACAATCACGGCGAGACCGCCACCGCCACCCTGGATTTCTCCACCGCTCTGAACCCCGAGGACTGGCAGGGCAAGTGGATCAAGCCGAAGAAGCTCATGATGGGCTGGGCCCCCTACCTGCGGAAGAAGTTTGCGGTCGAGGGTACCGTGACCAAGGCACGCCTGTACGTCAGCGGCCTGGGCTGCGGCGAGTACTACATCAACAACCAAAAGATCTCCGAGGATCTCATTGACCCCCCCATGACCAACTACGAGCGGGAGGTCTTCTACCGCGCCTACGACGTGACTCCCTTCGTGCAGGAAGGCAAGAACGCCTTTGCTGCTCTTCTGGGCGAGGGCTTCTACGCCCAGTCCCGCGTGTGGTCCCATACGGGCTTCTACTACGGTGACGCCTGCCTCATGGCCCAACTGGAGCTGACCTTTGCCGACGGCACCAAGACCGTCCTGGCTACCGATACAGACAGCTCTTGGTCGTATAAGTATTCCCCCATCGTCCTCAATAACGTTTACGGCGGCGAGACCTACGACTCCCGCCTGGAGACCCCCGACTTCGCCGATCCCGACAGCGACGAGGACGGCTGGTGCGCCGTGGTGGAGGACACCACCCCCAAGGGTGAGCTTAAGCTTTGCATGATTCCCCCCATTCGCATCTTCAAGGAGCTGCCTGCCGTGGCGGTCACCAACTGCTCGGGTAAGGACGACGGTGCTTGGATCATAGACTTTGGCGAGAACATCGCCGGCTTTGTGGAGGTCAACCTCCCCCACGCTGCCCGCGGCTCTCAGGTCACTCTCCGCTTTGCCGAGAATCTGGACTCCGACGGTCATCTGGATCTGCGCTCCGCAGGCTCCTTTGCGACTCAGGTCATCCAGCAGGACGTATACATCTCCCGCGGCGACGCAGAGGGCGAAATTTGGAGACCCCGCTTCACCTACCATGCCTTCCGCTACATGGAGATCACGGGCTACTTCGACCTCCGCGCCTACGGCTCTAACCCCGAAACACGGATGTTCAAGGCCTACGCCATCTCCACTGATCTGACGCAGACGGGTAGCTTCACGTCTTCCTGCGAGGACATGAACCGCCTGCAGGCCATCATGATGAACACATTCCGCACCAATTACCACGGTTTCCCCGAGGACTGTCCCGGACGTGAGAAGTGCGGCTGGCTGGGAGACGCTCAGGTGGTGTGCAACACGGGTATGATGAACTACGATACCGAGGCCGCCTATGAAAAGTATCTCCACGACATCCGTACCACCAACGAGGTCTACGGCGTTTGGCAGATGATCTCCCCCGGTAAGCGCGGTTGCGGTGAGGCTACCCCCCTGTGGGGCTGTGCCCAAATCATCATCCCGTACTGGATGTACTACTACTACGGCAACGATTCGGTTGTCCGCAAGAATTGGGACATGATGGAGAAATGGGTACAGCACGAGATCAATGATGCCAAGAACGACAAGTCCCTCTACGAGGATGAACTCATCATCTCCCGCGGTCTCGGTGACTGGTGTCCTCCCGTTGGCCATCAGAGTGATCGTCGGATGCCCGTCCACGAGTCCTCCACCGCCATGTTCTACGAGATCATGATCCGTATGAGCGAGCTTTCAAAGGAATTGAACCTCCCTGCTTCCATTGACTACGACGCCTGGGCAGCCCGCATCAAGGAGGCCTTCAACCGCCACTTCTGGATCCCCGAGAAGCACAGATACTCTACCTGGGGTACCTGCGGCGTGGCCCTCATGACGAATCTCTATCCCGACGGTGAGGAGGAAGCCCTCAGAGAGGCGCTCCTGACCCTCATGAAGGAAGACGACTACGCCATGTCCACGGGTATCTACTGCAACAAGTATCTCGTCCCCGCGCTGTGCGAGGCAGGGCAGGGAGATGTGGCCATGAAGTTCCTCTTCAACCGTGACCACGACAGCTTCGGCACCATGATGGACAAGGGCGCTACCTCCCTGTGGGAGTGCCTGGAGCATGACTTCACCATGCCCCGCGAGGTAGGCACCGCCTCCTACAACCACCCCATGCATTCCGGCTTTGCCTACTTCCTCTACGCCTACGTGGGCGGTATCAAGCCTCTGACCCCCGGCTTTGCCACCTTTGAGGTCAGCCCCTGCGACTACGAGGGCATCCCCTACGCCACCGTCAGCCATGTCTCCCCCTTCGGTGAGATCAAGGTGGACTTCAAGCGGGAGGGAAGCAAGACCGCCTACACCGTCACCGTCCCCGCAAACTCCGTGGGCTACTTCCGCAAGGGTGACCTGAACGAGAAGATGGGCTCGGGCGTCCACACCTTCACCGTGGAGGCCTGACA
>JAZRIF010000038.1:0-5556 GCA_045645165.1 Eubacteriales bacterium
CTACACTGGACACGCCGAGAGGCGAAAAATCGGGATGATTTTATATTTATATTCGCGTACTCTCCGTGCTCCTGTTTTTTCTACCTTTACAAAAACCGATTTTTATGCTATAATAAAAAAGTCAAAATTATGATGGAGCAAATTTTATGAAGTACATAAACAAAGATAATTTATACGATTATGCTTTTTTGAACCAAGATACTCTCGTATCCCCGCTCCGTGCTATCTGCGTTTGCTTTCACGGATACACCGATGCGACTATGTATCATGAGAGCCCCAAAATCGCCAAAGTTTTAGGAGAAGCGGGAATTGCCTGGGTGTTCCCTTACTATAGCGTCTGGGCGTAGATGAGTAAAAGCTCGTGGGAATTTAATGAGCAGGTTATTGATGCGGTTTACGAAAGACTCTGTGCTGATGAAACTATTCCGCTTATCGTAAGTGGAGGAAGCATGGGGGGACTTACCGCTCTGAATTATCTTGTTTACGGAAAAAGAAAAGCTGTAGGTTGCGCTGTCAACTGCGCCGTTACGGATATGAAAAGAGTATTTTCCGACATACCGGATTTCAGACGCGCGATACTTTCGGCTCATATTCAAGAGGATGAGGATCTTTTATCCGTTATGAAAAGATATTCACCGGTAGATTTTTATGAGCTTATGCCGAGAATTCCGTATTATTTCGTTTATGGCGAATGCGATGCTTACTTCACCCAAAATCATATGCCGCCACTGATCGAGAGAATGGAAAAAGAGAAGTTATCCTATACACTTCGCATCGAGGAAAGAATGAATCACTGCGATATCGAAAGCCATCCGGATGCGTTTACGGAATACTGCAAATTCATAATAGATTTAATAAAGTAAAAGCATATGGTTGATGTTTTCATTGGCGATGAACATACCATTGTATATACATAAGGGAGCCTCTGAATATTCTGCGCACAGCGAATCGGCAGAATATTTAGAGGCTCCCATTAGTTAACTGTTATTACAAAAGTAAAAGAGTTATGCGTATATGCGCTTCGCTTATTGAGCAGGCTTGATCAGCAGAATCACCGCATAAGGCTGCTCGGGTACCGTCACGGTAATTCCATGCTCCATAAGATCCGCGCCGCTCGCCGTCACATCCACGAGCCCATCAAAGTCCGTGATATGATACTGCTTCTCGGGATCAAGACCCTTGAGGCAAATCGTATTGGTCAGCTTGGAGGATGTCTCCTGGCAAGCGATGGAGGCGAAGCCCTCGTTCTGCTCGGGATCAAAGAACATCCGTCCGTCCCAGCGGTCGGCGTTCGCCGTCCACTCTGTGAGGGTGTAGTAATTGCCATAGAAGTACTCACGGATGAGATCGTACTCGTCGTAGGCCTGCTTAAGAAGCACCCAATCGGTGTCCTTATCCAGTGCGGACTCCACCTTGAGCAAGCAGAAGGGCGCATAGTTCATGCGGAGCTTATAGAGGCTGTTCTGGTAGACCTCGTTCTTGAAATAGGGGAACCACTTAAAGAGGACTTGGGTATTTTTGCCCTTCATGTCATAGTCCTCGTGGTTGCCATCGAACCAATCGGTGTAATGGAGGGGAACACCGCGCTTCATGGATTCCAGATCGTTTCGGCCGCCGCCCGAGGCACAGGAATCAATAAAGATGCCGTACTTCTCAATGATGGCATCCCACAAAGCCAGATAGCCCTGGACGTACAGGTTTTCGGTCATGCCCTTGCGGTCGCTTTCGTCGGCGGCTGCCCAAGCGGGGGCGGGATCGTTGTTAAAGTCCTGACGGTAGCCCGTGACACCCGCAGTATCGATGACCTTGCTGATCTTGGCAAAGATCCACTCACGGCACTCGGGATCGCCGAGATTGATGATGCGGCTCTGGAGCCAGCTTCCTTCTGCCACGGTAGACAGCAGCCACTCCTCCTTGAAGCCCTCCTGACCGGCGAGGAATGCCTCGGTGTCCAGTCTCATATTTTCGGGCTCGAACCAGAGGAGGAACATGGCATCATTCTTCTTGGCAAACTCACCGATGGATGCCATGCCGTCGGGGAATCGTGTATAGTCGATGTCCATGGAGCCGGTCTGGGGCCAGGCGACGGACTCACCGTCAGCACCCGTATACCAGCCCGCATCCATCCATATGACATCAGGAACAATGCCGTGAGCCTTGTAGGCGTTCAGCATGAGCAGCTCCTTCTTGGTGGTCATACCCTGAGACATATTGGCTACGCCCACATAGGTAGGGGTCAACTCGCCGTCGAGCTTGCGCATGACATCGTTAATGTAGTAACGGCGCCAAATATTGGCCTGCTCGTCGGCATCCACACCCTCATACTCCACAAAGCCCATGAGGGGAGTACGGAGGGTCTCGCCGGGGGCAATATAGGTAGCGACGTCACCTTGGCCTGCCTCCAGGGTGGTCACCTTGGCGGATTTCTTGTAGCTGTAATTCGCGTACCAGGTCCCCGGCCAGCCGATGGCGATAAAGGTGCCGCCGTTTCCGTAGGAAAGGTTGTAGTATGGAAACACACCGTGTGAGGGACGGCCCGAGGTAGAGCGATCGTTATAGCGGGAGCGTGAGGATAGATCATGCTCGTAGGGGGTGTAATTGACACCACCCGCATCGCCCTTGATGCCGCTGATCACGGGATTCTCGCCTTCAAACTGAATGGAAAAGCAAAGGTCGGAGATGATCTCTGTATTCTCCTGACCGTCGTTTGTGATGTAGATCACGTACTCGTAGGCAGACTCCTGCGGATAGACCGTAGCCACCAGCTTAAAGGCGGCGGGGATCTCGGGATGGCGCAGCACTAGGGTGGACTTCACACCGCGATCCACGTTCTCATAATTCTCGGATTCCAGGGCAAAGTCCGCAAAACCGTTGTACTCGGTCTTACCGTACTTGAAGCATAGGGGGAAGGTATCCAGGTTGCTCATCAAAGTGTCATACCTGGGGACAGCGCGTTCGGGATCGGGCTGGAAAAGCTCGATCTCGGGTTCGGTCTCGGCAGAGGTGATGATTTCGTCGGTCATGGCAGTATCCTCCGGGGTAGGTTTTGGGGCATCAGTGGGTGTATCCGAGGTTTCGGGGGTGGGGTCGGTATCGGTACAGGAAGCCAGACCGACAGTCAGACACAGGAGCAGAAGTCCTGCTGTCAAAATCAAAAGCAGATACTTACGCATGATTCAGTCCTCCTTTTTCTTCTTTAGCACGGCGGCGCAGGCAGTCAGAGCAATACCCACCGAAGCTGTGCCAATGGCAGCTCCGCAGCCCTTCTTTTGGGATTGGGTCTCGGACTCGGTGTCGGTTTCGGGGACGGTAGCCTCGGGCTCGGTGGTCTTTGCCTCGGTTTCAGGGATTGTTTGGGGCTCGGTTACAGAATCCGTCTCGGGCTCAGTGGGGGCATCGGTCTCAAGGGGAGGCTCGGTCACGTCGGCAGGATCGAGGTAGATCATATCGTCGGTGATGTTGCCGCTCTTGGAAATCACGGCGCCGCCCCAGGTGCCCCACGCGCCACCGATACCGGGCGCCCCCGCAACAGCCAGACGAAGAACCGAAACGCCGCTGATATCGCAGTCCATGGGGGCCATATCCTGCCCAAACTTCATGATGTCACTCTCCCAGAGCTTGACGCCGTCACCGAAGACTGCGAACTTGACCGAAGCCATGGTGATGTCGTGGGCAGTCAGGGTCTCGCAAACGCCGTAATAGGCGGCGAACTTCGTAAAGCCCAGGCCCTCAACATTGACGTCCATGTAGGAAGTAAAATCCGAAGAGGTGGCGTGGAAGCCCACGCCCTTCTCAAAGAACTTGCCGTCGTTGGAAAAGATGATCTCGTTGGCGGTATTGCAGTCACGGCCTACCACATTGCCGGGGTAGGTATTGTTGTCCATCCAGTACAGATCGCTGACGTAGGCGTAGTCGCCGCTCACCAGCTCTGAGGGCTGTGGTAGATTTGTCTTGTCGGGATTCACGGTGGTCTCTCCTTCCTCCCCTGCGGCGGGGGGCTTGGGTTGTTCAACGGTCAGACGGGCATCGCCCCATACGCCTGCATCGCAGGCATGGCCGTTTTCGTTCTTCTGCACCAGTTTGAGGGTACTCACGCCCTCTACCGCACAGGATAAGAAGTAGGGCTCGTTGTTCCACTCCACCATAGGGGAAGAAGCCAGCAGTTTTCCGTCGCCGTAGACGTGGAAGGAGATGCTTCCCCATTCTACGAAATAGTTTGCTTCCTGAAGAACACCAACAAAGGCGGAGAAGTATTTCATCCCCAAAGAGGAGATGTCGAACTCCACGTAGGCATCACGGTCGGGCTGGCAATGGAAGCCTATGCCCTTGTCGTATTTTTGGGTACCAATGGTGATGGGTTCTCCCGAATGGGCGGTATTCCACCCGAAATCGTCCAGGCTGTCGCGGGCAATGAACAGATCCTGTCGGTCGCCCAGGTAGACGGTATCCTCTGCGGCAGATGCGGGCAGGATAGCTAAGACAGCCGGGCTCATAGCCAGCAGGACGGCAAGGGTACAGATCAGGGCGCGTAGAACGGTGTTTTTCATGGCTTTTCCTCCTTTATCATCAGGCTGTATTCCAACAGCACTTTTTCCATTGTAGCGTTTTCCTTCAAAATATTTTTTGAGTGTAGCGGAAATCGGTCTAAAAAATACCAACAACAATTTGACAATAAGTCACGCTTGAAAAGATGAGCCGACATTTACTTTTTTCTTATATCTCAACGGCGTTTCTCCGAATTTCTTTTTGAAAAGGACGATAAAATGGGAGCAATCTGAAAATCCGGAGCGCATACACGCATCCGTTACCGAGTGGCCGTTTGCAAGCAGAACCGCCGCATTGGAAAGTCTGACTGATTCGAGATATTCCCGCGGGGAGGTATGAAGGTGTTGTCGAAACCACCGTGTCAGGGTGGCAGAGCTTACAAAGTGGGTGGCAAGGATGTCCCCCACGCTGCGGATCTCGGCAAAATTCCCGTGAATATCATCCAATATTCTTTGCAGCGGATCGGGAATATCAGACTGCGCGGCAGAATCGGGTGACGCTTCCCTTTCGAATATCGTCAGGATTCGGAGTAAATAAGATGCTTTTTTTAGCTCGGAGCCTTCATTTTCGCATACGTCCAACAGAGAGAAGGTAAGAGACAGCAATTCCTTTTTTGTTTTCTCGTCAAAGGAGAACAAAGGACAAAAGTCCTCTTTGCGCAAAAAAGAGAATATGGGAGAGGCAAAGTCTGCATCGATCCAGATGCATATATGCTCCTGCACGGCTGCTTTGTGAAAAATTCCCATATGTATATCACCAGGGCGTGATATGACCACATCTCCCTCGGGAACGGGATATAGGTTGTTATTGACAAGAAAGGATATGTCACTTGAAACGTTGAGAAAAATCTCAAGATAGTTATGAATATGCAATGGATCGGCGTCGGGATCGTCAGCCTTGCTGTATTTATTATTATAAACGATAGAAAAACGCATACTTGATAAGGCACTGATTGCTTCATTCAGCTGCGGCAAATTTCTTGGCTCGTACATGTTTCCTCCCGATGAGCGA
>JAZRIF010000039.1:0-11646 GCA_045645165.1 Eubacteriales bacterium
ATTACGGGCCAGGGCTCCCCCCTGTACCTGATGTTCTTTCACGGAAGCGGACCCCAGGACGAAACCGTTACGTTCGATTCCAACGCCAGCATCGGCGTGGCGTGGAGCTTTGATCTGAAGCAATGGCACTGGAAATAAGCCGAGAAATCTCCTGCGCATACAATTCATCTTACTAAAACTAAAGAAGGTAATAAACCATGAATCTTTCCATGAACTGGCTGGCGGATTACGTCAGCGTAAAGGACGTCGCCATCCGCGATTACTGCGAGAAGCTGACCTACACGGGCTCCAAAGTTGAGGGCTACGAGGTACTGGGCGACGATATTCAGAACGTAGTGGTGGCTCGCATCGTGAAGATGGAGCGTCACCCCGATTCCGATCACCTCTTCATCTGTCAGGTGGACTGCGGCGCCGCCGCCGAGGGCATTCAGCAGATCGTCACCGGTGCCCAGAACGTATTCGAGGGCGCCATCGTTCCCGCCGCTCTGCCTGTGGCTCATCTGCCCGGCGACATCGTCATCAAGGCGGGCAAGCTCCGTGGCGTTCCCTCCAACGGTATGCTCTGCTCCTTCGGTGAGCTTCAGCTGACCGAGCACGACTGCCCTGGCAAGGAGGCAAACGGTATTCTGATCCTTGGCGAGGAGTTCGCCGACAAGATCGGTATGGATATCCGCGAGGCTCTGGATCTCTGCGACACCGTGGTGGAGTTCGAGATCACCTCCAACCGTCCCGACTGTCTCTCCGTTATCGGTCTGGCTCGCGAGACCGCCGTTTCCTTCGGCCGTCCTCTGACTCTCCACACCCCCGAGGTAAAGGGTGCCGCCGACGGCGACAAGATCGAGAATTATCTGACCGTGGGCATTGAGGCTCCCGATCTTTGCTACCGCTACGCCGCTCGCGTGGTGAAGAACGTTAAGATCGCTCCCTCCCCCATGTGGATGCGCCGCCGTCTCCGCGCCGCCGGTGTTCGTCCCATCAACAACATCGTAGACATCACCAACTACGTCATGCTGGAGTACGGTCAGCCCATGCACGCCTTTGATTACTCCATGCTGGACGGTGCCGCCATCCGCGTTCGCCGCGCAAACGACGGTGAGTGCTTCAAGTCTCTGGACGATATCGATCACGTGCTGGATTCCTCCATGCTGGTCATCGCCGACGAAAAGAAGGCCTGCGCTCTGGCGGGCGTTATGGGCGGCGCCAACAGCGAGATCAAGGACAGCACGGCTACCGTGGTCTTTGAGTCCGCCTGCTTCCTGGGCTCCTCCGTCCGCGTAACCGCCAAGAAGAACAAGATGCGTACCGAGTCCTCCGCCCGCTTCGAAAAGGAGCTGGATCCCAACAACGCCCTTCCCGCTCTGCAGAGAGCCTGCGAGCTGGTAGAGATGCTGGGCGCAGGTGACGTGGTGGACGGCATCATCGACTGCTACCCCACCCACAAGCCCGAGGTGCGTATCCCCTTCGAGGTGGAGCGCATGAACAAGTTCCTGGGCGTTGACCTGACCCGCGAGTACATGGTGGATATTCTCACGAAGCTGGAGTGCCGCATTGAGGGCGATACGATTATTCCTCCCTCCTTCCGCGGTGACCTGAATCTCATGAGCGATATCGCCGAGGAGATCATCCGTATCTACGGCTACAACGAGATCAAGGCTACCTATATGAACGCCGAGACCACCCAGGGCGGCCGCAATCCCAAGCAGTCCTTTGAGCTGGCTTTGGATCGCGCTCTGTACGGCATGGGCATGGATCAGATCCAGACCTTCTCCTTCATCTCTCCCAAGTTCTACGACCGTATCCGCATGCCCGCCGACAGCGCACTGCGCCGCTCTGTGGTGATCTCCAACCCTCTGGGCGAGGACACCTCGGTCATGCGTACCACCGCTCTTCCCTCCATGCTGGAGGTTCTGGAGAGAAACAACAACTTCTCCAACGAGAACGTGCGCCTCTTTGAGGATGCCACCGTCTACATTCCCGCCGAGGACGAGAATACTCTCCCCGCCGAGAAGAAGGTAGTCACTCTCGGTATGTACGGTGGTGTGGACTTCTACGCTATGAAGGGTGTGATCGAGAACATTCTGGCCCTGGCTCGCATCAAGGACGCGACCTTCACCGCTTATGCCGAGGATCCCGCATTCCATCCCGGCCGCACCGCCAAGGTACTGACCGAGGACGGCGTGGAGCTGGCTGTATTCGGTCAGATTCATCCCGTCGTGGCCTCTGAGTACGGCTTCAACCAGCCCGTGTACTGCGCCACCGTGGACTTCGAGGCTCTGTGGGACAGCGCCAACACGATCATCGACTACAAGCCTCTGCCCAAGTTCCCTGCTACCACCCGTGACTTCTCCTTCATCTGTCCTGAGGACATGGAGGTTGGCTCCATTATGTCGGTCATGCGCAAGGCAGGCGGTAAGCTCTGCGAGAACGTGGCTCTGTTTGACATCTACCGCGGTGCAAGCATCGGTGAGGGCAACAAGTCCGTGGCCTTCCGCGTAACTCTCCGCGCTGCCGACAAGACTCTGACCGTGGAGGAGGCCGACAAGGCCACCAAGAAGATCCTCAAGGATCTGGAATTCAAGCTGGGTCTGAAGCTGAGAGCGTAAGGGGTTCTTGGGGCTCTGCCCCTAACCCCGGCAGGGCCCTGCCCTGGACCCGCTTAAGGGACTTTTAAAAGACCCTTAAGAATCCCCAAAACTTTCAACAAAAAGATGTAACACAAGGACAAATAATGGAACAAGCAAAACTGGACCGTATCAACGAATTTGCCCGCCGCGTCAAGGCGGGAGAGACTCTGACCGAGGCGGAGCTGGAAGAGCGCGCCGCTCTGCGTACCGAGTACATCCGGGAGTTTCGCGCCTCCATGACGGGTATTCTGGATAATACCGTCATCGTGCGTCCCGACGGAACCCGCGAGCAGGTCAAGGACAAGAGTAAGGGCAAGAAATCGTGAGCACGGCTATGAAAGAATTAACTTTGAATGACCTGCCCGTTACCCTCACCACCTACTCCCCCGAGGAGACCGAGGCGGTGGGGGCGGCGCTGGCGGGGATGATGGAAGCTGACAAGACCTGTCCCGCTTTCATTGCCATGTACGGCGATCTCGGCGTGGGCAAGACTGCCTTCGTGCGGGGGCTGGCATCGGTCATGGCTCCCGGGCGGGGTGTCCGCTCCCCTACCTTCTCTCTCGTCAACGAGTACCGTGTGGCGGGAAAGAAGCCCTTATTCCACTTTGATATGTACCGCATTGAGTCGGAGGACGATCTGTACTCCATCGGCTTTGTGGACTACCCCGACGCGGGGGTTTGCGTGGCCGAGTGGTGCGAGAAGATCCCCTTCGCTCTGCCCGAGGTCTACTTGGAGGTACGCATTGAGAAATGCCCGCCCGAAGTGGATAAACGAATCATCACCATTTCTGTAAAGGAGGCGCCGCTATGCTGATATTGGCTCTGGATTCCACCGCACAGGTCGGCTCGGTGGCTCTTTGTGAGGATGAAAAGCTCATTGCGGAGTACACGATCAACACGGGGCATACGCACTCCGAGACACTTTTGCCCATGGTGGAATCCGTCTTAAAGATCGCGGGCTACACCGTGGACGACGTGGATCTGTTCGCCTGCACGGCGGGTCCCGGGTCGTTTACGGGGGTTCGCATAGGGGCGGCTACGGTAAAGGGTATCGCTTTCGGCAAGGATAAGCCCTGTATCGGAGTTTCCACCTTGGAGGCGCTGGCCCTCAACGGTGTGGTTCTGAACGGCATTCTTTGCCCCTCCATGAACGCTCGCCGTCAGCAGGTATACAACGCGTTATTTGCATCCGACGGTACTTCCCTGACCCGCCTTTGTGAGGATCGGGCGCTGGCGATTACCGAGCTTGGAGAAGAATTGGCAACGAAATACCCCGACCGCCCTGTGTATCTCATGGGCGACGGGGCAAAACTGGTGTACGATGCGCTTTCGGAGTCCCTGGGAGATCGCTTGATCCTGCTCCCCGAGCGGCTCATTCACCAGAGCGGATACAATACCGCTATGGCAGGGCTTCGACTCTATCGGGAGGGTGTTCGCACCACGGATTTCGAGCTCGCTCCCGTATACCTCCGCCCCTCTCAGGCCGAGCGGGTACGGATGGAAAAACTGAATCAAGAAAACAACTGACCCCACAGGAGGAAATACCGATGGAAATCAAAAAGATCGTTATGGGCTCGGATCACGCGGGCTACAATCTGAAGCAGAAGGTCAAGGCACATCTGGAGGCTCGCGGTATTGAGGTCATCGACGTGGGTACCGATGCTCCCGAGTCCTGCAACTACACCGTTTTCGCCCATGCCCTGTGTGAGGCAGTAACGGGCGGCGTGGCTCCCCTTGGCATCCTCATCTGCGGCACGGGTATCGGCATGTCCATGGCTGCCAACAAGCACGCGGGCATCCGTGCTGCCGCCTGCGAGAACACCTTCTCCGCCCGCATGACCCGTATGCACAATGATGCCAACGTGCTCTGCCTGGGCGAGCGCGTCATCGGCTACGGTTTGGCCTGCGACATGGTAGATCTGTTCATCGACACTCCCTTTGAGGGCGGTCGCCATCAGGCCAGAGTGGACGATATCAACGCGCTGGACAAATAATTTTACGCTTCCCCAACGACTTGAAAAGGAGACCGCACATGAGTGATACTCCCAAAAAGCCCGCCACCAAGAAGATCGCTGATTTTCTCCGTGCGGTGGCCGGTACACCCAATCCCAAAAACTTTACGTCGGTTGTGGTATGCGCCGCCGGTAGCTCCACGCGCATGGAAGCGCTCATGGGAGAGCCTCGCAAGCAGTTCATGGAGCTCTGCGGTATGCCGGTTGTGGCGCGGACTCTGCAAGCCTTTGAAGCGGCCGACACCATCCACGAGATCATAGTTGTAGCTCGCGAGGATGAAATTCCCCTCTACGACGGCTTCAAGGAGACCTACGGACTAACCAAGCTGAGAAAAGTCATCAAAGGGGGCACCACTCGTCAGGAATCCGCACGACTGGGATCCGATGAGGTGGATGAACGATGCAAATTCGTCGCCATCGCCGATGCCGCCCGCTGTCTGATCACGCCTGCGGAGATCCAAAAAGTTTGCCACGCCGCCTATCAATGGAATGCGGCTTCGGCAGGTGTTAAGGCTACCGACACGGTAAAAATCTGTGACTCCTCCGCCTTCATTGACTCAACCCCTGACCGCGACTACGTGTGGATGGCACAGACCCCTCAGATCTTTGCTTTGAATCTGTACCGCGCCGCTGCATACGTGGCTCGTGATGAAAAGTTAGCCGTTACCGACGACAACCAGATGTTCGAGCATATTCGCGTTCCCGTGAAAATGGTTGCATGCTCCCGTGAGAATATCAAGATCACCGAACCTTCGGATATCATTTTTGCCACCGCAATTCTGGAAGCCCGCAAAAAGACGGCTTCCGTGGAGGAAAAGGCATGAGGATCGGCCACGGATACGACGTACACCGCCTCGTTGAGGGACGGAAGTGCATCATAGGCGGCGTGGATATTCCCTACGAAAAGGGTCTTCTCGGCCATTCGGATGCCGACGTCCTGCTCCACGCCATTATGGATGCGGTACTGGGCGCCATGGCCGCGGGGGACATTGGAAAACTTTTCCCCGACAACGATCCTGCCTACAAGGGTGCTGACAGCCTCGCCTTGACCCGCCGTGTGGCCGAGGTTATGGCCGAGCGCGGGTACCGTCTGGGCAATATTGATGCGACCATCATTGCTCAAGTTCCCAAAATGGCCCCCCACATTCCCACCATGCGGGAAAATATCGCCGCCGCCTTTGGGGTGGACGTAGACCGCATCAGCGTTAAGGCCACCACCGAGGAAAAGCTGGGCTTTACGGGCTCCGGCGAAGGCATTGCCGCCCATGCGGTATGCCTGTTGGAGTAAAAAACGAAAAAAGGTCGGTACCGAAGTACCGACCCGAGATACGCGCCGCAGAGGTCGCTCCTGGCTTACATCCTGTGTTTTCTCCTCCTGCGCCGCCGCGGCGCGGATATCTTACACCACCAGTATACGACAGAAATCGACTGAACGTTACAATGTCCGGGCACACGTCCGAGACGGAAAGGAAACCTCATGCTTTACATTGCCCCTTCCCTGCTGGCTGCTGATTTTTCGGATCTGCGAAACGAGATCACCCGTATGGAGGACTCCGGCGCCAACTACCTGCATCTGGACGTCATGGACGGACATTTCGTGCCCAACATCTCCTTCGGCCCCGGGCTGATCGCCTCTATCCGCCCCCATACCAATCTGTTTTTTGACGTACATCTCATGATTTCGGATCCCCTCAAGTACGCTGACAGCTTCATTAAGGCAGGCGCTGATATCATCACCTTCCACTACGAGAGTGTGGAGGATCCCATGGCTACCCTGAAGGCCATCAAGGCAAAGGAGATTCCCTGCGGTATCGCCATCTCCCCCAAGACCCCTGCTGAGGTGCTGTTCCCCTTCGTGGGCGTGGCGGATATGATTCTGGTCATGACCGTGGAGCCCGGTTTTGGCGGGCAGTCCCTCATTCCCGAGACGCTGGATAAGGTACGCGCCATTCGTCGTTACGCTCTGAGCAAGGGCATTGACCTCAAGCTGGAGGTGGACGGCGGTGTCGGTGAAAGCAACGCATCCTACTGCACCGAGGCGGGCGCCAACATTCTGGTGGCCGGATCTGCCCTGTTCAAGACCAAGCGTCCCCGCTCCGTCATGGCGGCTATGCGGGAGGCCGAGGTGGAGCATCCGTTCCTGGGATAAGAGAGCGGGAGCACAGGAGCGCGGAGAACGTGCCTCCGGCGGGCCAAAGGACTTTTTGAAAAAAGTCCTTTGGAATCTCAAAAACTTGAACTAGATTTTGAAAGGAGTTAACGCTTGAAAAAGTTTATATTTGGGTGTGCCTTAATGATAGCCGGCATGATTGGATTCAGCGGATGTTTGCTCGCGCAAATTTCACTTGTTCAACCGGGAGCTTGGTCCGGATTCTTTAATGTATTTTCTTTTGATGAGATTGAAGCCTACATCATTCTTGCCTTCTTTATCGTTTCAATTATCGGCACTGTTATTGCTATCCAATCATTAGAGGAAGATAAAAAATAATCCCTTTTTGAAAGTTCTTGAAAAGGGGTGCGGGGGAAAACTTCTTGAAAGAAGTTTTCCCCCGCATCACTTTTATTAGAACTTCGTCTCGATCTCGTCGGGATACCGCACGTCGATAAATGCCGTATATCCCTCTGCCTCCAGCTTCTGCTTCTGGAAGCCCACGTTCTTGTTCATCTTCTGGACGAGAACGATCTTCCCTGCCTCGCGCAGGGCGTTGCACTTGCACTGGAGAGCGGCCACGTCACCCGAATTGAAGGCCTTGCCGTAGAGGACGGCCACCTTCTCTCGGCTACCCTCGGCCTTGAACTTCTTATCCAGCAGGGCGCCGACCAGGCGCTCAAAGCCGATGGAGAAGCCGCAGGCGCAGGTGGGGGTGCCGGTGAAGTTACCGATCATGTTGTCGTAACGGCCGCCGCCCGCGATGGAGGAGCCCTTGAAGTCCTCGGACTTGATCTCGAAGATGGTGCCGGTGTAGTAGCCCATACCGCGGACCAGGGTGGGATCGAAGGAAAGGTTGAACTTGCCGCCGGACATGGTGGCGACGTTTTCGAAGATCTGGCGGATGTTGTCGGCCACGCCCTCCTCCATGGCGTCACCGAAGGCCTCCTCCACGTAGGTGAAGCGATCCTCGGCGGTCATGAAGCCGTGGAAAATGTTCATGTAGGTCTCAACGGATTCAGCGGCAAAGCCGGATGCCAACAGTTCCTTCTTGACGCCCTCCTCACCGATCTTGTCGTACTTATCCAGGATGATGAACACGTCGTTGTAGTCCTCCTCGGCAAAGCCGGCCTTCTTGGCCATGCCCTTGAGGATGCGGCGGTCATTGACCATGACGGTGTTGCCCTTGACGCCCACGCTGTCCAGGAACAGGGAGGTGACGTAGATCAGCTCGGACTCGGCAGAGTTGGAAGCATCGCCCAGAATGTCGATGTCGCACTGGGTGAACTGACGGAAACGGCCCTTCTGGGGACGGTCGGCGCGCCAGACAGAGCCCACCTGCAGAGACTTGAAGGGGGCGGGAAGGTTGCCGATATTGTTGGAATAGTAGCGGGACAGGGGCACGGTCAGGTCGTAGCGCATACCCGAGTCGCAAAGTTGGGCGTTAGCCAGGTCATCGAAGGAGGCGTTCTCGATGGACTCGGTGAGCTTCTCGCCGCGCTTGAGCACTTTGAAGATGAGCTTCTCGTTCTCGCCGCCCTGCTTGCTGGTGAGGTTCTCGATGCGCTCCATGCAAGGAGTCTCGATCTGGGTATAGCCAAAAGAGGTGTACAGATATTTGAGTTTTCCGAGCAGGTACTCGCGGATCTCCATTTCAGCGGGGAGAATGTCACGCATACCCTTGACGGTTTCTTTAATAAACATGGTATTTTGTCCTTCCGAATGAAATCAATATCTTATTATAGCACAAAACCTCATGTTTGTAAAGAGTTTTTTTCAAAAATCAGGTATTACGCATATTTTTTGACATAGACCATCCGTTTTGTCAGAATCCCATGAGGGAATATACGGTTCTCAAAAGGATGGTTTGTTCCAAAAGATCATCATTCCCCGATATCCGCAGGACGGCGCCGAGGATCACCGCAAAAAAAGTCGCCGTCAAAATCCCGCCAACCAAGCCAAGGGCTAAGCCCAGCAGGCGATCCAGCGTACCCACCACGGGGAGGGTAGTCAGACGCTTCAACAGAATGACCGCCAGCGTCAGGACGGCGTAAACGATCAGGAACAGGAGAATATGCCCGATCACCGAGGAGACCGCTCCCGATATGCCATCGGAAACACTCTGTGACCACTCATCCGCCAAGCGGTGCAGATCCTGTGTACGCTCTGCCGCGCCTGCATCCAGATAGGAACGAAATACCGCCGGGACACGGGAAAGTAACACCTCCGCCTGTCCGCCGGCCGCATCGGCCATAGCCGCAAAGCGGGCGTGAACCTTATCGTATACAGGCGGATAGATCCAGACACGGTCAATGAAGGAAGAAAATGCAGAGCCAAAGGATAGGGTGATCATCAGAGAAAGGATCCACCGTCCGCTTTTCAGAATTGATCCCGCAAAGCCGCGTCGCCACCCGCGAAGCACGAAAAAAAGCAATATCGCCACCAGAAGAACATCCAAAAAAATGTGCATACTACGATACCCCTTTCAAGGAAGGATATATCATAGTATGCACTTGATTGCGATATTTATGGCAGATTCGCTGATTCTTTTATGAAATCATCCCGATCCACCCGAGCGGCGTAGGCCGGAGTACAGACAAACACCTCGTCCTCTTTCGGCAGGATCGTCAAGGTATCGCGGCTGATGGCGATGGATGTCAATGCTTTGCCATTATCCGAAATGCGGTAGAGCGTATCTACCGTACGGATATATAACAGATCGCCCCCGAAGGCCATCTCAACTACGTTACCGGAGGCTTGAATCGGATGGGCTGCATTCATGTCGATCTCGTACACGGAACGACCGTTGCTGTCGTACACGTTCAACCGATTTTGCGAAAGATCGGTATTCACTTTGGAAAGGATCGCCACACGATCCTTGGAAATGGCACACAGGGTCGGGGTCGTTCCCTCGAACAGGACTTCCCCATTCACGGTAGCATCCATCGCCAGAATCACGAGACGGTCGAACAGAACAACTGCAAAGCGGTCTTCTGCGACGAACCCACAGGAGCTACCGAAGGAGTCGGGCAGATCAATGGATTCCATGCTGATGCGTTTTTCCATACGAATCAACGTGATTTTCGTCTCCCAGACACCATTTACGGATTCCACAGAGACTACACCCAAGCGGTTTCCCTCCCGGTTCATGGAAAGACCTGTTACATATCCGTTCAGGTGGTAGTTGGCCAGTTTTTCCATGTCGCCGTCGTATACGACGATCTCCGATGTGTAATCGCGGGAGCGGGTGACGATAGCGAAGTTACCGTTATCGCCCACCACGGCATCGTACACGGGAAACTCGGTGATCTCACGATAAACTTGAACGAAGGAATTGTAGACGGCAAAGGAGCGCTCGCCCCGACCGAAGGTCAGGCAATACTTATCCGAAGAACGCACGCAGGGCTCCGCATACGCCACGTTGACCGATAAAGTTTGCCGTCCCGAACCGCTCACGGCGGTGACTACCTCACTTCCTGCGATAACCACACCGCCGCGGTACAGCGAGAAATCCGCATCCGCAGAAGAGATAGGATAGCTGATCTGATCCGCTCTGGATTGGGCAGTCAGGGTGGCGGCGCTGATATCTTTGGCCAGATAGTACAGGTTCTCATAGGTAATGAGGCGATGGTTACACAGAACGGTCACCACCACGAAGACCAGAAGCACCATGTACAGCACTACGCGAACGAAGCTCAGACGGTTGGCCAGGTTTTCATAGTAAGGAATAGAGGGGGAGGAGAAATCAATGGGCTCCTCTGCAAGCACCTCGTCTGTCTGCCTGGTAAAATTTTTCACCCGCTCGGCGGCACGGTCATAGAGTTTGCGTGTCAGTTTACGGAGGCGTTCAATGGGATTCAATTTCGGCATGATACCCCTCCTTGTTCGGATCGTTGTAAAAAACGCGATTGAGATACAGCCCTTCGGAAGGAGCGGTTCGGCCAAAGTTCTGCCTGTTCAGAGAATCCAGCCGCGCGGGAATGCTCTCGGCGGGAATATGACCTTCGGCTACCTCTGCAAGGGTGCCCACCATGATGCGCACCATATTATACAGGAAACCGTCGGCGCGGACACGGAAGGTGATGAGGTTCCCTTCACGCTCCACCGCTGCATCCATGACGTGACGAACCGTGGACTGCACCTTGGAGCCGGATGCCATGCAGGCGGCGAAATCCCGTTCCCCGACAAAGCCTTTTGCGGCGGTCTGCATATTTTTGAAAGCCGCATCGGTGATGGGACGAGGGTAGTGCCAGGCACGGTTGTGCTCAAAGGGGTTGCGGTCTTGGGTATTCAGGATACGGTAGACATACTCCTTGGAGGACACAGAATAGCGGGCGTGGAAATCGGCGGGAACCCAGAGGGCTTGATAGGCCGCCACTGCATTGGGGAGGTGGATGTTGAGGGCGCGAGGGAGCTTGTCCAGGGGAATGGTGGTCTCCATGGAGTCCTTCCCTTTGGGGGTGACGGTGGCGCAGAACATATTGGCGTGGACGCCGCTATCGGTGCGGGAGCAGCCCGTGATATCACAGGGGTAGCCGAACAAAGCTTCGGTGCCCTCGTTTAAGGCTTGCTGGATGGAATAACCGTTCTTCTGGGCTTGGTAGCCGCAGAAATGGGAGCCGTTGTAGCGGATATAGAGCAGTAGTTTCTGTGCCATGGCGGCTCCTTTCTGCAGGTTAAATTGGAGTTTGTAGGGCAGGGGCTCTGCCCCTGCACCCCGCTTAAGGAACTTTTGAAAAAGTTCCTTAAGAATCCTCAAAACTTTCAAAAAACATTATCAAATAATTGTTTTTTAAAGTTCTTGAAAAGGGGTCTGGGGAAAAACTTCTTTCAAGAAGTTTTTCCTCAGGCGCTCTTTCGC
>JAZRIF010000040.1:0-1855 GCA_045645165.1 Eubacteriales bacterium
ATTGCCGCCTGCGGGCTGACCGCCGTTGTGATAGGAATAACTGCGGCCGCCGTTTGTGCCGTAGCTGCCGTTGGCCCAGAAGCCGCTCATGACCACCATCTGCTCCAGCTCTCCCGTTTCGGAGAGACCCTTACCCTGAGGATACATATCCGCCCAGGGCCAGCAGGCTTTGCCTTGGAGGTTTTGATACCAGCCGTCCCTGGTGTAGGCCCAGCTGTGACGAACCGTAAAGAACTCCCGCTGCTCCCGGGGAAGGGTGTTCAAGAGAGCTTTGGGCAGGAAGATCAGGGGCTTGCCGTTGTGCTTGAACCACAGATCCTCGTATCTGCCCGTGGAGTAGAGGTTATTCCAAAGAGCCTTGAAGGAGTTGGCGGCGATATCTCTTTCATCGCCGCAATGGAAGCAGATCTGAGGGGTATCGTGACCCTCGGCCCGCATCTCCGACCAGACCCGGAGAAGGGTCTCATAGGTATTCTCGTAGGTGAGGCCGTTGGTGGCATCCACAAAGATGAAGTCGATGCCTGCGGCCACCAGCTGATAGGTGTGCTTGCGGATGACCCACTCGTCGTCGGAGCGGTAGTAGCCTAAATAAGGCTCGGCCCAGTAATGGCCAAAGCCCAGCGGGCCTTGGGTTATGACGTCGATCAGGGCATCCTTGCCGCCCTCGTAGTAGGTCTTGGTGTGATCGTAGACCGTACTGTGACCGCCGTGGATGTTGACATCGTGCCACAGGAAGTAGAAAATACCCACCTTCTTGTCGTTGACGGTGCCGTTGTCGGTGCCCGTCAAGCGGCCCACGTCATCCATGCTGACCCAGGTATCGGACAGTACATCCGCGGAATTCATCATGTTGGCGTCCTCTGCGGTCTTCTTGGTTCCCGCGATTCCGGTGGCCTTGAAATCGGTCACGTAGACGTTACCCGTGTTCATGTGGTGGAGCCAGATATTGAAGTAGCCGGCATCGGGGATCGTCACGCCGCTGTCGGTCAGGGCAGGCGTGCTTTCCCCGGGGTGATACATGGAGACGGTGTCCCCCTCCCACTTCACCTCGGCCAGAGCCACCTTTTTACCGCTGTCATTTTCGGCATAGACCGTGATGACAGAGCCGCTGTCCTCCACCCAAAGCATCCGCTCGGTCTTGAAGTCCACGCCCTTTTCCTTGATGGTCATATAGGAAGTCTCAGGCCACTCACCCGTGCGGATACCGATCTGTTTTTCACGCAGGGCGATCCAGATTCCCCCCTTACCCGTGGCATCACCGCCGGGATTGGGGAGGCGCAGACCGATGTAGAGCGTGAACCAGGGCGCGCTCTCGTTCTTGCCCGTGATGTGCGTCTTGGCTTCATAGGTGGCAGGGCTTGCCAGGCTTGTATTGAGAGTTAGGGAACTGACCGTGGACTGACGCAGGGTCACCCGTGTCCCCTCTACGTCGGCTTCGCCGAGACTGAAGGCAGGGTCATTGGCGGAGAAGGTATAGGTGACCGTCTGGGCGGTGGAGCCGCCGCTCCCCGCAACCGTTCCCGATACTTTAAGGTCGGTCACGTCCGCGCCCTCGGGAGCTACATAGTCCTCCCAGATCACGGGAGGAGTGGTCTCGGCATCGGTCTCCCCCGGGGTGTCCTCGGGGACGGTGCCACCCTGGGTCTGTCCCTCGGTGGACGGGTCGGTATCGGTGGGACCACCGCTACTGCGGCAGGCCGCAAAGCAGCCCGCGAGGGTGGAGATCATCAGCAAAAGAGCAATGACTCGGAGAAATAGATTTTTTTTCATGCTTTTACTCCTTTCAGGGAACCTCGAAAAACGGGTTTCCCATGTTGAAATGTACGATTCAACGGCTGATTATCAGCCGCTTTTA
>JAZRIF010000041.1:0-5486 GCA_045645165.1 Eubacteriales bacterium
AGGTCTTCCTCCTGCGACCACATGGGGTAGTCCGAGCCGAACAGTACCTTCTCCGCGCCCCATCTGCGGATGAGGGCGGCGGTATGGGCGGGGGAAAGGGATTCCACGTGAGGCTCAATGCCGTACTCCTTGGCGGGGGTCGCCATGCTGGAGGAGGTGTCCACGTATATGTTTTGGAAATCGGACAGTTGCTCGCAGGCGTAGTCCCAGTTCGCCCAGCCCCCCATGTGGGCGGCCACCACGGTCAGCGCGGGAAAATCCCGCATCACGCGGAACAGGCGGTCGGGGTGGGAGTAGTCGAATCGAGGGTCTCCCATGTGCATGAGGATGGGGAGGTTATACTCCACGCACAACTCGTAGATGGGGTAGGCCTTGGGATCGTCGATGCAGAATTTCTGCATATCGGGATGGAGCTTGACTCCGTGGAGGCCGTGGGAAATGATGTCCTTCACCGCCCCACGCAGGTCGGGATGGTCGGGGTGAAGGGTGCCCAGCCCCGTGAGCTTGCCATAGATGCCCGCCGCCTCGGTATCAGCGATCGCGCTGGCAATGAAGCGATTGATGGACTCCACGTGATGGGGGGTAGAGGCTACCGACTGGATCACGTAGCCATCGCAACCTGCCGCGCCGCCAACGGTCAGAAGATCGGTGACGGTTCCCTTCCCGTGGGCGTGGGTGTCGTAAAAATGATCGGTGGACTCCACCGCACGCGCCGCAATCTTCTCGGGGTAGACGTGGCAGTGGGAGTCGATGATGGTGTATTGGTTTATCATGATAGTTCTTGGTTTGGTTTCTTCAAATTTGGGTTTATAGCCACCAAGAACCTTTTTGAAAAAAGGTTCTTGGATCCCCAAAAACTTTCAAAAAGCATTGATAAATAATCCCTTTTTGAAAGTTCTTGAAGAGAGTCCAGAGAGGAACTTCTTTTAAGAAGTTCCTCTTTGGCGTTCTGCCGCTCCCCTACAAACTGCAATTACTTCTTCAGCCCCAGTCGCTCGGCGGCTTCCTCGCGCATCTTGTACTTGAGGATCTTGCCGGCGGCGTTCATGGGGAACTTCTCTACGAAGTCGATGTAGCGAGGCACCTTGTGGCGAGCCATGTGGTCGAGGATGTACTGCTTCATCTCCTCCACGGTCATGGTCTCACCCTCCTTGAGGATGATGCAGGCCATAATCTCCTCGCCGTACTGCTGGTCGGGCACACCGATGACCTGTACGTCGCGCACCTTGGGATGGGTGTAGATGAACTCCTCAATCTCCTTGGGATAGATGTTCTCACCGCCGCGGATGATCATATCCTTGAGGCGGCCTGTGATGAGGTAGTTTCCGTCGGGACGGCGGCAGGCCAGGTCTCCCGTGTGGAGCCAGCCGTCGGCGTCGATGGTCTCGGCGGTAGCCTTGGGCATCTTGTAGTAGCCCTTCATGATGTTGTAGCCGCGAGCCACGAACTCACCGTTGACACCGTCGGGGCAATCCAGACCCGTCTCGGGGTCGATGATCTTGCACTCCACGTTGGCAAAGGCAGAGCCCACGGTCTCGGTGCGCACCTCAAGGCTGTCGTAGTAGCTGGACATGGTACAGCCGGGGGCGGCCTCGGTCTGGCCGTAAACCGACACGATCTCCCGCATATTCATGACGTCGGGCTGGGCGGCCTTCTTCATGAGGTCGGCAGGGCAGTTGGCACCCGCCATGATGCCAATTCTCATGTAAGAGAAGTCGGTCTTGGGGAAGTCCTCGTGCTGCATCATGGCGATGAACATGGTGGGCACGCCGTTGAAGGCGGTGATGTGCTCGTTATGCACGCAGGCCAGAGCAGGCTTGGGGGAGAAGTAGGGCAGGGGGTACATGGTGGCACCGTGGGTCATGGAGGCGGTCATGGACAGCACCATGCCGAAGCAGTGGAACATGGGCACCTGGATCATCATGCGGTCGGCGGTGGACAGCTCCATGTGGTCGCCGATGTATTTACCGTTGTTGACCACGTTGTAGTGGGTCAGCATAACGCCCTTGGGGAAGCCCGTCGTACCCGAAGTGTACTGCATGTTGCAGACGTCGTCCTTGTTGACAGCGGCGGCCATGCGGTAAACCTCTTCCACGGGAACCTGTACCGAGCGAGCGACAGCCTCGTGCCATTCCATACAGCCCTTCTGGCGGTAACCTACGGTGATGACGTTGCGCAGGAAGGGCAGACGGCGGGCGTGGAGGGGAGAGCCGGGTCTCAGAGTTTCCAGCTCGGGGCAAAGCTCGGCCACGATCTTGCCGTAGTGGCAATCCTTGGCGCCCTCGGTCATGATGAGGGTATGGGTATCCGACTGGCGGAGCAGGTACTCCACCTCGTGGATCTTGTAGGCAGTATTCACGGTGACCAGCACCGCACCCAGCTTGACGGTGGCCCAGAAGGCGATGTACCACTGGGGCACGTTGGAGGCCCAAACGGCTACGTGAGTTCCCGCCTTGACACCCATGGAGATCAGAGCGCGAGCGAAGGTATCCACGTCGTCGCGGAATTCGGAGTAGGTGCGGGTGTAGTCCAGAGTGGTGTACTTGAAGGCATACTGATCGGGGAATTCCTCCACCATGCGATCCAGCACCTCCGAGAAGGTCAGGTCAATGAGCTGATCCTTTTCCCAAACATACTCACCCGTGTGGGCGCGGTTGAAGTAGAGGGTACGGCGCTTGCGGGAGGGATCGTCAAATTGCTTCATGAAGCTGGAAAACTGGGAGAGAATGATCTCCATGTCGTCCAGCTCCTCGCACCAACGGGGATCCCAGACCAAGGAGATGTGGCCGTCGTAGTTGACGGAACGCAGTGCCAGCATGATCTCGGCAATGGGAAGTTCACCCTCGCCCGCCAGGCAGAATTCCAGACCGTCGTCGGTTCGTCTGGTGTCGCAGAAGTGGACGTGACGGACGTAGGCACCCAGATTCTTGATGATTTCCTCAGGGGTCTCACCGCCTCCGAAATGGGCGGCGGAAAGCTGCCACAGAGCGCCCAGGCTATCGCTGGCAAAACGATCCAGCAGGTCACGCAGAGTGGAAGACTTACAGAACAGACCCGAGGTCTCTATCAGGAGGCAGACGCCCTGCGCCTCGGCCTCGGGGAGGACACGAGTAATCAGCGTAGCTACGCTCTCAATGGCGGCGGGAGTATCGGCCTCGGTGGCGGCGGCGGTGCGCAGACGGATATTGGGAATACGCAGGTTCCCTGCTACGTCCATGCAATGCAGGATCTCGGCTTCGGACTCGGCGGCGCGGGTGGCGTCGGAGGGGTCGATGAGGCAGTCGATGCAGGGGACAGTCAGCTTCTTTCCATCCAGACGGCGCAGAGTCGCGGCGGCGGCGTAATCGTAGAAAGCGCCGTCACGGTCGGTGAACATAGGGCCGTGGATGTTGTGGATCTCCACGCCGGCAAAGCCCAACGAGGCGGCCATGTCGCAGAATTCATCGAATGTATGATTATGCCACCCTTTGGTGGAAAACGAGAGTTTCATGATAATTTCCTACTTTCTTGGAGGATCAAACGGTCTGTTCAAAAACGATCTTATTGACGGCGTTAAGGTAAGCACGGATGGAAGCGCCGATGATGTCGGTGGAAATACCCGTACCGGCATACAGCTTGCCATCGGCGCGGAGCTTCACCAGCGCCGAGCCCATAGCTTCCTTACCCTCGGTAACAGCCTGGATCTGGAAATCATCCAGTTCAAAATGACAGCCCATGATCTGCTCCAGAGCGACGAAGGCGGCGTCAATGGGGCCGTCGCCCATGCAAATACCCTGCAGCTGCTCCCCCTTCTTATCCAGCACGATCTGGGCAGATGCGGCCAGGGCGTTGCCGCCCGAGCTGTTGACCATGTAGCTGATCAGGGTATAGGTGGGCGGCACCTGCATGGCCACGCCCGAAACGATGGCTTCCAGCTCCTTGGCGCCCACCGTCTTCTTGGCGGCAACACGAACGAACTCATTGTACACCGCATCCACATCCTCCTCGGACAGGTCGTAGCCCAGCTTGGCTACAGCGGAAGACACGGCGGCCTTGTCGTCGTTGGCATCCAGGGTAAAGCCCGCCTCGGCGGAAGACGCGATGTTGACGGAAGCGCCCCGATCCGCGCCCTTCCCTGCCACGATGCGGGAGATCTGACGGACGATACGATGATACTCGGTAAGCTGCACGCGGGCATCAAAGCCGTAGTGGTTACCGCAGTTCTTGATGATGCCGCAGAAGGCCTCCAAAGACACGCAAGTGCCGTCGACAGCGGTTTTCACGGTATTCGATCCGTTGCGAACGGCAAGAATGGCTGCCGCGGCGGCCATGGCGTTCTTGTCGTCGCAGGAAACGCCTACGGGCATACCCACGGTCTCGATCACACCCTTCACGAAAGCGGCAAACTCGTCAGGCATTTTCTCGCCTGTGCTGTCACAGACGGTCACGGCGGTAGCCCCAGCCTCCACGGCGGCAGTCAGCACAGCGGTCAGGAATGCGGGCTCGGCGCGGGTGGCGTCCACGGCGCAGAATTCTACGTCGGCGCAAACCGCCTTGGCCTTGGCGACCGTAGCGGCCACCCACTCGATCATCTTGGGGGGCTTTTTGTGAGCCGAGTACTCCATGCCCACGGGAGAAACGGGAACTTCAATACGCAATCTGGCCTGCTTGGCGGCGGAGATCGCCTGCACCGCGCCGTCAAAGCTCTCGGCCGTCATGCCCACGCATACCGACAGAACACAGCTTCCCACAAAAGAGGAAGCGGTACGGACAAACAGGATGTCGGTCTTGGGGTTTTCAATGGCGGGAAGCTCGATGATATCCACCTTCAGCTTTTCCAGCTGGCGGCAAATCTCGATCTTCTCCTTGAAACTGAACGTGCAGTTCTCTCTGCACAGCGTACGGTCGGCAATTCTCATGGGGCATCTCCTTATATATTGGATTTATCATCAGAAAAACAAAAACCCGGATGTATGGCGTACATACATCCGAGGACGAAATTCATTCGCGGTACCACCTCGGTTATCTCCCAAAGCGGAGATCACCTTATCGGAGCCCATCAGCTCCTCTGTCTTGTAACGGGACAAACCGGAGACGCTTACTGAGAAAAATCGGTTCAGCGGCTCTGCTCGGGAATGAGACTTGCTTTACCTCGCGTATCGGGCTCGCACCAACCGCCGACTCTCTGAAAGCACTGCCGGTAAAGAATAATTCCTTCATTGCATTTCTGTGATGTGGTGTATTATAGCATATTTCTCCTGCTTTGTCAAGACCTTTTTAAAAAAATCACGTTAAATAAGTTAGTACTTCCGACAATCAAATTGCAGTTTATAGGGCAGGGGTTTCACCCCTGCACCCCACCAGAACCCTTTTTGAAAAAAGGGTTCTGGACTCCCAAAAACTTTTAAAAAACATTCATAAACAATCTTTTTTGAAAGTTCTTGAAGGGTGTCCAGAGGGAAACTTCGCAATGTTTGCTGAAAGCAAACTTGCACCGAGCGAAGCGA
>JAZRIF010000042.1:0-2308 GCA_045645165.1 Eubacteriales bacterium
GGTATCTCCGTCGGCGCAACCGCCTCTGCGGCCAACTTCCTGCGTCTGGAGACCATCCTCATCATCTTCTGCGGTCTCGCCGCCTTCTGTGTTTCCACCATTGGTGGCTTGATTACTGCTAAAATCATGAACAAGGCATGCGGCGGTACCATCAATCCTCTGATCGGTTCCGCAGGTGTTTCCGCCGTACCCATGGCCGCCCGTGTTTCTCAAATGGTTGGTCAGAAGTACGATCCCACCAACTTCCTCCTCATGCACGCCATGGGCCCCAACGTGGCCGGCGTTATCGGTTCTGCCGTAGCCGCAGGCGTGTTCCTGTCCACCTTCGCGTAAAATCAGAATAATCGAAAGGGAATAAATATGAGCAAGGTAAAAATTACCGAAACCGTTCTGCGTGACTCTCACCAGTCCCTCATCGCTACCCGTATGACCACCGAGGAAATGCTCCCCATCCTGTCAGCCATGGACGAGGTTGGCTACCACTCGCTGGAGGCCTGGGGCGGCGCTACCTTTGACTCCTGCATGCGCTTCCTTAATGAGGATCCTTGGGAGAGACTGCGTAAAATCCGCGATGCTGTGAAGAACACCAAGCTGCAGATGCTGTTCCGCGGCCAGAACATTCTTGGATATCGCCATTATGCCGATGATGTGGTTGAATATTTCGTGCAGAAATCCATTGCCAACGGTATCGATATCATTCGTATTTTCGACGCGCTGAACGATCCCAGAAACTTGAAAACTGCTATCAACGCGACCATCAAAGAGGGCGGTCACGTCCAGGCTGCTTTCTCTTATACCACCGGTGCAGTATATACGTTGGAATATTACGCCAAATATGCCAAGCAGCTCGAAGAGATGGGAGCACACTCCATCTGTATCAAGGATATGTCCGGACTTCTCAAGCCCTACGATGCCTATGAGCTGGTTAAGACTCTGAAGTCTTCAGTTAACATTCCTATTCAGCTCCATACTCACTACACTGCAGGTTTGGCCTCTATGACCATTCTTAAGGCCGTTGAGGCCGGCGTGGACGTCATCGACACCGCCATCTCACCCATGGCTCTGGGTACCTCCCAGCCTCCCACAGAGCCCATTGTGGCCACTCTCGCAGGTACACCCTACGACACGGGTCTGGATCTCCAGAAGCTGGATAAGATCACCAAGTACTTCACCCCCCTCCGTGAGAAGTACCTCAAGGAAGGTCTTATGGATCCCAAGGTGCTGAAGGTGGACGTCAATGCCCTTCTGTACCAGGTTCCCGGCGGCATGCTTTCCAACCTCATGTCCCAGCTCAAGCAGGCAGGGAAGGAAGAAAAACTCACCGAGGTTCTGGAAGAAGTGCCGCGCGTCCGTGCAGACGTGGGTTATCCTCCCCTTGTGACCCCCTCCTCCCAGATCGTGGGTACCCAGGCCGTATTCAACGTGCTCATGGGTGAGCGCTACAAGACCTGTACCAAGGAGTTTAAGGACATCGTGCTGGGTAAGTACGGCAAGACCCCCGTGGCCATCGATCCTGCATTCGCCAAGTCTATCATTGGCGATCAGACCCCCATCACCCACCGTCCCGCCGACGACCTCGCTCCCGAGCTGGACAAGCTCCGTAACGAGATCCCCGCAGGATATCTGGAGCAGGACGAGGATGTGCTGTCCTACGCTCTGTTCGATAAGGTAGCTCTGAAGTCCTTCGAGTACCGCAAAAATCAGAAGTACGGCGTAGCCGACACCGCTGACTTTGCCAACGGCGTTCATACCGTCTGATTTTTCAACCATACCAAAAAGGATTGATGCCCGTGCGTCAATCCTTTTTTGTCGCCTTTCATCGAAACATTCCGCTCTGCGTATAATGGAAATGGTTCATGGAAATACTGAACAGAAACCATACAGAGAGGAGACTGGTATGCCGACCGTATTCGATTACTTGAAGTGGCGAGGGGATGTGACCTTTGAGGAAACACCCGTCTGCGAAGCGGATAATCTCATATTTTGCCTCCTTGCCTATGCGGATCTGGACGGCATTGTGCCGTCCCCCGAGCAGAAAGGCAGCAAAACCCTGCGAGCCGCCGCCATGGAATACTTTTTTAAGAGACGGGATAGTCTGGATAAGCCCTTGGGGCTGATTCTTCCGCCCGCCATCAAAACCCTGTTTCGCATCATGGCAAATACCCCCCGTTTCCGTGATCTGGAGCTCTCGGGATATGTCAACGAGGTCAGCCACGAGCGGGATTTGCAGTTCTCAGCCATCACGATCCGCCTTCCCAAGGATCAAATCTTTGTGGCCTTCAGCGGCACCGACGACAGCATTGTGGGG
>JAZRIF010000043.1:0-2807 GCA_045645165.1 Eubacteriales bacterium
AACTTTCAAAAAACATTGATAAATAACCCTTTTTGAAAGTTTTTGAGATTCCAAAGAACTTTTTTCAAAAAGTTCTTTGGTGGGGGATCGGGGGCCAAGCCCCCGATAAACTCCAATTTCATGTTCCCCCTCATTATACCACATCCTTCCCCATTCCGCAACCCCTTGCCGCAAATTCCCGTAAAAAAGGAGCATCTGCCCGTGGGCAGATACTCCTTTTGGGTTGTTTAGGGCACGACCTCCACCACGCCCTTGAAGGTCACGGTGCAATCCTCGTAGGAGAGGGTCAGGTCGTAGAGGCCGCAAGGGGTGTCGGGGGTGACCATGATTTCAAAGGCATTCGACGACACCTGACCCGTCCGCCACGTCCACTCGTAGGGCTGAATGGCGGGGCCTGTTGCATGTCGGAGAGGCAGTTCGAATATCTCGCCCGTCCCCTCGGGCGCGTCGGCATAAATCAGTACGGTCTCGGGTGCGTGGCGATTCTCGTTGGTCACGGTCACGGTGAAGGGATCGCCTCGGTTCTCCATCATGGCGACGAAGGTGTAGGTCTTCCCCGCAGATCGGCTGACGATAGGCTCATCCATGACGTAACGAAATCCAAACCGCTCCTGTTCACGATCCGGGTTAGCGGTGATCTCTATGAAATTTTCAAACCGCCAACGATTCCCCACGACCAGATGGTAGCGTCCCACGGGCGCATCCACCGGGATGTAGGGAGGCGGGAATATCGAGCTAACCATCGGTGCGGCGATGGTGATCGAATAACTCTCATCCTCCGCACAGATCAATTCAGCTCCGCCCATCAGGATCGACGACGCATCCTCATGTTTCCTTTTTATGGTCATATGGATCACACCGGTGTGATCCTCTCCCTGCATCAGCGTAGGCTTGGTTGCCGATACCTCACAGATCCAGTCCTCGTCCTCGTAAAGCCCATACGGAGTCTCACCCGCCGGCAGTACCCACGCCATATTCTCGAAGCTCCACGTAAAGCCTGTGTCAAGGTCGGTGACACGGAGGTCGTAGGAGCCGATGGGGGCAACGTCGGGCACCGAAAGCGGATAGGTGTCCAAACCGAGCAGTTCTCCGTACCTTACGGGCACTTTTATATAGAAGGCATAATCCCGCTCCCGCAGGGTTTCGGCATATACCAGCTCGGCGGTGAAATTGTCGGTGGGGTACTCCTTTTGAGTGGGAATGTAGAAGGCGGTGATCCGGAATTTGTCTACCAAATACTGACCGGGAGTCAGCGCGCCTGAGGGCATATCCACTCGGATGGAAATATCCTCCTTGGAAAGGGTAATTTCTCCCGTTTGGGTCTCGACCTCAAGAGCCACCCCGCCGTTCTGACTGCCGTCCCGCACAGGTTTCTTGTCGGTGAGCTTCAAGACGCCGTTCTGCAGGGTGTAGTAGACCGCCACGGTGTCGCCCATAGAACTGCTTTCATCTCGGCTTTGCAGGGAGAACTCAATGACGCCCCAGCCCGTTGCCTTGTCGGAGCCCACATAGCGGAAGGTAAAGTTCTCCAAAAACTCACAACCCGTAATGTGGCCTTTGTTCTTGCCGTCTCCATACTGCATCCCGTAGTCCCCGCTGTTAAAGTCGGACAGCGTGCGTACGTAGCGGTCGATGACGGTATTTCCGTCCTTGTCGGTGATCTCAAAGTGCTGTGCTGTGATGGACAGGGTGGCGTACTCGTAGTTCGATGATTGACCCAAACCTACCGAGAGGGTGAAGGGGGTGTCGGCGGAAAATTTCTTTTGGGAGGGCATTTCCGCTGAAACGTAGATGGGTGTCGAGGGCTTCACGGTGGCACCGGGAAAACGAATGATGGAGGTAGGCCAAGAGGTGACGGTATTGCGAGTCTCCCATGCGTAGAGGGCGGGTTTTGCGAACAGCGCCCCTGCCAACACAACCAACGCAAGGCAGGCAGCAGCCGTAAAACGGGTGCGCCTCACGCGCTTGCGGTACAACAGCAAACTACGGTCGGACGCTTCTTCCACGTACTGCGCATCGGCCAACTCCATGTACGACAAAAGATCATAGGGTTTCATAGGTAGATTCCCTCCTTTGTCAGCCATTTGCGGAATTTTTCCCGCGTGCGGTGGAGGGTGACTTTTACCGCCGATTCGCTCATGCCGAAGGCTTTTGCGATATCCGCCACGCTATCCAAATACCAGTATTTCCGCATAAAGATCATGCGGTTGCGGGTAGGAAGGGACGCCAAAAAGCCGTTGATCGCCATGCGAAGAACCGTTTCATCGGCGATGCTGAGGCTGTTTTCGGGAATGCACTCTGACAGCTCCTCCAGAGAGGATTCCACCCCCGCAAAACGGCGGGCGGCATGGTTGTGTTCATAGCGAGTCAGGGCCAGGCGACGGGTGATGGTGCCTAAGTATGCCCCCAGGCGGGTGGGCTTATCGGGAGGGATAACGTTCCAGGCGCGAAGCCAGGTATCGTTCACACACTCCTCGGCATCCCCCTCGGAATACAGAATACTGTAAGCAATTCGGTAGCAGGCCGCGCCGTACTTCACTTGGCACGCGGCGATGGCTTCCTCGGAACGGGCAAAGTACAGCTCCACAATATCTGCATCGGAAATGCGTTGTTCCATAAACGTGACCTCCTTTTGGGATCTCTCACCCTTATAGACGGGATTTGGGGCGGGGAGGTTACAGTCAAAATCATTTTTTGTAAACTTCAATAAAAATCCAAATTGCAGTTTATCGGCCAGGGGCTCTGCCCCTGGACCCCGCTTAAGGAACTTTTGAAAAAGTTCCTTAAGAATCCTCAAAACTTTCAAA
>JAZRIF010000044.1:0-33816 GCA_045645165.1 Eubacteriales bacterium
CAAGAACCTTTTGCAAAAGGTTCTTGGATCTCCAAAAACCTTAAAAAGATATTGACAAATAATCCTTTTTTAAAGTTCTTGAGGGGGTCTGGGGGAGCTTCTTTTAAGAAGTCCCCCAGTCGTTCTCCGCTCCCCTACAAACCCAAATTTGCATCCCTAAAAAATACAGAAGGGAAAACATACCATGTCCACAAACCAGACCGTAGCCTACCAATGCCCCTGTTGCGGGGCGGGGTTAGGCTTTGACCCCGAGAAGCAAAAATTTGCCTGCGAGTTCTGTCTGTCGGAGTTTGACGAGGCGGAGCTGGCGGGCTCGGGCGCGGCCGAGGCCGCGCAAAAGCAAGCCGCCGACGGAGAAGCGTACTGCGAGCAGATGAACCTGTTCACCTGCCCCAACTGCGGCGCCGAGGTGGTGGCAGATCACAACACGGTGGCTGACTACTGCTACTACTGCCACAATCCCGTGGTGCACGCGGGACGGCTGTCGGGGCAGCTGCAGCCCCACAAGGTGGTGCCATTCCGGATCACCAAGGAAGAAGCCGAGGGAATGTTTCTCAAATGGTGCAAGAACAAATGGTTCTTGCCCAAGGACTTTAAGACTCGTGCCCACGCAGAGCAGATCCGGGGTGTTTATTATCCCTTCTGGGTCACCGATGCCGATGCCGACGGCGCGACGGATTTTGACGCCCACAAGATTCGCACCTGGCGTATGGGGGACTATACGTATACCGAGACGCGGGTCTATCAAGTCGAACGGGCGGGAGATATTCACTTTGAGGATATCGTAACCTGCGCTCTTTCGGATGCGGATAAAAAGATGCTGGAAGGCGTACTGCCCTATCCCTCCGAGGAGCTGATGGACTTCTCCATGCCCTACCTGTCGGGTTTTTACGCCAAGAAGCGGGATATTGAGCGGGATGCTTTGTCCGAGGAGGTGCGGGAGCGGATGCACGCATACACCGCTGAATTGCTCCGACGCACCGTTACGGGTGGGTACAACACCATCCAGCCCACCGAAACCAAGGTGAACATCAAGCAAAGCCACTGGGAATACGCTCTGCTGCCCATCTGGATCCTGACCTATACCCATAAGGATGGTCGGGTGTACACCTTTGCCATCAACGGTACAACGGGCAAAATCTATGGTGAGCTGCCCGTTAGCTACCCTAAGCTGGCGATACTGGCGGGGGCCATCGCCCTGCCCGCGACGGCCATACTTTCGCTGATCGGAGGTATGCTGTTTTGAAAACTCTGCTTTATGGAAAACGAGTGATGGTGCTGCTGCTTACGGCGCTCTGCCTGATGATTCTTTGCGTAGTGTCCGTGGGGGCGGCCGAAGACCATGTCCGCGTGTATGATCCCTCGGGTATGCTGACCGCCAATGAAGCGGTGAATCTGACCGCCCACATGGAACAGCTCTCGTCGGAGCACGGGGTGGAATTCTATTTTGCTACCTACGTGGCCGAGAATCGATACGACGATTTCTACGGCGACGATTACTGCACTCGTGTGCAGAACCTCAAAGGAACCGATGCGGTACTGCTGGTGGTGACCTATGAGGAATTCAACCGCACCTACTACTACAATATGTACACCTACGGTGATGCCAACTATGACATCAACCAAAAGGAAGTGGACTACATACTCGATAAGAGGGATGTTTACAACAATCTGAAAAGCGGCTACGTGTATGAGGGCGCGGCATCCTTCTTCAAGTGGTCTGCCGTGGCTTATGCAGGGCGCTTGGGGGCTCCCTGGGCCGTGATCATCGGCGTGTCGGCGGTGATCGCTCTCATCATCGGTCTCATTGCCTGTGCGGGCGTGGTGGCTGCCTATAAAAAGAAAAACGCATCGGTGGATTATCCGCTGGAGCGGTACGCCAAGCTGAAGCTGACCCGCGAAAAGGATTCTTTTGTTCGCGAATATACCACCCGCACCTATACGCCCCGTTCGAACGGCGGTAGCGGCGGCGGCCGACACGGCGGTGGCGGCGGTCACCGCGGGGGACGTTGATGTTTCGTACGCTGTATTCGAAAAACAGGAGTCGGCTCTCTCCGTTTTGACGGAGGGACTGCATATCCATACGCGTTCGGTACGTGATAAGGATCACCGCCCGACTCTCCGAGCCGGGTAGACGGATTGAATCCATGTGACCACGCCGTGTTAGAGATTCCCGACAATTTGATGAAAAAAGGCACACCCCATAGGGCGTGCAAAATTAGCGGTAAAATTGAATTTTAGCCACCACGTTTCGTGGTGGCTTTTAATATGCGGAAAACAAAGAAAAGCCCCGCGCGAGGCGGGGCGAGAGAATTACGATTCCTTTTGTTTGGTAACAATTAACGCTTTTACACGTTCGCAAAGTTTTGTAAAATCTGGATGATCACGGAGCGGTTCAAAATCATTTCCGTTGAGAATATCATAATAATTGCTGGGGAATATGCAATAACAACTACACATACCGTTCATTTGAGTATCCATATAAATCATTCGCTCTTCCGGGCTGTCGGGATTATTATCACGATTCATCCAATCCTCTTCGGCACGCCATTCCATTCCGTCAAGAAAACGGCATGACGTTGGCAATAGAATTTCATCTGTAATCATCATTGTATCCTCTAACAACTTTACTACAGTTTCTGTTTGCGAAAGAGCTTCATCTTGATTACCTACAGATATTGATCGTACCGCAGATTTAAGTCCGAGTTCAATACGATCTGTTATCCACATATCTGGGCGGTCATCCTCAGCATCACAGCGAATTAATGAAAGCATAGTTTCCATAAATTTATCCGTTGCTTGTTTATGTTCGCTGCTTTCTCCCCATTTTAGCAGGTAGCGTGGGCAAAGTAAAGTGTTAAATGCTTGATACAATTGATATCTACGTTCCGGCTCAAATTTTTCTGCATCACCACGTCGAAAATACCTATTAAATAGCAGGGCTCGCGCGGAGCAATCAAAGGGTGTTGTATATTTACCCAAAAAGTCTTCTAAATGTTCCTCATCCTCGATTTCCGCCATTGTTTCGATTGTGTGCGGATGCATAGGGTGACGTTCAAGGTAGGCTTCTGCCAGCAAACGTGCTTCGGGAAGTATTTTAGGATCGCGGAACGCTCTATCGTTTCCTTCGCTCCACGGACGCCATGCAGAATCACTGTTGAGATAATTTCTGCGTATATCACGAAGAAGATCAACAATTTTATCGGCATCATAATCACGTTTTATACACTCGCGGCGAAGTTCATCAAATGTTTGAACCGCACGTTTTTCTTTTTCAATTTGAGGCATTCCAAGCAGCTCGTCAACAGTCACGGCAAGCACCTCGGCAATAGCGGGAATCAGTTCAAGATCCGGATAGGTCGTGCCGTTCTCCCAACGACTGATTGATTGATAGGTTACGCCCAAACGATCGGCAAGTGCTTCTTGCGTCAAATCGTTTTTCTTTCGAAAATTGCGTATATTTTCTCCAATTGCAAGTTTCATTTTTTCCTCCTTATGCAGGTGATTGCTTTGCAAAGCATTTCTTTTGTCGACACCTATATTATACAGCAAAAAAATTATAAAATCAATAACGCATTTCGAGAGAAAAATTATCAATGCGTGTTATGCTTTTTCTGCTTTCCCGACGCTCGTGTCTGGGGCAAGCATAGCGCGTGGCAATCCACGCTCAATCGGGCGGAAGCCCGAACACCTATCCGTAGAGAAATGACACGTCGTAGGGCGGGGGCTTGCTCCCGCCGAAGGAATGCCTTTATTCGATTCTCTGATTGAAGCATTGGTATATCCGAGTAGGGGCGAACATTGTTCGCCCGCGGGCGTTCAATGAACGCCCCTACAAAACGAATTGTCATTTTATAAGTATAAAAAATGCGGCGGGAGCAAGCCCCCGCCCTACACTATGAAATTGATTTCTCCGCTAAAGTTGCAGAGGAGAGGGTGTGCCTTTTTTGACCGATATCACGACTCTTTGTACTTCTTGATCTGCTCCTTCATGAGGTCATAGTAGAAGGTACCCAACGTCTTGGAGGGCTCCAGATCCTTAGAGACCTCCATGGACAGTTGCTCGCTGGTAGTCCACTCGTTCCAAGAAATGAGGATGACAGTCCCCGCTCCCAACTCACAGGCGCGGCCGAACTGCTCGCGGAAGGTCTCGCCGTCCCGTCGGCCTCTGGCGGGAATATAGCCACGGCCTCCTTCGGTGCCTTGGGAACGGCTGGAGGCGGTGACCGAGATGCACTCCACGCGACCGTCCTTCACGGTATAGGTCTGGGTGCCACGCTCTTCCCAGCTCCAGAAGTGGTGGGAGCGCATGGTCTCGGGATCGTACAGATCACCCTGCTGGCCGACGTAGCCCGTGACCCAGCGCACCGTGAAGCGGTCGTCGGTCCAGACGGGGTCTGCGCCGTAGAAGTTGGGGGTAGCGCCGTAGCACATGAGCAGGGGCTTGCCGTCATACTGATAGTAGAGATCGGGGTACTTGGATGCGTAGTCGCGGTAGATCTGATCTACCTTCCTTTGGTGGTTGCCGTTCTCCAGATTTTCGGGCATACTGTGGCCGGGGCCTGCGAAGAGGCAAATCTTGGGGGCGTTCTCGATGGTAGACCATACCTCGAACAGGACGTCGGTGGCCTCCTCGATCATGCGGAAGGCAGGGTTGCTGTCCCGCTGGGTGGCGGGATTATAACAGGTGTTGTTGGTCCAGTCCACGAAGATGAAGTCGATCCCTGCGTCACGGAGCAGGATACCGTGCTTGTAGATGACCTCACGATCGTCAGAGCAGTAGGGGCCGTCCAGGGGAATATCCCACGTGCCTTTGCCCCAGCGGGGGAACTCGGGACGGTGCCAGGTGGTGTAGGCGATGCCTACCTTGCGCTCTGCTGCGGGGGTCTTCTCATAGAGTCCTACGCCGATGGGCAGGACTTTTTCGTAACGTTCTCGCATGATGATTCCTCTTTATTCAGCGGTTTCGCCAAGGGCGATCTGTCCCTTGAATTTCTTAATTTGCTCACAGAGCAGGTCGTAGTAGAAGGTGCCGTGTACCTGGGAGGGCTCCAGATCCTTGGATATCTCTACCGAGTGCTGCTCGTTTACGACCCACTCGTTCCAGGAGATCAGAATGACCATGCCTGCGCCCAAATCGTTGGCTCTCTGGAACTGCTTTTTGAGGGTCATGCCGTTCTCGCGGCCGTAGGCGGGGATGTAGTCCGGCTCTCCTTCCTTGCTCTGGGCACGGCTGGAGGCGGTGCAGGTGACGCACTCTACCTTATCTTTCAGAATGGAATAGGTCTGGAGTCCTCTTTCCTCCCAGCTCCACCAGCCGCGGGTGGCCATGGTGCGGGTAGAGTACAGGTTGGTCTGCTGGCCGACGTAGCCCGTGACCCAGCGGATGGTATAGCGATCGTCCGTCCACGCGGGGCGGGTACCGTACTGGTTAGGCGTTGCACCATAGCACATGAGCAGGGGTTTTCCCTCGTACCTGAAGTACAGATCGGGGTACTTTTCCACGTAGTCACGGTAGATCTGATCCACCTTTTTCTGGTGGTTGCCGTTGTTCACGCTGCCGATGCCGTTGTGTCCCGGGCCTGCAAAAATGCAGATCTTGGGCGCACCCTCGATGGTAGACCACACCTCGAACAGAGCGTCGGTGGCCTCCTCGATCATGCGGAAGTCAGAGCGCGTATCCCGCATGGTTTCGGGGTCGTAGTCGGTGTTGTTGGTCCAATCTACGAATACAAAGTCGATACCGGCGTCGCGGAGCTGAATACCGTGCTTGTAGATCACATCACGGTCGTCGGAGGAGTAGGGGCCGTCCAGAGGCAGATCCCACGAGCCTTTTCCCCAATTGGTGAAGGTAGGAGAGTGCCAGGTGGTGTAGGCAATACCCACCAGGCGATCCTCGTAGGGGGTCTTCTCGTACAGGCCCACGCCGGTCTGATCAATCTCCACATCATCGTAATTGTAGATGACATCCTTGTAGAGCTGATAGTAGTCGTTCATATCGTTTTTGGCCTCCTCTGTCAGGTTGGATTCGTTGTTGGTGATGAACAGGGAAGTATCCTCTGTCTTGGCGGTGTAGCCCATCCAGCGGGCCACGTAATCGGCGGCGATGAGATAGGTGTCTCCTTGCTTGACCACCGTTGGGAAGGGGTGGACGGTGTCATTGAGATTGACCTCCGCCTTGTCTGCGGTGAAGGTGAGCGTGATTCCGTTGCGGGTGAGGATGGCGGCGGTTTCGGTCTTGGCGTAATCAAAGCCCAGAAGATCGGCCAGAGCTTTGGCGTCCACCAGAGTCACGCCCTCCTTGGCGGTGATGGGGTAGCCGCACTTGTACTGCACCTTGCCGCTGAGCAGGTAGGAGTAGCCGTCGCGGATCTCCAGTGTCATGTCGGCGGGGGCATAGGGAACGTCGGAATCGTTCAAGAGGGCGGTCAGCCCAATGTCCTCGTAAGCGGGTACTTGGATCTCAATGGGCGGCTCGGTCTCTGCTTCTGTGGATGCTTCCGCGGAAGCTTCCGTGTCTACATCGGTTTCCGGGGAGGCCGTCGTTTCTCCCTTGGTCTCGGGAGTCGTTGCGGTGAGGTCGGCGGTTGTTTCGGTTTCGTTTCCGCCACCCGTACAGGCTACGGAGGAAAGGAGCATCAGAGCGGCCAGAATGCCGCAGAGGGCTTTTGTTTTCATGAAAGCGATCTCCTTGTGGAATTGTGGATTTCTCTGTGGAAAACGCACAAATATATCATACCACATGCGACGGACTTTGTCAATAGGTGGAGGATACGTTGTGAAAAAAGCCCCGAGTCGGATCATCCGGCTCGGGGAAGGATGCCTCACGCATCCCTGGATTCAATGATATACATTCCGCCCTTCTTCACCGCGATAAACGCCACGTTCCCCGTGATCTCGTTGGAGACGGCGAACTGGGTACGGCGGCGGAGGGTGGCGCGCTTCAAGGGGTACTTACATCCCTCGATATCCACGCCCTTCACCACCTCGTCGGCGGCGATCAGCGAGAGATATTTGTACCCACTGCGGGCAATGAGGGTGGAGGAGGACTTTAAGTAGTGAGCGCGGCTCTGACCGTCGGTGATGTAGCCGTGGAGACCGCGGGCGTTGATGTCCTCCAGAATGGCCAGGGTGGAGAGGGTGTGATCCAAGCGCCCCGTCAGGCCGCCGACAATGACGATCTCCTCGGCGCCGCGGTCAATGGCGATCTCCACCGCCAGCTGGGTGTCGGTGTAGTCCTTCTCGGCGGGCACCTGTTGAATCTCGAATTTGCCGTCTCGCGGGATGGACCCGATGGAGTCAAAATCCCCCAACAAAAGGTCGATGCGCTCCCCCAGCGCCACGGCGGTATGGTAGCCCGAATCGGCGGCGATGCAGAGATCGTCGGCCTTGGGATGCTCGGTGATGAATTCGGTGCGGACGGCGCCGCCGGTGTAAATGAATGCGCGCATGGTGATTGGCCTCCTTGGGTGGTGATCGGATGGGTATATTATAGCGGATTTCGGGGGATTTGTCAAGGGGAAACAGATTGTGCAAGCACTGTGCAAGCACAGGTGCAAGCACAGGTGCCATTACCGAAAATCAATGGAAATGGAGGCGCTCTGCCGGGCGCCTGCGTTCGGGAAGCCCGATGCTCGGCTACAGGATACCATAAACCCGATCTCATGTAAACAGATCCTGCCGAAAAAGGAAGAAAAGACAGATCGTATATAAAGAAAACTGAATTATATAAATGTTTTACACAATTCTATTGAAAATTGCAGAGAAATGTGTTATAATATAAGTTGTGAAATTATTTCTGCCGTGTTTTTCGCGGATTTTAAGAATGGAGATAGACGTATGAGCAAATCTAAATCGCAATCCGAGGCCCGTAAGACCCCCTCCTCCCATACAATGACTGCCGCCAACCGGGAGCCTGCCAAGAAGAACCCGTACAAGGGGTACACCGTGAAGGAAAAGTGGCTTGTCAGCCTGCTCCTCTCCCTCTTCGCTCCCCTGACGCTGTGCTTTTTCGGCCCCTTCGAGATCTATGGAAACAACATGGACGAATTCAAGTTCGTTCTGTGGGATTTCTGGATGCTGTGCGGGCTTGTCGCCGTGGCCAGTGCTGCCGTGCTCTTCGGCCTGCTCATGCTTTTGCGGGGACGCGCCTTCGACGTCTGCTTTGGCCTGATTTTCGGTCTGTCCTTCATGCTTTTCATTCAGGGTAACTACCTGAGTCTCGGCGCGGGTGCGCTGACGGGAGACGGTGTGGGCGAGACCATTTCCATGACACAGAACGTCATCAACCTCATCATTTGGATCGTGGTGGTGGCGGCCTGTATCGTGGCGATGCTGTTGCTTCATAAGTTCAAAGAAATCATCCGCCTGGCCGCAACGGTAGCCGTGGTGGCGCTGGTGGGTATGACTGTGATTTCCTTTGTGGTGATCTCCCTGACCACCGACGTGTACGCTTCGGAGAAAACGGGCTATCAGGGTGATGTGTCCATCACAAACGAGGTGCTCACCGTCAAGAATCTGGACACCTTGGCTACGGATAACAACGTCATCGTCTTCATTGTGGACCGCTTCGACTATACCTATATGGACAGAGCTCTGGCGGAGTGCCCCGAGATATTTGCCGAGCTCCAGGGCTTTACCCACTTCAGCGATTATATTTCTCTCTACCCCCGAACCTATCCTGCTGTCCCCCACCTCGTAACCGGTGTGGAGAACGACTTCAGCGGTACGCGCGGCTCCTATATGAAGGGCGCTTACAGCGAGTCTCCCTACTTGCAGGCGCTCAAGGAGCGGAACTTTGACATCAACGTGTATACCGACGACTATTACGGCTACATGAACGCAACGCATATGCGGGACTTCGTATCCAACACCTCCGGCAACGTCAGCTACAAGATCGTCAAGCGCGCAAGTCTCTCCATGGATATGATCCGTATCTCCCTGTACCGCTACGTGCCCTTCCTTGTGCGGCACACCCTGGGTAACGTCAGTACCCCCATGTACGATAAGTACGTGGATTACGCGCTGGAGGATCCCGAGTACAACACCGATATGAAGAGCGCGTACGACGTCATCTCGGATGAAGAATTCACGTTCCGCAGCGCCGAAAACGGCATTTCCTATATTCACATTTCGGGTTGCCATCTCCCCAATCGCTACGATCCTGATTTCGCTCCCGCTGAGGGGGACGAGCGCAACGATTCCAACGTAGCCATGGCGGTGAGCTTCAAGATCATCTCTACCTATATCAAGGAGATGAAGCGGATGGGTGTCTACGAGAACGCTACCATCCTCATTTTGGGAGATCACTGCAACATCGGTTCGGATACCGCCCTCCCCAATAAGCCCCACGTGACCACGCTGTTGGCCAAGTCCGCAGGCGTATCCGAGGGCGAGCTGCAGGAATCCAAGGCGCAGGTCGGCGCCGGAGACGTACTGGCTACCGTGCTGGTTGCCGCAGGCTCGGACAAGGCGACTGACTTTGGCGAGAACATCTTCGATATTCCCGAGGATGAGAACCGCTCCCGCCGCTACCTGTTCCAGCTGGTTCAGGGAACTCTGTACGAAGGCAACTATATCAACGCGGAATACGAGATCCTGGGTCCCGGCAGAGATCTGAACAACTGGCATTTGCGTACAGAGACAGATCTCCACAAGAATATTTACGACTGATCGTAAGGAGTCAATCATGGATGAAATTATGCGAATAATCTGTATCCCTCTGGGATACTTGATGAAATGGTGCTGGATGCTGGTGGGCAACTACGGCTGGGCTATCATTCTCTTCACTCTGGCCACCAAGATCGTGCTGCTTCCCCTGTCGGTCTGGATCCACAAGAATTCCATTCAGATGATCAAGATCCAGCCTGAGATCAACTTCCTGAAGGCCAACCACTACGGCGATATGGATACCATCGCCGAGGAGCAAGCCAAGCTCTTCAAGAAGCATAAGTACCGCCCTATGCTCTCCCTGGTGCCTCTGGCGGCGCAGATCATTCTGCTTCTGGGCGTGGTGGAGATCATCTACCACCCGCTGGATCACCTGTTCGCCATTGATCCCGCCACCATCGATGCGTGGGTGAAGCAATGCGGCATTGACACCGCATCCTCCTCCTACCAGCTCGCCCTCATCGAGGCCATCAAGGGCGGCGCGCTGGACGGAATAGAATTGACGGGAAATATCTCCATCCAAGCCATCAAGGAATTTGACGGCGCCTTCCTGGGTTTCAATCTTTCCACCGTCCCCTCCGAGGTGTGGGGTCTCTACATCCTCATGCCCATCATCGCAGGCCTGTCCTCTTGGATCATGTGCTTTACCCAGAACCTCTCCAACGTGCTCCAGCACGAGCAGAGCAAGCTCAACCAGCATGGTATGACCATCCTCTCGGTGGGCATCTCCCTGTATCTCGGTATCGGCGTGCCCGCAGGTATTGCTTGGTACTGGGTAGCCAGTAACCTCTTCTCCATCGCACAGATGTACATTCTCAACGCCGTCATAAGTCCCAAGAAGTACGTGGACTATGACGCCCTGGAGCGGAGCCGCAAGGCCCTGGCGGACATCGAGGCTCTGGAGGGCGGTAAGCAGAAGGATCCCAACTGGCGCGAGTACCGCGCCCGCGAGAAGAAGGACTACAAGAAGTTCTTCTCGGTGGTCAACAAGCACCTGGTGATCTACTCCGAAAAGAGCGGCTTCTACAAGTATTTTGAAGCCGTCATCAAGGAGCTGCTGGCTCGCTCCAACATCGTCATCCACTATATCACCAACGACCCCAACGATGCCATCTTCACTCTGGCCGAAAGCGAGCCTCGCATCAAGCCCTACTACATCGGTCTCAAGAAGATGATTCCCCTGATGATGAAGGCCGAGGCCGATATCATCGTCATGACCACCCCCGATCTGGACAAGTACTATATCAAGCGCTCCATCATGAAGAAGGATATCGAGTACGTGTATATCCCCCACGACATGATGAGCATTCACATGGGCTTCCGCGAGGGCGCTCTGGATGCCTTTGACACCATCTTCTGCGTCGGCCCCCACGCTGTCCGTGAGGTGCGTGCCACCGAGGAGGTGTACAAGCTCCCTGCCAAGAAGCTCGTAGAGTTCGGCTATCCTTTGGCAGACAAGCTCATTGAGGCGGGAGAGGCTGAGCGAGCCACCCACGTGGCAGGCCCCCGCAAGGAAATTCTCATCGCTCCCTCCTGGCAGGAGGACAACCTTCTGGATTCCTGCATTGATACCCTCATTGAGTCCCTGTACTGCGATCAGTACCACATCACCGTCCGTCCTCATCCCGAGTACGTGAAGCGCTACGGCGCACGGATGCAGGCCATTACCGAGCGCTTTGCCCATCTGGTGGGCGACGGTCTGACCTTTGAACTGGATTTCACCGTCAACAAATCCGTCTACTCCTCGGATCTGCTCATCACCGACTGGTCGGGTATCGCGCTGGAGTATTGCTTCGCCACCCGCCGTCCCGCCCTGTTCGTCAATACCAAGATGAAGTGCATGAATCCCAACTGGGAGCGCATCGGGCTTACCCCCGTGGAGATCACCCTCCGCGACACCGTGGGCGTTTCGGTGGACAAAGACAAGCTGGCCGAGTGCCGCGCCATCGCCGAGGATCTCTTCGCCCGTGCCGACGAGTACGAGGTCAAGATCGGGAAGGTGCTGGCCGAGCATATCTACAATCAGGGCAAGGCCGGCGAGGTTGGTGCAAACTACCTGCTGACTTCCTTGGTGGAAAAACGCAAAAAGTCTTGACATTCGGGAGAATGTGTGCTATAATACCTTTGTTGGGCGCAAAATGAACGGCTTTTGACCGTGCAAACGACAAACCTCAAACATATGGCGCCCGCAATAAGGAGAAGGTTATGACTATCATTCCCGTTACCGCGCTGTATATCGATCCCGCGGCTACAACCGTTATCATTACCTCCATCAGCGGCATCGTGATCGCCGTAGGCGCTACCGCCGTGATCCTGTGGAGAAAGGCCAAGAAAAAGGTGGCCACCGTCCTTCACATCGACGAGAACGCCAACAAAGAGGTGGAGGAGGAATTGGTGATCAACACCGATTCCAAGAACTGACCTGTTCAAATTCGCAAATTTTGCCCTCCGGCATGAACGGAGGGCCGAATTTGCCGTTTTTTCGACCTTTTTTGGAGTCGTGCCGTTCAGGATATGACCCCTTAAAACAAAAAAATGAACAAGAGAACTCAAAAAAGAAAGGAATCTGATCATGAAGAACACGATGAAACGCGTATGTCTGCTCGCCCTCGCCCTTGTTTTGGCTCTGGGCTGTCTGTCCTTTGCGGGATGCTCCAAGAAGGAGACCATCGTCATCTACACCAGCGCCGAGAGTTTCCGCATTGATTACATGAATCAGCGTATGAAGGAACAGTTTCCCCAGTACGATATCCGCATTGATTACAAGTCCAGCGGCGATCAGGCGAACCTCATGAAGGCCGCAGGCAAGAACGTGGAATGCCACATCACCCACGACCTGGAGTACGGCAACGCCGCCGATCTGGTTTCCCTCGGCGTATTTGCGGATCTGACGGGTGTCATTGATTTCTCCGGCTTTGCGGAGGATACCGTGGTCAGCAACTTCTACGCCCCCGAGCTTCGCAACGGCGGCGCCGTCATTCTGAACATGGACGTTTTCGAGGCCAAGGGGCTGGACGAGCCCACCTGCTATGAGGATCTTCTGGATCCGCAGTACAAGGGTCTGATCTCCATGCCCAACCCCAAGACCTCGGGTACGGGCTACATGTTCCTTCTGTCCTTGGTCAACGCCTGGGGCGAGGAGAAGGCTCTGCAGTACTTCACCTCCCTTTCCGAGAACATTCTGGCCTTTGAGTCCTCGGGCTCGGGTCCCGTCAACAAGCTCATCACCAAGGAAGTCGCCATTGGTTTCGGTATGATCTCCCACGCCGTTCAGCAGATCAACGAGGGCGAGAACCTGAAGATCCTCATCTTCGAGGAGGGCGCGCCTTACTCCCTGTACGGGCAGGCTGTGATCGCAGGTAACGAGACCAACCCCGCCGTTATGGAGGTGTTCGATTTCCTCGTCAACCACATCACCCCCGAGATGTGCGAGCGCTTCTATCCCGAAAAGCTCTACAAGGATAAGGATTTCACCGTCAAGAATTTCCCCACCGACGTCACCTACTCCGACATGAGCAACAACACCCCCGAAAGAAAGGCCCAGCTTCTGGATAAATGGACCCTCAGCTAATGGAAAACAAGAACGTCAAGCTGTCCCTGCGGGACATCACCCAAAAATATGAGAAGAACGCGACGCACCCTGCCCTGGATCACGTCGGCGCCGATATCTACGAAGGAGAATTCCTCTCTATCCTCGGCCCTTCGGGCTGTGGCAAGACCACTCTGCTCCGCATCATCATCGGGCTCCTGACGCCCACCGAGGGACAGATCCTGCTGGATGGCAAGGACATTACGAATACCCCTGCCTCGGCTCGCTCCATGGGCATCGTGTTCCAGAACTATGCTCTGTTCGAGAACATGACGGTGCTGGGCAACGTAGTCTACGCCGCCTACCTTAAGGCCAAGAAGGAGAAAACGGCCACCAAGGCCGAGATTACCGATCGGGCGCTCCGTATGCTGGAGCTTCTGGGCATTTCCGAGCTGAAGGACAAGTATCCCGCCGAGCTTTCGGGCGGCCAGCAGCAGAGAGTCGCCATCGCCCGCACCCTCATCCACAATCCCGCCATTATGCTCTTTGACGAGCCCATGTCGGCTCTGGACGTGGCCACCCGTCTCCAGCTTCGGGACGTGATCAAGGATATTCAGCGGGACTTCGGCACCACCATGATCTACATCACCCACGACCAGGAGGAGGCCTTTGCCCTGTCTGATCGCATCATGGTTATGGATAAAGCCCGCATCGTCCAGATCGGTACCCCTGAGGAGATCATCAGCCAACCCGCCAACGAGTACGTAGAAGAATTCGTGGTGGGCAACCTGCATAAGAAGATCGCCTCCCTGTCCAAGTATGCCGCTCCCGCCTCGCAGGGCAAGTGACGGCTGAAAGGAATCGATTCTTATGATGAAACGCAATTCTTCTGGGAGATCGGCGGCTTTCAGTACCCCCGTCAAGATCGCGGTGGCGCTGATCCTGTCGATTCTCGTGATCCTGCCCATTATCCGTATGTTTGCAGGGGTGCGGCTCTCGGATTTCCAAACGGTGTTTGACTCTCCTTTGTTCGGGGACGCGCTGAGAAATTCCATTGTTCTCTCCCTCATCGCCACGGTCATCAGCGTTCTGCTGGCTTACGTGCTGGCGCTCTGCACCGTGCGCGTGAGTATTCCTGGTAAGCGGATCTTTTCTGTGCTGCTTACCCTGCCCATGCTCATCCCCTCCATCTCCCACGGCATCGGACTGACCACCCTGTTCGGGAATAACGGTATTCTGACCCAGCTTTTCGGTACACCCTCCATTTACGGCCCCGTGGGCATCGTGGTCGGCTCGGTTATGTATGCCTTCCCCGTGGCCTACATCATGCTCTCCGACGTGCTGACCTACGAGGATATGTCGGTCTACGAAGCGGCGAACGTGCTGGGGATCGGAAAGGTGCGGCAGTTCTTCCGTATCTCCCTGCCCTACCTGAAAAAGCCCCTGATCGCCACGGTGTTCAGCACCTTTTCCCTGATCGTCACCGATTACGGTGTGCCGGTGCTCATCGGCGGGCAGACCTACACGCTGTCTTCCCTCATGTATACCGAGATCGCCGCCGCCACAGGCGGAAGCTTCGGCCAGAGCACCGTATATGCCCTGTTTCTGTTGATCCCCGCCGTGGTGGCCTTTATCACCGACGCGTTGAACAAGGAAAAAGGGGTATCTGCCTTCGTCAAAAAAGCCGGCTCCTCCAAGACGTCGGCTCCCGTCCGTGCTGTAGCCTTTGCTATTTGCCTGGTGGTATCCTGCGTGGCTCTTCTGCCGATCCTGTCCTTTGCGGTGCAGGCCTTCGTGGTTGCCTATCCTCGGGACATGACTCCCACCCTGGCTCAGGTAGAGCACCTGATCCAGCAGAGAGGACTGGAATATCTGGTCAACTCCTTGGTCATCGCTCTGGCTACGGCGCTTCTGGGTACGGTGCTGTCCTACGTCACCGCCTATCTGACGGCGCGGATGAAATCCTCTCTCTCCCGTCTGATCCATCTGCTGGCCCTGACCTTCATGGCCATCCCGGGTCTGGTGCTGGGCCTTTCCTACGCCATGACCTTCAAGGAGACCATCATCTACGGCACGGTCGCCATCATGATCATGGCCAACGTAGCCCACTTCCTGTCCTCCCCCTACCTCATGATGTATAACTCCTTTGGGAAAATGAATGAGAATCTGGAGGCGGTGGGAGATACCCTGGGCGTGAGCCGTCTCCGCATGATCAAGGACGTATTCATCCCCCAGAGCGCATCCACGATTCTGGAGATGTTCGCCTACCTGTTCGTCAATGCCATGATGACCATTTCGGCCGTCTCCTTCCTGGCGACCACCACCACAAGACCCATCTCCCTCATGATCTCCCAGTTCAAGGACAGCGTGGGAGGCATGGAGCTGGCCGCCGTAGTATCCCTGATGATTTTGGTAACCAACCTCGCCCTCAAGGGCATTCTGGGGCTGATCCGCATGGCGGTCATTGCCCGCAAGAAGCATAGCAAAGCATAGAAAGGAAATTTCGACAACATGATTCTCTCGAAAAAGCAATTTGATATTCTGGTATATCTGGAGGGCAAGCGCACAGCGATTTCCCAGCGGGAGTTATCCGGTGAGACCGGCATTTCCCTGGGCACGGTCAACAAGCTTCTGACCGAGCTGGTCGAAAAGGGCATGGTGACCGACGGCGCTATCACCGAGGCGGGTGTGGAGGCTCTGGAGCCTTACCGCGTCAAGCGCGCCGTGTTCATGGCGGCGGGCTTCGGTTCCCGCTTGGTGCCCATTACCCTCAACACCCCCAAGCCTCTGGTGCGGGTCAAGGGTAAGCGCATCATCGACTCCCTGTTGGATGCCGTTCTGGCTGTGGGCATTGAAGAGATCTACCTGGTTCGTGGCTACCTTGCTGAGCAGTTCGATCAGCTTCTTTTGAAGTACCCCACCATCCGCTTCATTGAGAACAACGTGTACAACGAGACCAACAACATCTCCTCCGCGTACTTTGCGCGACACCTGCTCTCGAACAGCTACGTGTTCGAGTCGGATCTGCTTCTCTACAATCCTGCTCTGATCACCAAGTACCAGTACTCCTCCAACTACCTGGGCGTTCCCACCGAGGTCACCGAGGATTGGTGCTTCAACGTGGGAAGTGCAGGCTACATCAAGAGCCTGTCCTTGGGTGGAGTCAACTGCTACCACATGTACGGTATCTCCTACTGGAACGAGGAGGACGGCAAGCAGCTGGAGATGGATCTGGAAACCGTATACAGCAAGGTGCCCGGCGGCAAGCAGCGCTACTGGGATCAGGTCGCCTTTGACTACTGTCCCGATCACTACAAGATTGCTGTGCGTCCCTGCACCTTTGAGGATATCATTGAGATCGATACCTTCAACGAGCTCAAGCAGCTGGACCCCAACTACGCTATGTGATCTGAGATCTTCCAATTGAAAATGAACCCCCGAGGGCGGCTTTTTCAGCCGACCCTCGGGGGTTTTGGGTGTGGGGAAGTCGGAGGGTTACTCGTTTCCTTTGAACCAACCGTTCTCCTTCAATTGCTCCAAAAGCTCTGCGGGGATGTTGTCCACGGTGCCGTCTGCGACCTTGCGGACGGCGTAGACCTTGATTTGACAGGGCCATGTTTCAAGAATATAGTTTCCCATACGGATCTCAACGAGGTCACCGTCGGTCAAGCCTTTGTAGCTGACGGGATACCCCTCGGCTGAGAACGGGGCTGCTACATCGTTTGTTCCCTCCAAGATTAGAAGGCCGCTGCTCAGATAGTAAGCGAAACGTGTGATGGTGTCTTCGGGTAAGTCGAGTACCTCAAAGGAGAAGGTCGATCCGTACCCATCGAACACCAATTCGTATTCTCCGACAGGAAGGGTATCGCAGTTTCCTCCCGTTGCCTTGCTGATGGACAGCGCGTACTGCTCCCCGGCATACTCGTCGAGGGCTACATCCTCACCCTCAAAGGCGTATTCGGCGGATTGACTGCCCAGATGGATGCGCTCTCCGTCCTCAATGCGGTAGATCGACCAGCAGTCGCCGCGGCTGAGGGGCACCCCCGGCTTGTTGGCGCGGAAGTGGACGGACAGAGCGGTGTCCCACGTGGTGTAGATGCTTTGTGCGAGTGTGACGGTGAAGGGAAGCTTCGAGGCTTCCGGCGAGGTGACTGCCCCTGTTTTACCTTCACTTTCACTCACGATCTCCCCCACCGTAAACTCACACCAAGCTACGGACACGTACTTCTCCCCGTCGTAGACCGTGGCGTGGAGGCGGTAGGTGCCCGCCATCAGGGTTGTGTCATGAATGTGGATTCTCTTTTTCAGAGTAACGTACTCGTTTCGTTCGGGCTTGACAGAGTCCAAGAGCAATAAACCAAAGGAAATAGGTACGATATCGCACCCTTCCTCGGTAATCCGTTCCAGATGCCAGCCGCTTATAGTGGAAAAGATCTCTCCCTTGACCTTACCCGTCATGACCACTCTGATGAGGTCGGTGCCCTCGGGGTAATTCTCCATATCGGTGGCTATGGTAAAATTCACCCCCTCGTCACTCATCTCAATGGTACTCCCCGCAGGTTTTACGGGGGGCTCGTAGGTGCCGGGGGCGTTCACCCCCGCTTGAATGATGAAAATCAGCACAGCCAGAGCAACAATGCCCGAAATCACGGCGGCGCTCCATCCGCTGTTCAGGAAACGGCGGAAGCGACCTTCGAGCTTTGCGGGGCGGGAAATGCCTGCCTCGGCTTCGAGAAGCATCTGCTCGGCGGCCAGTACATAGTCGTCGGAAATCCGGCTCATGGCGGCAAAGGCGTTCAGGGCGCGGGCGTTATTCCGTTCGGTCATACGTGATACCCCCTTTCGGAGAGATAGATTCGCAGCTTTTCGCGGGTGCGGTAGAGGCGGGCGGAGAGGTTGTTGGGCTTTACGCGGAAGGCCTTGGCCAGCCGCGCCACCGAGTGGCCGTGCCAGTAGCGCAGGATAAAGAGATTTCGTTCCTCGGCGGGCAGATCCTCCAGAAATCCCGCCAGCAGCATGGGCAGGTCGGAGTCCTCCTCCTCCCTCGCGGGTAGGATCTCCGCCAGTTCTTCCAGCGCGAGGTCAAACTCGGGATTCCGGGTTTTGCGCTGACGGTAGCGGTCAATGGCCAGATTGCGTGTGATCTTACCCAGAAACAGCCGCAGGACGGTGGGCTTTTGGGGCGGGATGGAATTCCAGGTCTTGAGGTAGGTATCGTTGACGCATTCCTCGGCGTCGGGCTCGCTGTTCAGAATGTTCATGGCCACCGACAGGCAGTAGTGGCCATAGATGCGGGCGGTATGTTCAATAGCGGCTTCGTTTCGGGCCAGGTAGAGGGCCACAATATCCGCGTCGGTGAGGGGCTTTTCGTTTTTCATGGTGTTGCTCCTTTCGTTGGAATGGGGCTGTAGGGTTATTATACCATATAAGACGAAGATTTTGGGGAAATATGACGGAGGTTTTGAAAAAAGTTTTTGGGTTTTGGAGAGGAAAAAGCGGTTGCTTTTTCTTCCTTGACAATCCCGCAGGGGTATGGTATAATACGGATAAGAAAAATGCCTTGACGGCAGAACGAGGATGTGAAGATGGACGAGAAGAAACAATACGGGCAGGTATACGCCACGGAATCGAAAAACGTATATATCCCTCCCGAGCCGCCGAAGAAGCGGAGGGGGTTGTTTGTCGTCGTGGGCACGGCGATAATCTTGTTTGTTTTCTTACTGGGGCTCGCCGCCGGGTGGCGTGTGTCGCGGGAGTTGGAGGCGCCTGTTGAGACGGAGGAGACTGCAATTGAGACCGAGGTCGAGTCCGAACAAACTGCTGTGGAACAGGTAACGAACCATACGCATGTTGCCGTTGTCATGGCGGCTGTTGAACCGACTTGCGCCGAGACAGGATTGACGGAAGGGCAGAAGTGTGCGGATTGCGACGAGGTTTTGGAAGAGCAAGTGGTTATACCGACTCTTGAACATGTTTACGCAGAATGGATTGTTGATAAACAGCCCGAGATCGGCGTGGAAGGTAGCCGATATACAGAATGCACGAATTGTGGCAGTATCCAAAAAAATGCGATCGAAATGCTCTATTCCGAGGGACTTACCTATGGCTCTAAAGGGGACGGAACCTGCTATGTAAACGGAGTCGGGACATGTAAAGACAAGGTTGTCGCTATTCCTCCAACACATAATGGAGAAAAAGTGACGAGTATTATGTATCATGTGTTCAACGGGTGCACCGATTTGACATCGGTAATCATTCCTGATGGTGTGACAAGTATTGGATTGAATGCATTTTTTAATTGTGTCAACTTGACTTCCGTCGTGCTGCCCGATAGCGTTACGGAAATTGGCAGAAGTGCGTTTTACGGCTGCTCCAGCCTGACATCAATTGTCCTTCCCGCTCGTATGACCGGTTTGGAGGATTCTGTCTTTTGTTATTGCACCGGCTTGACTTCTGTCGATATTCCCGATGGCGTTACAGCTATTGGTAATTCTGCGTTTTACGGCTGCTCCGGCTTGACATCGATTGTCCTTCCCGACAGTGTCACCAGTATCGGCGATGCCGCGTTTTATGAATGCACCGGCTTGACTTCTATTGTTATTCCCGATGGCGTGACGAGCATTGGTGCGTTGGCATTTCGAGATTGTTCCAGCTTAACTTCTATCGTGATTCCCCATGGCGTGACGCGCATCGGTGATTCTACATTTACCAATTGCTCGGACCTGAACTCCATCGTTATTCCCGATAGTGTGGTATCTATTGGCGGATTTGCGCTTGCTTATTGCCCTTCTTTAACTGTTATCAACTATACGGGCACGGAAGCTGAATGGAGTGCAATCGTCAAGGGTTCTGAATGGTATCCAAACACACAGTACTCCGTCCGGTACGACTATGTCCCCTAACCTTCCGGGAGCGGCTTTGCCGCTCCCTTTTTTCTCCCGTGGAGAAGGGGATCGTGCCATGCAAGGCTCGCAAGCCCCCGCCCTACAATGGATTGCTGACATCTCTACAAACCGCAACCTGCATCCGCTCCGTCATTTTGCCCAACGCCCCTTTCTCTACAAAATTTCTTTTGTGCAACCAATCCGAAATTTCACAAAAACCATTGACAAGATTTTTGAAATCGTGTAAAATATAAAATGTATAGATATGCCAACACTAATTTCGGAAGGAACTTCACTATATGAGAAGCATGACCGCTTTCGGCCGCGCCACCGTCGCGGGAGAAGGCTATGAGTTGACCGTCGAGCTTCGTTCGGTCAACAACCGCTATTTGGATTTGAATTTCCGTCTGCCCCGCGCCTGGACGGCCCAGGAGGAGCGCATCAAGGCGACTCTCTCTGCCATGGGCGTAAACCGCGGCAAGGTGGATTTCTCGGTATCCCTCACGGATACCCGCGCCCAGTCCGGCGCCGCCCTGCTGGAGCCCGATCTCGACGCCGCTCGCCGCTACGTAGAGGCCGCTCTGCTTCTGCGGGATGAGCTGAACGTGGATCACGATCTGACCACCACCCGTCTTCTGACCCTGCCCGGGGTCATGGTGCCTGTTAAGGAAGACACCGCTGAGGACGACGATGCCGTGTGGGCAAAGCTGTCCCCCGCCGTCACCGAGGCCGTGACCGCTTTCCTCGCCGCCCGTGAGCGGGAGGGCGCAAGACTCGCCGCTGACGTGCTTGCCAAGCTGGATGGTATTCGAGCCTTGGTGGCCACCATCGCCGCCCGCTCCGCCGAAAACGTCGCCGCCTACCGCGTGCGCTTTGAGGAGAGACTCCGCGCCGCCCTTGGTGAGACGGGAGCGACCTTTGACGAGAACCGTGTCATCACCGAGTGCGCCATCTACGCCGACCGCGTCGCCATCGACGAGGAGTTGGTTCGCCTGGCGTCTCACTTCGACGCCCTGGAGGGACTGTTCAAGTCCTCGGAAGCTGTGGGTCGTAAGATCGACTTCATGCTCCAGGAGACCAACCGCGAGATCAACACCATCGGCTCCAAGTGCTCCGACGCCGCCATGGCGCAGACCGTGGCCGAGGTCAAGAGCGAGCTGGAAAAAATACGCGAGCAAATCCAAAATATCGAATAAGCTATTGCCTACGCTCGCCGCGAGCAAATCCAGAATATCGAATAAGCTATCGCTTACGCTCGCCGCGAGCAAATCCAAAATATCGAATAAGCTATTGCCTACGCTCGCCGCGAGCAAATCCCAAACATCGAATAACCCGTGACGGAAGAAAGGATATCACCATGAAATTCATCAACATCGGCTACGGCAATATGGTCGCCGTAGAGCGTATCGTCACCCTGGTCAGCCCCGATTCCGCGCCCATCAAGCGCCTCATTCAGGACGCCAAGGACGATGGCCGTGTCATCGACGTGACCTGCGGCCGTAAGACCCGTGCCGTCATCATTACGGATTCCGAGCACGTCATTCTGGCCGCCATTCAGACCGAGACCATCGCCAACCGTCTGGAGAGCGACGGCGACATCGCTCTGGACGAGACCGAGGACGAGGACGAGGACTGATCCACCCCATTCAGATTCATTATTAAAGGAGATAGAACATGATTTACCCTACCATCAACGAGCTCACCAAGGGCGGTGAGTACAACCGCTACGAGATCGCGCTGGCTACCGCTAAGTGCGCCCGCATGATCACCAACGAATACACCCGTCAGCGTGTGGAGGCTGAGCGTCAGATGACCGGCAACAAGGAGACTGACAAGCCCCTGAACACCATGATCGACAAGGAAGTCCGCGACGAGAAGGCCGTTAAGCTGGCCATCGGCCGCATCCATAAGGGCGACTACACCATCGTCCACAAGGATCCCGCCGAGCAGGAGCGGGAGGAGCAGGCTATTCTGGCCGGCATCAACCGTCCCTACGAGGATCTGCGCATTGACGAGGACGAGGAGGCCGAGGATGAAATGGCCGCTGAGTCTGCCGAGGATGGCGCAGATGAGTTTGCCGCAGACGAGTCTGCTGTTGGGGAGTCCGTAGACGGGACCGTAGACGAGACCGTAGACGAGACCGCTGAGGAGTCTGATGCCGACGAGGCCGCCGCAGACGAATTTGTCGCCGAAGAAGACTGATTCCGTGACCCAACGAAATATCCAAGGAGGCACCGCCATGACAGAGCAGGATACCGTTTTGCGTGATGCGGGCGTACCCACGTACGCCGCTGTACACATTCTGGGCAATCCGTTCTGCATAGACGGTGCCTACCATTATTTCATCCCTCATTTCATGAGGGCGGCGGTCAGGCGGGGCGCTTTCGTGTCGGTTCCCTTTGGGCAGGGTAATCGCAAGCAGCTCGGCGTGGTGGTGTCGGTGGGTGATGCCTCTAACCTCCCTCACGGTCTGCTCCCCGAAAAGATCAAGCCCATCGACGGCGTCTGCCGCGAAAAGCTGTTTTTGACCGAAAAACAGCTTTCTTTGTGCTTCTATTTGAAGGAGACGACCCTGTGTACCGTAGGTGACGCTGTGCGGGCGGTGGTGCCTGCATCTGCGCTGGCAACGCTGGTGGAGTACTATCTGCCAGCGGCGGAGGATGACCGCTATGAGTCTCGCCGCGCCTCCTTGTCTACTCAGGATCTGATCGTGCTGGATTACGTCCGCTCCCGCGGATCGGTGTCGGGGCAGACCGTCAAGCACCGATTCGGTGCTAAAGCCGCCGCGGCCTTGGATCGTCTCTGCGGAAAGGAGCTCATTCGGCGTGAGTTGACGGTTCGCCAACCCGACGTACCCGTGGTGCGCTCCTACGAGCTGAACTGCACTGTGGAGACCGCAGAGGCCATTCTGCGGGGAGAGAAGGGGTATCCGCGGGTGAGCGCAGAGGGGCAGAAACGCATTCTGGAGTTGCTCACCGAAGCCACACGGAACGTGGGAGGAGCCGAGATCTGTGAAATGACGGGCGCGACTCCCGCCCACCTGAAGGCATTGGTGGATAAGGGACTTTTGGCTGTGACCGAAACCGAGTCCTACCGCACCTCTGCGGAGGCGGAGGGCTTGGGTAACCGCACGGCCCATCGTCTCAGCGAGGAGCAGGCCGACGCAGTAGCGACGCTGGAAGCGTTGTTGGCCACGGGCGAGCCCAAGGCCGCCCTGCTTCACGGCGTGACGGGAAGCGGCAAGACCTGCGTCATTCTGGAGACCATCGATCGTGTGCTGGACAGCGGCCGAGGTGTCATTGTTCTGCTCCCCGAGATTGGGCTAACCCCCCAGATGCTTCGCATATTCCATACCCGCTACGGCCGCAACGTGGCGGTCATCCATTCGGGGCTGTCGGCGGGAGAGCGACTGGACTCCCACCTGCGGATTCTGTCGGGCGAGGCCTCCATCGTGGTGGGTACCCGCTCGGCGGTGTTCGCTCCCGTGCCCAACCTGGGGCTCATCGTCATGGACGAGGAGCAGGAGCATACCTATAAATCCGACCAGGATCCCAAGTACCACGCCCGGGATATTGCCCGCTTCCGTTGCGCTACCGAGAACGCTCTGATGCTTTTGGCCTCGGCCACGCCGTCTCTGGAGAGTTATCAGAAGGCTGTGGAAGGGAAGTATACCCTCATTACCATGAAGCAACGCTACGGCACCGCCCGCCTGCCCGACGTCCACATTGTGGATATGCGGGGAGAGCCGGGGCAGGGACATCTCTCTCCCTTGGGAGAGATTCTGACCAAGGAGCTGGCGCGGGTTCACGGAGAGAGGAACCAGTCGGTGCTGTTCCTCAACCGTCGGGGCTACAGCCACCAGACGGTCTGCCGTTCCTGCGGTCACGCCGTGACCTGCCCCCGCTGCTCGGTGGCCATGAACTACCACGTCAAGCGGTTTGCCGGGGAGGGAGAATTGGTCTGCCACTGGTGCGGATCCCGCCGCGGCGTTCCCGATACCTGTCCCGATTGCGGCTCGCCTCACCTCATCCGTATGGGCTTTGGTACCCAGCGGGTGGAGGAGGATCTGCATACCGTCTTCCCGCAGGCGCGTATTCTGCGGATGGATGCCGATACCACCACCACCAAGTCGGCCTACAACGACCTCTTGGGAGATTTCCGCAACCACGAGGCGGATATTCTTCTGGGCACCCAAATGGTCACCAAGGGGCATGATTTCCCCGACGTTACCCTGGTGGGGGTGCTCATGGCGGATATGTCCCTGTATCTGGACGACTACCGCGCGGGGGAGAAGACCTTCTCCATGCTGACCCAGGTCATCGGCCGTGCGGGGCGGGGGGACAAGCCGGGACTGGCGGTGATCCAGACCATGAATCCCGACAGTGAGATCATCCGTCTGGCTTGCGCCCAGGATTACGAAACCTTTTTCAGAAACGAGATCCGCATCCGCCGTCTTCTCCAGTTTCCGCCTTTCTGCGACATGGTGCTCATGACCCTGACCTGCCCCGACGAGGGAGAGCTGCAAAAGGCCTGCCTGCGCCTGTCCGAGGAAATGAAGAAGCAGAACACCGAGGTCTTTTCCGACGTACCCATCGTGGCCTTCGGCCCCTTTGAGGCCCCTGTGTACCGCGTGGACAATGTCTACCGCATGCGGATGGTGGTCAAGTGCCGTCTGAACCGCCGCGCGCGGGGGATGTTCGGAGCCATTCTTGCGGCGTTCACGGCGGATAGTCGCGGCACCCATAAGCCGGTGCTGAGCATTGATTTCAATCCCAGCAGTATTTAGATCCCCTTGAATGACATGGGCGCGAAAGCCACTCTGCGGGGTGGCTTTCAATTTTTTTGAAAAATTTTCATTTTCCTGTAAGGTTTGCGTTTTTTTCGTGTCTTATAAGGTGAAGGCAGTAAACATTGCTTCAATTCAATGAAAGGAGCATGATCGATATGGAAGATATTGGTATCATTGATCTGTATTTTTCCCGCGATGAGCAGGCGATCCGCCACACGGCGGACAAGTACGGAGCCTACTGCACCACGGTTTCCATGAATATCCTGCACAGCGAACCCGATGCCGAGGAGTGCGTCAACGACACGTGGCTCAAGACCTGGAACACCATTCCCCCCACCCGCCCCACATCCTTGCGGCATTTTCTGGCTACCATTGTCCGCAACCTGTCCCTCAACCGCTGGCGCTCCTGGCACAGCGAGAAACGGGACAAGAATCTGGAGGAGTCTTTTGATGAATTGGAGTCCTGCTTTCCCGCCCCGGATGACGGTGACCGCGGGGAGCTGACCGAGCTGCTCAACACGTTTCTTGGGGGTCTGCCCAAGCAGGATCGCGTGATCTTCGTCCAGCGTTACTGGTATTCCCTGTCTGCCTCTCAGATCGGGGAAGAAGTGGGACTGTCGGAAAATGCCGTTTGGGTACGGCTCCATCGAACCCGTGAGAAATTGCGGGTCTATCTCACCGAAAGGGGGTATTCCGTATGAGAGGCGATCTGGTATATGAGCTCATCGGCGGCATCCGCGAGGAGTTCGTGCGGGAGGCAGAGCCCCGTTCGTTGGCCGCATTGACAGAGTCGGCTACGCCTGCCGTGTCTGAGGCGCCGGACGAACTGCTGTATTCCCTCTCTGTGAAGCCCCGTTCCCGCAAAAAGAAGCGGGTGATCCCGTGGCTGGTGGCGGCAGCGGCCGTTGTCCTGACCGCAGGGCTCGGCTTGAGCCTGTATGCAGGGGTACAGGTGATTGGCGGGAATAGCCCCGGAGGCAGTACCGCACCCGGCGGAACGCCCGGCGGCAGTTTTCTGGGATCTCTGTTCCCCTTCCTGAGCCCCGAGCCCGAGCCTCCCTATCAGGCACCCATACGACAGCCTGAGGAGATCACCGAGGCGGAGGAGACGGAAGCCCCCGACACCCGTACCGAGTGCCAGAAGGGCAACCACGAGTGGGAGTTGTCGGACACGGGTGACGCCACCTGCTACCGCACGGGCACCTTGATCTACGCCTGCGTGAGCTGTGACGAGACCAGACCCGAGGCCGCCCTGCTTCCTCACACTCATGAGAACGGCTTCTGTACCGTTTGCGGACTGGCGGAGGGGGCATGGGAGCAGGCCAAATTCTCCCGCGCCTATGACGAGGCGGGAAAGCCCTACGCCATCATCAACCAAGTCCTCGGAGACCCGGAGGGTAGGATCGTTCTGCCCAACGTCTACTATGATGAGGGCGCGGATCGGATGATCCCCGTGACCGAGATCGGTAAGAATGCCTTGAGCGGGCTGGAGCAGATCGCCGAGGTGGTGCTCCCCGACACCGTGACCTGTATCCGGGAATCCGCGTTCACAAAGTGCCTCGCCCTGGAGCGGATCAACTTCCCTGAGGGGCTGACCTCCATAGAAAGCAACGCCTTCAATCAATGTACGTCCCTCACGGAAGCCCACCTGCCCGATTCGGTCACCGAGCTGGGCGGAAACGTATTCATGAACTGCACGGCTCTCGTATCCGCTACCCTGCCCCCCAGCTTTGATACCGTCCCCGGCGGCATATACGGAAACTGCAAGAGCCTGACCGACGTGACCCTGAAGGGCTCCATCAAAACCGTGGGCGGAGCCGCCTTCATGGGCTGCTCTTCGCTAAGGCAGATTCCCGATATGCCCGAGCTGGAGGTGATTGGCGGCAACGCCTTCGAGAATTGCGACAGCTTGACCGAAGTCACCCTGCCCGCGACTCTGCGGGAGTTGGGTCACAAGGCGTTTTTAAGCTGTGGGTCTTTGAAAAAAGTAACCATTGAGGCGCCCTCCCTATACGGCATTTACACACTCGTCTTTTCGGGCTGTCTCTCCTTGGAGGAGATCACCCTGCCCAAGATCGTGGGTGTATTTTCGGGAGAAAATATGTTTAGCCAATGCAACGCGCTGACCGTCTACTACCCCGGCACCAGAGAGGAATGGCAGAAAAACTACGGCCTGCGCTGGCTGGATCTGCCCATCAATACCAAGGTGATCTTCATGGAAGAAGAAACCGCCGAATAAAAGCAAACCGCACCCCACCGAAAACGGCAGGGTGCGGTTTTTGTGTTCGGGATAGAGAAACAGCGGGGTAAATTTGGGTTTGTCGGGCAGGGGCTCTGCCCCTGCACCCCGCAAGCCCCTTTTGAAAAAGGGGCTTGACCCCCAAAACTTTCAAAAAACATTGATAAATAATTCATTTTTGAAAGTTCTTGAAGAGAGTCCAGAGAGGAACTTCTTTCAAGAAGTTCCTCTTTGGCGTTCTCCCGTTCCCCTATAAACTGCAATTTGAAAACCGCACCCAACCCGAAAAGGGAAGGGTGCGGTGCATTTTTTATGTTGAGGGGATTATTCCTCTTTCTTCTTGTGGAGGGTGAGGACAATACCGCTTGCCAGCAGGATCGCGAGGCTACCCGCACCGATGGCGGAGCCACAGCCCTTATCAGCGGGAGCGGTCTCGGTGGGCTCGCCCTCGGTGGTGACGGCGGGGACACCCGTGATGGGTTCCTCAACACCCGCGGAGTCTGCGGGCTGGGTGGGAACCTCATCGGCGGGGGTGGTTTCGGGGGTGGGCTCGGTCTCGGGAGCCTCAGTTTCCAGCTCCTTGCCCACCAGCGCCAGCAGCTTCTTGGCGAAGTCCTTGGCCTGAGTCTGGGTCAGGAATGCGTTTTCCAAGGCTACGGTAGCATCCTTGAACTCCTTGGCAGACTCGTCGCCGCCCTCGGCCTTGAAGGTGTTGATGGCGTTCTGCAGCACCGTCTTGTCGCAGACGGGCTTACCGTAGGCCTCCACTTCGCCCAGCTGGAGGAGGTAACCGTCGTTGCCGCCGCCGCGGAGCTTGGTGCCGGTCACACGGACGAAGCGGGCGTTCACGGGGGTGTCCAGCACGATCTCGTACTTGGTGCCGTTGTCCTTGTCGGGCTCGCCCTTGACGTCGGCGATCACGGTCCAGTTGAGACCGTCCTCGGACAGGGCTACGTTGAAGTTCTCGGGGAAAGCGCCGTTATCCTCCAGAACAACCTTCTCCACGGCGAAGAGATCTCCGAAGTTGATGCCTACGTACTCGGTGGCGTTGGGGGAGCGGTTCAGACCCACGTTGGAGGTCCAGCCGTTGCCGCTCTTGCCGTCATTGATGAAGGAAATATCCCAGCCCCAGACCTGATAGTGGGCGGGGGTGGTGGAGGAGTAGAAGGTCTTTTTGCCCTTGGCGATGTTCTCGCCCTCCTTGTAGGTGATGACGGTGCCGTCGTCGTCCAGCAGGCTGAAATACTGGGGAGCGGGCACGCTGCCGTCGTCGTGGTACACCTCAATTTCATTGAGGGACATGAAGCGGGTACCCTTGGCAGGCTCCAGCAAATCCACGCGGATGTAGCGGGCTTCCTGCTCGCCGATCTCCACCTTCATGCCCTGAGTCTTCTTGATTTCCAGACCTGTGAGGGACTTGACCTCGGTGAAGGTCTTGCCGTCCTTGGATACCGAGATCTTCAGCTCGGTGGGGAAGGCGGCGCCATAGTCAAAGATAGAGCCGGCGGGGTAGAGGTCGATGCGGTTGAACTTGAGGGTGCGACCCAGATCGATATCCACATAGGATTCCTTGCGGTTTTCGGTGCGCCAACCGTTGCCCTTGCCCTCGGACAGTCTTTGACCGTCCTGGAGGCAGGAGATGTACCAGCCGTCGGTACCGGCGGAGTAGGGGGCGGTGATCATGGCGTCGATAGCCAGATTGGTTCCTGCGACGGGCTGACCCTCGGGGGCTTCGTAGTAGTCGTAGCCTTCGGGCAGAGCGATGAACATGGCGTCGCCGGCGGCCAGAGTGAGCGTGAGCTTCTGACCGTCCATGGTGAGTGCCTTCAAGGAGCCGTCGGCGCGGCTGACCTCGGAGAGGGAGGTGATGGCCTTGTCGAAGGTCAGCTCCACCTCCTGCTTGGTGGAGAAGTTGTTGTTGACCACCATGAGGTAGTTGCGGCCGGTCTCCTTGTGGCGGAGGTAGGACAGGATCACGGAATCCTTCTTGTCGGCCTGCACGAAGAAGTCGGCGGGGGTTGCGGGCTGGCCGTAGGTGTCGGGGCCGTTGAACCAGACCTCCAGAGCGTCGCACCCCACGAGGGTCTTGCCGATGGCGAGGATCTCGTGGTTGATGGTCTTGACGGTCTCGTAGTGGGCGTTGGGGGTGCCGTCAGCGGCGATGATGCCGTCGCGGAAGGGCTCGGAGCGGGTGACGGGGGTGAACCAGGTGAAGAAGGAGAGCTGCTTGAAGCCAAAGGCCAGAGCGGCGTACATCTCGTAGCGGATCTCGGCGTCGGTGGGACGGCGGAAGGCCACCTCCTGGCAGACGGTCTGGATGTACATACCCGTCTTGACGTCGTTCTTGAGACCTACCTCGTAGCAGGCGCGGGTATTCTCAAAGAAGCCTGCCCGATCCATAGCGCCCGCCTGCAGGGGGAAGGGGTAACGGTCAAACATGAGGTAATCCTGAGGATAGCCTGCGGCGGCGGCCAGACGGCACCAGTCGTTCATTTGTGCCTTGTAGATCTCGGTGGAGCCGTAAGCGCCGCTGGGGAGGAAGTTGAGGTGCATGTAGGCCTCGGGGGCGGCCTTCTTCAGGTTGATGTAGGCATCCAGGAACTCGTTGGGATTGAGGGGCTCGTCGAGGATGTAGAAGCCGTAGGCGCCGGGGACGTTCTTGTAGCGGGAGACGATGGAGGCCACCTGCGAGGCGGTTTTGCCCTGCAGGGATCTTCCGAAGTTGCCGTCGGAGATGGTCATGCCCATGCCGTACTTGGCGCAGAGCTCCAGCATCTTGGCCTGGTTCTCCACGGTGGCGAGGGTTTCCTCACCCGCGCCCATGACCCAGTTGACGCCGGCATCGGCCAGGAGCTTGTACTGCTCGTCGGTGATGTAGTCGGGTGTGGGGGGCCAGAAGATGGAGATCATGATGTTGTCGTCGAAGGAATGCTTCTGATCCACGACCTCCACGGTGCAGGTGACGGTCTGACCCAGGGCGGAGCAGTTGACCGTAACCGTGGTCTTGCCCAGTTTCTTTGCGGTGATGGTACCGTCAGCGGACACGGTGGCCACCGAGGTGTCGGAACTCTTGTAGGTTACGTCATAGGTATCCTTCGTACCCTTGAAAACGGGGGTCAGCTTGTCGGTCTCGCCCACGAAGAGCTCCAGAGCGGTGCGGTCAAGCGTCAGGAGGGACTTGGCCTCACCGTATACGGCCAGCTCACCCAGCTGCGCCAGGGCGCCGTCGGGACCCGTGGCGGGATTGCGCTCAATGATGTGGAGGCGGACGTATTTGGCCTCGGTGGAGGCGAATGTGTAGGTCTTGACCTCTTTGTTGTCGATGGGAATACCCGCGTCCTCGGCGACCTTCGTAAAGGTCTTGCCGTCGGAGGAGAGTTGGATCTCGTACTTGGCGGGGAACTGGCCGTTCGGGAACAGGGACACGGCCGAGATCTTGGCCTTGGAAACCAGCTCCAGGGTGACGGTCACGGGCTTGGTGTGATCCATTTCGCGGTCGTAGGGCTGCGTAGACCAGCCGCCGTTACCGACGAGACCGTCGGTGAGCAGGGTCTTTGTCCAGGTCTCCGAGGGCATTTCGTAGCTGTTCTGCTCCCCGGCGCGCTGGTTGGTGCAAGCCGACAGGGTCACGGAGGCGTCCTTGGAGACCAGCGTGGTGCCCGCGGGGGCAGAGCCGCTCACGTCGGTCTCGGCGGCAGAGGTTGGCAGAATCGCGGCGAATCCCGCGGCGCTCATCGCGCCTAAGGTCAGCAGAGCCGCCAGCGCCAGGGAGCCCGCGCGGCGGGCAAAGCGGGTAAAGGTTGATTTCATGGTGTGTCCTCCTTGTATTGGGGGTGTTGGGATTCAGATTTGGGTTTGTCGGGGAGTTTGAATCCAACCAACAAATTGAATTTGTAGGGACAGGCGTCCTCGACTGTCCGCAAATAACATAGACCCGACAACGAACCTTGAGGGGTCAGTAGCGGACGGTCGAGGACGCCCGTCCCTACATGGGGTCATTGGAAAACCCACCGCCAAACCTCAATTTGACCATCTTATACGGGTGTGGTATTGTCATCATTATACAACATTCTGTTCAATAAGTCAAGAATTTTTATCCAAAACTTGTTGACATTTTCCCAAAACTATGGTACTATGGTGTTGCGGAGCCCTTGAGCGCTCCGACTCAATATGCAAGCGAGGATTTGAATATGGCAGATATGATCTTCGATAAGGCCGCAGGGCTCTGGCGCGCCGACAAGGTAGACTTTGGCGCGGGGAGCATCAGCGTCCGCGTTCGCTTCGCCCATTCGGGGGATACCTCCCTGGGCTATATCCAAGCTGATGGAAAAGATATCGGCGTGATCGCCCTGTCCAGCTACGACAACGAGGACACCGAGGCGCGGTGCGAGATCGATACCACCGCCGGCGTTCATGACGTGACCGTAAAGGTGCGCGGACGGGCAAAGCTTCTGTCCTTTGAGGCATCGGAGGAACCCGTATACGCGGGCATCACCTACGAGCCCGTACCCGAAAAGGCGATTCTCGACCTGGGCTACGACACCTGGGAAGCCACGGATATGCTGGGGCGCAAGGTGGCCTCGGTGGAGGACGTGGGCAAGAAGAAGGACAAGCAGGTGGGTATCTTCTACTGGACGTGGCACGAGGGTCACGCGCAGCTCCGCCCCGTGGACGTGGTGGACGTGCTGTCCAAGTACCCCGCCGCCGAGTACCGCAAGGATCATCCCGCCTGGGGTGAGGGACCCTTCCAGCCCTACTGGCACGAGCCCTTCTACGGCTTCTACCGCGATTCCGACCCCTACATCATCCGTCACCACGCCGCCCTGCTCTCGGCGGCAGGCGTAGACTTCTTGCTCTTTGACTGCACCAACGGCGCTCTGGTGTGGCGCTCTGCCTACGAGCCCCTGTTCAAGGGTCTGCAGGAAGCGCGCCGCGACGGCATCAAGGTGCCCAAGGTGGCCTTCATGCTCAACTTTGGCCCCCAGGAGACCACCGAGCGCATGCTCCGCGCCCTGTATCAGAACGTCTACAAGCCCGGCCTGTACTCCGACCTGTGGTATATGCTGGATGGCAAGCCCATGATCATGGGCTATCCCGACGCACTCCCCGCCGAGGGTACCTGCGAGGCGGATACCCGCATCCTGAACGAGATCCGCGAGTTCTTTACCTTCCGTCCCGGTCAGCCCGGCTACGGCTGTGGGCCTATGAATAACCAGCAGTGGGGCTGGCTGGAGGTCTATCCCCAGCACAAGTACGTCACCCGTCCCGACGGTAGCTGTGAGATGGTCACCGTAGGCGTGGGACAGAATGCCAATAAGGATCGCATCTGCACCCATTTCAACGACGTGAAGACCCTCGGCCGCAGCTACACGGGCAAGTACGGCCACGCCCTCCTCACTCCCGACTCCTACAAGCAGGGCTACAACGTTCAGGAGCAGTGGGAGAGAGCCCTGGATCTGGATCCCGACATCGTCTTTGTCACGGGCTGGAACGAGTGGATCATGGGCATGTGGCACGAGCCGTGGCTGTCGGATAACGACTCCACCCAGCTGGCCATGGTGGATCAGTACGACCGCGAGCACAGCCGCGACATTGAGATGGATAAGGACGGCTATCTGGACACCTACTACCTCCAGCTGGCCCACAATATCCGCCGCTTCAAGGGCGCAGCCCCCCGTCAGGCTACCTCCCCCGCGGGTATCGTAGATCTGAAATCCGGCAACAAGGCCTGGAGCGCCGTGACCCCCGTGTACCGCAATCCCAAGGGCACCACCATCCACCGCGACTGGGACGGCTTTGGTGACAACCACTACGTCAATACCTCGGGCCGCAACGACATCGTGGAGGCACGCGTCTCCCGCGATGAGAACTACCTCTACTTCCGTGTCAAGTGCGCCGATGCCATCACCCCCCGGGAGGGCGACGGCTGGATGACCCTGTTTATCGACACCGATCGCTCCAAAGCCACGGGCTGGGAGGGCTACGACTTCGTCATCAACCGCACGGGCAAGAAGAATCAGGCCACCGTAGAGAAGTACGTCCGCACCCTTGAGGAGGGAAGCTTCACCTGGGAGAAGGTCGGCACCGCCGAGCTTCGCGTGTCGGGCGACACCCTGACCATCGCTATCCCCCGTGCCCTGGTTGGCATGGAGGGTAAGCTGGACTTTGAGTTCAAGTGGAGCGACAACATGCAGGAGGCCACCGTTATGGACTTCTATGCCAACGGTGACACCGCACCCATCGGACGGTTCAATTATCTCTATAAGGAATAATACCGAACAAATGTTATCCCCCTCTCGGTCGATTTGACCGGGAGGGGATTTTTATGTAGGGGAATTTTTGTTGGGGAAACGGGGGAACTGTCATCCTGAGCGGAGGGAGCAAAGCGAGTGTAGCGAAGGATCTTATCTGTTGGGCGACAGATATTTTCCGCTCAGTATTCTCTGCTTTATGAGAAAAGATCCTTCGCTCCACTCCGCGACACTTCGTGTGCGCTTCGTTCTGCTCAGGATGACAGCGCCTCCATCTCCCGGTGCGCTCCCTCCCCCACCCTCAAATTCTTCAAAAGGTGCGGGGGAATTGGGGGTTGTCTGGAAGACAGGGGAACTGTCATCCTGAGCGGAGGGAGCAAAGCGAGTGTAGCGAAGGATCTTATCTGTTGGGCGACAGCTATTTTCCGTTCAGTATTCTCTGCTTTATGAGAAAA
>JAZRIF010000045.1:0-2604 GCA_045645165.1 Eubacteriales bacterium
ACTCCGACCCCACCTGTCGGGAGCTGACCGATAAGCTGGCATCTCTCTACGGGGTCTCCCCCGAGCAGGTCATCCTCACCAACGGCTCGGACGAGGTGCTGAACTTCGCCTTCATGGCCTTTGCCGACGAGGATCGCCCCCTTGTGTTCCCCGAAATCACCTACGGCTTCTACCCCGTCTTTGCCGAGCTGAACCGCATTCCCTATACCGAGATCCCCCTGAAGGCCGATTTCTCGGTGGACTACCGCGATTATCTCAGCCTCGGCGGCAAGACCGGCGGTTGCACCGCGGTGATCGCCAACCCCAACGCCCCCACGGGTCTTTGCCTCACCCTTTCCGAGATCGAGGCCATCGTAAAATCCAACCCCGACGGTGTGGTGATCATCGACGAGGCCTACGTGGATTTCGGCGCCGAGAGCGCGGTCAAGCTGGTGGACAAGTACGACAATCTTCTGGTCACCCAGACCTTTTCCAAGTCCCGCTCCCTGGCGGGGGCGCGGCTGGGCTTCGGCATCGGAAACAAGGACTTGATCGCTGATCTGCACACCGTGCGCTACTCCACCAACCCCTACAACGTCAACCGTATGACGGCGGCGGCGGGGTACGCGGCTCTGTGCGATAACGATTACTATATGGCGAACTGCCGCACCATCATGGAGAATCGGGCGTACACCACCGAGGCTCTCGAGGCTCTTGGCTTCGAGGTGCTTCCCTCTCTGACCAATTTCGTATTCGCCAAGACCGACAAGATCAGCGGTGAAGAACTCTATCTGGAGCTGAAGCGCCGCGGCATTCTGGTGCGGCATTTCAGCAAGGCAGAGATCACCGACTACAACCGCATCACCATCGGCACGAGAGAGCAGATGGAGGCGCTGATCGCCACCGTTGCCGATATTCTCGCAGGGCTTTAAGTTGTCCCATATCCACATTTCTTAGATGATTGTAGCATTGAGAAAATTGGGGGTTAGCGGTGAGTTCTCCGTTCTCTGAGGCTCCCTCCGGGAGGGAGCTGTCGCGGAGCGACTGAGGGAGAATGCGCAACGAAAAACGTACTACTCTTATCTGGAAAAAAAGGTGTATATTACAAGCACGCAGGCTCCCCCACCCGACTTCGTCGGGAGCCCCCTCCCGGAGGGGGCCTCATGGAGCGGCAGCAGCCCGCTGAGCTTCGCTCAGCGACAAACCCAAATTTAATTATTCCGCAATCTTCTACCCAAGCAACATTCCTAATAAGGAGTAACTTCATGAGAACTTCCACCATCAACCGCAAGACCGCCGAGACCGACATCTCCCTCACCCTGAATCTGGACGGGTCGGGGGTCTCCACCATTGATTCGGGCTGCGGCTTTCTTGACCATATGCTCACCCTCTTTGCCCGTCACGGCGGGTTCGATCTGACCCTCACCTGCAAGGGCGACACCTACGTGGACGACCACCACACCGTGGAGGACATCGGCATCTGCCTGGGTAAAGCCCTCACCGAAGCCCTGGGCGACAAGCGGGGCATCAAACGCTACGGCGACCGCATCCTCCCCATGGACGAGACCCTCATCCTCTCTGCCGTGGACATTTCGGGGCGGGGCGGGTGCTTCATGGACATGAACATCCCCACCGAAAAGGTAGGCACCTTCGACACCCAGCTCTGCGAGGAATTCTTCATCGCTCTGGCGCAGAACGGCGGGCTGACCCTGCACATCCGTCAGTTGGCGGGGCGCAACAGCCACCACATCATCGAGGGCACCTTCAAATCCGTCGCCCGCAGTCTGGGTGAGGCGGTGTCCATCGACGAAAAGAACGCCGACAAGATCCCTTCTACGAAAGGACTGCTGGAATGATCGCAATTATTGATTACGGAGTGGGCAATCTCTTTTCCCTCTGCTCCTCCCTCCGAAGCATCGGGGCTGACGCCATCGTGACCCCCGATCCCGACACCATCCGCAAGGCTGACCGCATCATCCTCCCCGGAGTGGGTGCCTTCGCCGACGCCGCCCAAAAGCTCCGCGCCACGGGGCTGGATCAGGTTCTGATCGAGGAAGCCCGCAGGGGCAAGAAGATCATGGGCATTTGCCTCGGTATGCAAATGCTCTTTGAGGAGAGCCACGAGTACGGTGTCCACAAGGGTCTGGGACTCATTCCCGGCCGCGTCATCCCCATGGCGGGCTACATCCCCGAGGGGCTCAAGATCCCCCACATCGGCTGGAATCCCCTCATCCTCAAGGGAGACAAGCATCCCCTGCTCAAGTACGTGGAGGAGGGAGACTGCGTGTACTTCGTCCATTCCTACTTCGCCACCGACTGCATCTTGGCTGACGGAACGTCAGCGGTGATCGCCACCGCCGAGTACGGCAAAGAGCTCACCGCCGCCGTCGCCAAAGGCAACGTCATGGGATGCCAGTTCCACCCCGAAAAGAGCGGAAAAGTGGGACTGTCCATTCTGAAGGCGTTTTGTGAAATGTAAATTGCAGGGCATCTCTAAAAACTCACCATGCTCACACCCATGTAACAAATTTATGCTATAATAAGGGAAACCAAGCAAAGGAGCAAAAGAGATGGGAAACAGAGGGATATTTGACGAAGATATTCGACTTGCAAAGTTGAGCGAAC
>JAZRIF010000046.1:0-47781 GCA_045645165.1 Eubacteriales bacterium
CAGCACGGCATGCACATCAACGAGGATCACTTCGTCGCCGAGATCATCGACCCCGACACCGAGGAAGTCCTCCCCGAGGGCGAGAAGGGTGAGCTGGTGTTCACCTGCCTCGACAAGGAGGCCTTCCCCATGATGCGCTACCGCACCCGCGACATCTGCGTGCTGACCCGCGAGAAATGCTCCTGCGGCCGCACCCTCGTCCGCATGAGAAAGCCCATGGGTCGTTCCGACGACATGCTCATCATCCGCGGCGTCAACGTATTCCCCTCCCAGATCGAAACCGTACTCCTGCAGGAAGGCTACGCGCCCAACTACTTCATCGAGGTGGATCGCGTGAACAACAACGACACCCTGGACATTTACGTAGAGCTCTCCGAGGAGCAGTTCTCGGATACGGTCAAGGCCATCACCGCCGCCGAGAAATCCCTGGCGAACGCCATCAAGATCATGCTGGGCATCAACCCCGCCGTACACCTGGTGGCCCCCAAGACCATCGCCCGCTCCGAGGGTAAGGCCGTCCGCGTCAAGGACAAGAGAAAGCTGCATGATTAATTGGGGCGCTGCCCCAAACCCCGCTCAAGGAACTTTTTGAAAAAAGTTCCTTGAGAATCCTCAAAAACTTTCAACAAGGGAATTGATATGACATAAAATCCCCCCACCAATGCAACAGGAGGAAATATAGTTATGGCACTGAAGCAAATTTCGGTATTCGTAGCGAACCAAACAGGCGCTTTGGAGACGCTGGTGAACATTTTGGCCAAGGCAGGCGTGGATATGCGCGCCATGTCCATTGCCGACACCCAAGAGTTCGGCATCATGCGCATGATTGTCAAGGGCAACACCAAGGCCACCGCCGCTCTCCGCGAGGCAGGTTATCTCGTCAACGTCAGCTACGTCACCGCCGTAGAGATCCCCGACGAGCCGGGCGGACTCGCCAAGGTGGTCAGCATTCTGGCCAGCCACGGCGTGGGCATTGAGTACACCTACGCCTTCATGACCCGCTCCCACGGCAAGGCCTGCGTGGTCTTCCGCGTGGAGGACAACGAAGCCGCCGAGAACATTCTCGCCGAGCACGGCATCGTTACCCTGAGCCACCTGGTGGCTGAGGACGCGCCGCTGTAAGATTTTATCCCCATAAAAAAGGTCCCCCTGCCGCAAAGCGCGGCAGGGGGAATTTTTTGTCCTGCAGTTTGAGACACAGGAATGGAGAATCCGCGTTTACCGATACCAGTCTTGGTTCGCGTAGGTCGAAACGAGATAGCTGGCGGCAGTAGATGCGTTGCTCAAATTCTTGATACTGTAGTAGTTGTAATAACCGCTACCCCACCAATTACTGACCCATTTCCTGTACTCCCAACCGTTGGGATTCTCAAACGTAGCAGACGTCAGGGAAGAACACCGCGAGAAGGCATAATAATTGATCTGGTTGACGTTTTTGGGGATGATTATGGACGTCAGCGAAGAACAATTATAGAACGCATAGGAGGAAATGACCGTCAAGCCGTTTCCTAAGGTTACACTTGCCAGAGACGTGCAGTTGTAGAACGTGGAGCTGTTGATCTGGGTTATGCCATCGGGAATGACGATGGACGTCAAAGCCGAACAGTTGTAGAAAGCAGAACTGCCAATCAAATTCAGGCTTGCGGGAAGGTCAATGCTGATCAAAGCCGAGCAACCGTAGAAGGCCGCATCGCCAATCGTAGCCAAGCCCTCCGACAAATCAACAACAGTCAGCGCGGAACAACCGTAGAAAGCATAGGGGCCAATATCGACGAGGGATTCGGGAAGCACGATGCTTTCCAGCGCAGTGCAGCCGGAGAATGCGTAATTTCCAATTCCCTGTACACCGTTCCCTACCTTGACGGAGCTCAACGAGGTACACTGGTAGAATGCATGGGCATCAATGATCCGTACGCTATCGGAAATCACGACAGAGACAAGATCATAGCAGTAGGCGAAGGCATTGGCAAAAATGATCCGGGTATTGCTATGGATCTCACACTCGGTGATTTCGGCATCCTTGGCTTTCACGAGGATGACGTAAGGATTCTCCTCGTTACCCAAATAACAGGCGTTCCCGTATTCCGTATACACCAGCGCTTCCATATTGCAGAAGGCATCCGACTCAATCGATACCACGCTGTTGGGAACAGAGAGGATTTCCAACGACGAACAACCGTTAAAGGCGTAATTCTTAATGGTCGTCACGCCCTCGGGAATGACCAGACTCTTAAGCGCCGTACACGCCGCAAACATATTCCCTTCGATGACCGTCACGTTATCCAGAAAGATTACGTCGGTCAATGCGGTACACTCTCGGAACATATTATTCCAGGTACTGCCCACCACAACAGATTCAAGCGCTGTACAGCACCAGAAAATATCGCCTCCGGCACTGGTTACACCCGTACCGATATGAGCAGAAGTCAGGGATCTGCAGTTGTAGAATGCGTTGTATCCGATACTTGTCACACTGTCGGGAATGGTGATCTCCGTAATGGAACAGTTGTTGAACGCATGACTACCAATTTGGGTCACGCTCTCGGGAATGGTGATGGACATCAAGGCTCCGCAATTATAGAACATTTCCGTGGGAATGGAGGTCACGTTGTCCCGAATGGTAACATCGTTCAAGGCCATACAATCCCGGAACATAGCAGACCATGTGCTTCCAACCACGGCGGACTGCAACGCCGAGCAACCGTTGAAAATGGAGCCTCCGGCATTGATCACACCCGTCCCTATATGAACAGTCGCCAGATTCGTGCAGTACGCAAACGCCCCATATCCAATCGAGGTTACGCTGTCGGGAATGGTCATCTCGGTCAGCGCGTCACACTCATAAAAGGCGTAATCCGCAATGGTGGTCACACCGGCGGGAATGGTAATGGTCGAGAGAGCGGAACAGCCATAGAAAGCGTACGAGTCGATCATAGTTAACGTAGAAGGCAACGACACGGCTCCAAGTTCGGTGCATTGACGGAAGGCGGAGGGCTGGATATGCGTCACGCCTTCGGGAATGACGATCTCGGTCAAGGCAGTACAAGTATGGAAAGCAGAGGAAGGAATCGTGGTAACGCCCTCCTGAATCGTCACGCCGGTCAAGGCAGTACAACCGGCAAACATACCTCTCCAGACACTGCCGATCACCGCCGTTTTCAGAGCTGTACAACCGTCAAATACGTAGGTGGTATCATCGCCGTAGTAGGTTGTAACCGAAGCAACACCCTTCCCTACCATCACGCTTGTAATCGAGGAGCAATTCCGGAAGGCACCATATCCAATCGACGTCACGCTGTCGGGAATGATGATTGCCGTAAGAGACGTGCAGTTTTCAAAGGCCTGTGCGCCAATGCTCTCCAGCGTTTCGGGGAGGGTTACGCTTTGCAGAGCGCAACAATTGTAGAACGCCCTGTAGTCAATGGATGTAATGCTGCTTGGAATGGTTACATTTTCCATAGAGCCGCAGTTGTAGAAAGTACCCTCGTGTATAGTCGTTACACCGTCGGGAATCTGCATGCTCTGCAGAACGGCGCACTCGGCAAAAGCATACGCACCTATGTAGGTTACACTCTCCGGAATGGCGATCGCTTGCAGCGATTGACAATTGGAGAATGCATACTGACCAATATGAGTCAGCCCCGTGGGCAACGTAATCTCAGAAAGCATGGAACAGTTGCAGAAAATTTGATCTCTGAGTTCAGTAATTCCATTGGGAATTTCCATGGCTGTCAAGGCTGTACAACCACGGAAGGCATACTCTCCGATATAGGTAAGGCAATCGGGAAGAGTCAACTGATTCAGAGCCGTACAATTCTCAAAAGCACCGGCATCAATCGTCTCCAACTTCTCGGAGAGCACCACGTTTGTCAAATTGTTGCAATTCTGGAACGCGTAGCATCCAATGGTCGTAACACTGTTGGGAATAACGATCTCAGCGAGAGCCGAGCAATTGTCGAAAGCATAGTGAGGAATAGTCGTTACGGTATCCAGAATGGTTACGTCAGTCAAGTTCGTGCAATTGTAGAACATGGATTGCCACATACTGCCGATCACAGCAGACGTCAGATTCGAACAGTAACGGAAAACGTCACCACCTACGTTTGTAACCCCTCCGCCGATATGGACCGAAGCCAAAGAAGTGCAATTGTAGAAGGCGCGGTATCCGATGTACGTAACACAATCGGGAATGGTCATCTCCGTCAGAGAGAGGCAATAGTAGAATGCTTCGTCGGCAATCGTACTGACACTATCCAGCAGCGTAACCTCTTTCAAGGAGGAACAGTTATAGAACATTCTGTACCAGGTACAACCCAGCACCGCAGACTCCAACGATGTACAATTCTCAAAGACATACGTATCGTTGCTCCAGTAATCCGTCCCGACGGAGGTCACACCCTTGCCTACAACGACCGTCGTTAAAGCGCTGCAATAGGAAAAGGCTCGGTGACCGATATTGGTTACACTGTCCGGAATGACGATTTCCGCAAGAGACTTGCACCCGCTGAAGGCTCGGGCACCGATGGAGGTCAGCGAATCAGGGAAGAAGATCTCCGTCAGAGCTGTACCCTCGAACGCATACTCACCGATGGAAGTTATTCCGTCGGGCAGGTTGATGCTTGTTAGCGAGGTGCACCCGGAGAAGGCATGCGAGGGAATCGTAGTCACACCGTCGGGGAGAACCATCTCTGTCAAAGACGAACAGCCGGAGAAGGCAGAGTAGCCGATTGTGGTTACACCCTTCGGAATATTCAGACTGGCCAAGGACCCACAGCCGCTGAAGGCATATTCACCAATGAAGGTCAGGCCCGCGGGCAAGGAAACGGTTTCCAAGGATTTGCAATTATAGAAGAAATAGTCATACAGTTGCGTGATGCCAGCCGGGAGGACAACCTCTTTCAGAGAAGTGCAAGCTACGAAAACATGGCTTTGCAGCTGAGTTACGCTATCGGGGATCCGAATGAACTCCAGTCCGGAACAATTCTGGAAAGTCGAAGACTCAATGGTTGTAAGGTTCTCCGGCAGGTCGAGGCTCACCAAAGAGTAGCAATCGCTGAAAGCGAGACTTTCAATGGTGGTGATCGAAGAGGGCAGCGTAACCACGCTCAAAGACGTACAGCCATAAAACATAGAGAAAGGAATGACGGTCACAGAATCCAGTACCGTGACTTCGCTCAGCGCCGTACAGCCGTTGAACATACTGCTCCAAGCACTGCCAACAACCGCAGTTTTCAGCGAAGAGCAGGAATAGAAAACGTTACTGTTCATACTGGTTACGGCGGTGCCGATTTGGACAGAAGCCAGGTCGGAGCAGTAAGCGAATGCGTAACTACCGATGTAGGTTACGCTATCGGGAATCACAATTTCAGTAAGATCACTACAATCCCTAAATGCATAATTTCCGATTTTGGTGAGAGCTTCCGGCCATACGATGGACGACAACATGTAACATTCGGCAAAGGTGTAATTGCTCAGTTCGGTTAAATTCGCGGGAAGGATCACGGAAGTCAATCCGGAACATTCATAGAAAGCATACTGACCAATGGAGGTTACACCATCGGGGATATTCACAAAGGAAATACGATTGCAGTATGCGAAAGCGTAGTCGGCAATGGTGGTCAAAGCCTCCGGCAGGAAAACAGTTTCCAGATAACGACAGTAGTAGAAGGCTCTTTGGCCGATATACGTAACATTCTCGGGAATGGTAACCGAAGTGATGGAGTATTGGCTAAAGGCATACGATCCGATGCCTACCACCGTATCTCCACTCGGAGACGTTTCGGGAATAACAATGTCGGAATCACGGCAAGAACCCATTCCACTGACGTAACAAGTACCGTCACCGTTCGAGGTATAGCTCAAGCCCTCGCTGTAGCGGATCTCATAACTACAGCGCGTGCAGACGTGGTTGACGAAATTATGTCCGCGAGCGGGAATAACCTCCTGAACGGACTGAGTTTCTCCGCAAACCTCGCAGTACTTCCCGTCAGTCCAACCGGGTTCGGTACAGGTGGCGGGAGTACCCTCCAGAACGGCAATAGTATGACCCAAGGCAGGCAGTACGATCTGCTCCTGCAGAACTTTGTCGCAGACGGAACAGTATTCGCCGTCCTGCAATCCATCCTTGACACAAGTGGGCTTCACGCCGGGGGTTACGACAACATCATGACCCAAGGCGGGAATCTCCTTCTGCCAATCCAATATCTCACCGCAAATCGAGCAATACTTCCCTTCGTCCAGACCGCTTTCGGTGCAGGTGGGGGCTTCCCCGGGAACAATCACCTCGGTATGTCCCCAAGCATTGACGTAGGCATCCATATACGCATCGCCGCAGTTGTGGCAGTAGTGGCGGGTATATCCCTGCGCGGTGCAGGTAGGAGCGATCACTTCATGATCGTAATCGTGTCCCATCGGCTGAATGTCGCGGGACTCGGTATATTCGCAGTAGTCGCATACGCGGCATTCGGTACCCTTCTCGGTACAAGTCGAGGCTTGATCGATATACCAATCCCCCATCGTATGAGGCACAACGCCCACGTAGGAATCCATATACTCGTCACCGCAGTTCTCGCAGGAATGGAGAGTATATCCCTTTTCGGTGCAAGTGGGGGCCACAACCTCTGCTCTGTAATCGTGACCCACGGGAAGGATGTCACGAGTCTCGCAGTCGCCGCAGTTCCGACATTCTCTGTTCTCGCGGCCCTTTTCGGTACAGGTAGGCGCGTAATACTCGTACCAGTCACCGAAGCTGTGCCCGATGGAAGCTGTATAGGAATCTACGTACTTGTCACCGCAGTCCCGACAGGAGTGGGTCGTATATCCCTGCTGGGTGCAGGTAGGAGCCGTCACGTTGGCTTTGTAGCTGTGTCCGGTGGGTGCTGTATAGGTATCCCGGTACTCATCGCCACAGTTATAGCACCAGTGGATGGTGTACCCCGGCTCGGTACAGGTAGGATCGATCACTTCGAGCTCGTAATCGTGTCCCGCGGGCTGCATGTTGCGGGACTCATAGTGATCACAAAGCATACAACCGCGGTCTTCGCGCCCCTTTTCGGTACAGGTGGGATCATACACCGTCACCCAAGGGCCGAATACATGCTCACCGCTGACACCGGTCTCGATCTCGATCTCGGCGTCCTCGGGGTTGCCCAGCTCCTCCAGCAGGCGGTCGATGGCATCCTGCAAACCCTCGGGGATATCGTCACCCACGACGTAGATGTAAACAAGAACCTTACAGCCGTCGAACACACCCTCGCCCACGAAGATGAGGTTATCGGGCAGAGTCACGGTAATCAGGCTTTCGCAGTCCTCGAAGGCACCGCTGCCAATGGATTCCAAGGAGTCGGGAAGCTTGACGGTCTCCAGCGAAGAGCAACCCGCGAAAGCACCGCTGCCCACAGAGGTCACACGGTCGGGAATAACGATAATCACCAGCGTGCGGCATTCCTCAAAGGCGCCTTGGCCGATGGACTCCAACTTTTCGGGCATCTCCACGTCCTTCAGGCTCTCGCAGGACGAGAACGCATTGTTCCCAATGCTCGTGACGCTGTCGGGAATATCCACGCGCTCCAAAGAGGCACAACCAGAGAAGGTTCCCTCCTTCACCTCGGTCAACCGCTGAGGCAGGATCACGATGATGAGCAGCTTACAGTTTTCAAAGGCGTATTTGCCAATGGAGACTACGGTATCGGGGATACGGATATCGGTCAGGCTTCCGCAGTTTGCGAAGGCGCGGTCGCCGATACCGACGACGATCTCACCTGCGGGAGAGACCTCGGGAATGATGACATACTCATCGGTGCAGGAGCCCATACCCTTGACGATACAGGTGCCGTTACCCAGGGAGGTAAAGGTCAGACCCACAGACACGTCATAGGCGGCACACACGGTACACTGACGGTGGTCGAAGGAGTGTCCAAGTGCCTCAACCACAACCTGAGGAACGAAAATGACGTGGCAGACAGAGCAATGCTTGCCCTCGGTCAAACCGCTTTGAGTACAGGTAGGAGCTACAGCGACGTCGGTTACAAGTTTGTGTCCCGCAGCAGGAACATACTTCTGTTGAACCAGTACGAGCTCGCATACGCGGCAATGAAGACCCTCGGTCAAGCCCGATTTGGTACAAGTAGGTGCTACAGCCGCGTCTGTTACTGCTTTATGCCCTGCGGCAAGAACAACCTTTTGCTGAACCAGCACAGCATCGCAGACCGAGCAATGCTTGCCCTCGGTCAGACCTGTTTCGGTGCAGGTGGGTGCTACCGCGGGGTCGATGACTTCGGTGTGACCCAGGGCGGCGACAGTTTCCTGTGCCACCAAAACAGCATCACAGACCGAGCAATGCTTACCCTCGGTCAGACCGGTTTCGGTACAAGTAGGCGCCACAGCGGGGTCAACCACTTCGGTGTGACCCAAGGCGGCGACGATTTCCTGCGCCACCAGCACGGCATCGCAGACGGAGCAATGCTTGCCCTCGGTCAGGCCGGTTTCGGTACATGTAGGAGCCACAGCGGAGTCGATGACTTCGGTGTGACCCAAGGCGGCAACGATCTCCTGTGCCACCAGCACAGCATCGCAGACCGAGCAATGCTTACCCTCGGTCAGGCCGGTTTCGGTACAGGTGGGGGCTACAGCGGGGTCGATGACCGCGGTGTGACCCAGGGCGGCGACGATTTCCTGCGCCACCAGCACAGCATCACAAACCGAGCAATGCTTACCCTCGGTCAGACCTGTTTCGGTACAAGTGGGGGCTACAGCAGGGTCGATGACTTCGGTGTGACCCAGAGCGGCGACAGTTTCCTGCGCCACCAGCACAGCATCACAGACCGCGCAATGCTTGCCCTCGGTCAGACCTGTTTCGGTACAGGTGGGGGCTACAGCGGGGTCGATGACTTCGGTGTGACCCAAGGCGGCGACGGTCTCCTGTGCCACCAGCACAGCATCACAAACCGAGCAATGCTTGCCTTCGGTCAGACCTGTTTCGGTACAAGTAGGCGCCACAGCGAGGTCGATGACTTCGGTGTGACCCAAGGCGGCAACGGTCTCCTGCGCCACCAGCACGGCATCACAAACCGAGCAATGCTTGCCCTCGGTCAGGCCTGTTTCGGTACAAGTGGGGGCTACAGCGGGGTCGATAACTTCGGTGTGACCTGTTGCCTCTATGGTCTCCTCTTGAAGGGCTCCACAATACATGCAATCGCCGGTTCTGATACCTGTATCGGTACAGGTGGGCGACATGGTCACGAGCCAGTTGCCGTATTCATGTATGCAAGGGGAGGTCTCGGGTTCCGCGGTGGTTGCCCCGTCGGTTCCGGGTTCCGTATCGGGATACCCAGCGGTTCCCTCCTCCGTGACGGGAGGAGTCGGTTCTTGGATGTCCGACTCAGAAACATCGGGGGTTTCCACCGCTTCGGTCGTATCGGTGTTGGGTTCAAGCTCGTCATTGTTGCATCCCACCAATGCAGGAATGAGCAGGACAGCCATCAGCACGAGCAAGGCAATCAATCGTATTCGAAAGAGGTGTTTCATGTTGCATTTGCCTCCATAATTTGGTCTTTCATATTATTATAGCACAGATTCGCTTGATTCTTATGAACATTTTGAAACAGGAGGTAACATTTTTGTGACGGTGGATTCAAATGCAGAACGCCCCGTGGAAATTCCACGGGGCATCCGCATTACTTGTTGTTAGGTACACGTAGTAGTCAAAAGCACATTCCATGGATGTGCCCCAGGCGACCTGCTTCGATCGTACCTACGGCTGTGCTTTGTCAATCACTGCTTGATTCGTTTGGTCTTCCACTTGCCGATCTTATAGAATATAGCGGTTAGGAGAGCACCGATACACCAGGATGCGAGCAGGGAGATCTGAATGCACTCCTTCATGCCGTCGGCGGGGTTGCCGGTGGGAGAGGTCAGCCAAGCGATGCCGTAGGCAACAGGCACGCGGATGGCAACGGTGGTCATGAGAGAGATCCACATAGGCGTCATGGTATCGCCCGCGCCGCGCATGATGCCGGAAAGGCTCTGAGTCACGGCCATGGCGATGTAGCCCACGGCCAAGATCATCATGAGTCGGTAGCTCAGATCCACCAGATCTGCGGTGTCGGTAAAGAGTTGCATGAGATATTTGCCAAAGAACAGGATGAGTACCGTGATGGCGGCAGAGCAACCCACCGCCATAGCCAGACCCTGCTTGGCGCCCTTGGTTACCCGGTCATAGAGTCCTGCACCCACGTTCTGTCCGGCGTAGGTGGTCAGGGCGGTACCGAAAGAGAAGTTGGGCATCATGGCAAATCCGTCCACGCGCATAATGACCACGTTGGCGGCGATAAAGACTTCGCCGAACTGGTTGGTCAGGGACTGCACGACGATCATGGCAGACGAGAAGATGGCCTGGGTCAGACCCGAGGGAAGACCCAGACGGATCAGAGTCTTGATGTAGGTGGCGCGGGGGCGCATGAATTTTACGCCGAAATCATAGTCCTTACGCATGTGCGCCAGCTTGATCATACACAGAACCGAGGAAATGATCTGGGCAATGATGGTTGCCAACGCAACGCCGGCTACGCCCATGTTCACAACGGCCACGAATACAATATCCAGGACAATGTTGATCGCCGTCGCAATCAGCAAAAAGACCAACGGCCAGACCGAGTCGCCCATGCCGCGAAGAATACCGCTGAGAATGTTGTAATAGGCCAGTCCCGCGATACCCCACAAACAGATGGACAGATAATCCACGCACCATTCCAGAATGGATTCAGGCGTATTCAGGGCAACCAAAACCGGACGAATAAAGGGGGTGGCAATCAGGATCAGCGCCACGCAGGAAATGGCGGTAGCGGTGATGCAGTTGCCGATGGTGTGGGACAGACTCTCTCGATTTCTGGCACCGAAATACTGGGACACCATGATGCTGGCGCCCGCCGAAATACCGATGAAGAGCACCAGGAGCATATTCACGATGGGGCCGCAGGAGCCTACCGCCGCCAGGGCGTTATCTCCGATATACTTACCCACCACAATGGAGTCCACCGTGTTGTACAGCTGCTGGGCAATGTTACCGATGAGCATGGGGAGGGTAAAGGACAGGATGCTCTTCCATGGCGTTCCCTGCGTCATGTCTCCGCGGCCAAAGCTTGCTAATCGCTTGTTTTTTGTTTCGATCACGTTTCTACCTCTTTCGCGTTTTTTATCAGTATACAGTATACCATAGTTTTTTCGGAAAAGCAAGATATTTCCCGCAAAAAATCCTCGCATGTACCCAAAAAGAACTTCCCCGCTCGAAAACGGAGAAGTTCTTTTTCATATTCTGAGCCCATTCTACGCGATTATGCCTCGGCTTCTGCTTCCTCATAATCCTCCAGATTGGGCACATACCCACGCTTGAGGCGGTTGTGGTTCCAGACCGCCATCACCGTGCCCACGGCAATGATGCACACCGCCAGCACGCCCAGCATAATCCAGGTGACCTGGGCGGCGTTGAGCCCCCAGGAAGACTCCCGACCCGTGATGACGTAGTCGATCTTCTGCAACCGCTCCACCGCGTCACCGTAGTGGGGCAGCAGCTCGTCGGGGATAATGGCGTCGTCCGCATTCTCGCCGGGGACGTTGACGCCGACCACATATTCTGTGTCCTTGTCCACGGATCCCAGATAGAAGTGGGCATTGCCGTTGCCGTCCACCACCGTAGCCTGCAGGCGGGTCAGACTGTCGTCATTCTCAACCTGGTAAAGGTAGGCGTTGGAGTGGGCGGGCACCTGGGGCAGCTGCACCAGGATCTCGCTGTTGACCGAGGCTGACTCGTTAAAGGTCACCTTGAAGCAGTCCTCGGTTCCCAGAGATTCCGCTCTGTCCGCGGGCGCAGCCTCCACACTGTGGGAGTAGTCGTAGCTTCCTGACAGCTCTTCCTTCTTCAGCTCCTCGCACTCCAAGCGGGACTCGGAACCGTTTTGGGTCACCACAGTCATCTTGACATCACGCCCGGCCAACGCCTCCACAAGGGAGGGATCCACGCCGCCTTCGGTTTGGACGTAGACGGTTATATCCACACTCCCCAAAGTAGCATCATTACGAGCACACGAATCACCTATGTCTTTGAGCGTCTCTTTCACGATATTTACAGTTTCCGTCCAGACATCATCACGTTCTATTACAACTGATAAATGCCCTAAATAACTGCCTCCACTCAAAGTATCTTGGGTATATGTATGTTCAACAACCGCAACAATGGTTTGTCCTTTGTTCGCCTGAACCGTGGTACTCTTGTTTGTCTTCGTTCCATCATCATTTTCCACAGTTGAACCAATCGTGGTAGACATATCCGGTGTAGCTGCGGTAATGGTACCGGATTGTTCAAACGATGGAATATCCGTTACAAGATCAGCTTGGATCTCTTGCTTTTTATCCGCTGTGCCGTTATAATAAACTGTACTTAAAACTTCACAATTTTTAAATGCATACGTATCCAGATCACGCACCGTATCCGAGAGACCCACGATTGTCAAATTTTTACAACCATAAAATGTCCATTCCGGAAGATTTTCTATTTGTGCAGACACATGGGCTTGAATGAGTTGATCACAATAAGCGAACACAGATGTTCCCATGTTTGAAATATGCCGAGGAATCGTAACAGTCGACAAAGAACGGCAGAGATAAAATGCTCGTGTCCCCAGTGTTTGCAAATTATCCGGCAACGATATAGCCATCAAGGAACTGCAATTATAAAATGCAGAATTCCCAATAACGGACAACCGTTGACTCAATCGTACGGTCCGAAGACCTGTACACTCTGAAAAAGCATACGCGGCAATTTCCAAAACAGAATCAGGAATATAGATGACTTGTACATTTTTCAGATCATAAAAAGCCAACGAGCCAATGCTTTGAATGCCATCTTGCAACTCAACGCGATAAATTCGGTCGCGATATTCATACCAGGGAGGTCTATTTGCTTCGGTATAGTTTGTCATGTGACCCCGACCCGAAATGGTCAGTGTACCGGCGGACAGGCTCCATGTGAGCCCGTCGCCGCAGGTACCGCTTTCGGCGGCGGAGACAGAAACTGAAAGAGAAGGCACCAGCAGCGCCGCAAGGAGCAGGGTTGCCAGAATAAGAGCAACGCTACGCCGGGTATTCAGTTTGGGGTGGGTTTGGCGCATGTGGGCCTCCTTTATTATTTGGAAAGATCTTTTCCACCCACGGGTACTTACACGATGGGTGTGTTTTTAGGAACGATTGCAATTTTGCGATTGCAGAGCCACATAACGCCGAAGAAAATCGCGATTAGAGACCACAAACAACCGGGTGTCAAGCCAGCTAACAGCGGAAATTGTTCCATTCTAAACATATTTAAGGTAAATCGAGTTACACCATAAATGATCAAATATAACGGATACAATTTACCCCTCAGTTTAGGTACAAATGCCAATCCCATAAGAACAGCCATTATCGCCAAAGCATTGACCAGTTCAACTATTTGACTGGGAAACAATACCGGAGCTCCTTCCGGGGTAAGATACATAACTCTACCGCCGCAACACCCGCTGAGGAGACACTGACACTTCATAATAGCTAACATAATACATTCAGCTGGAGCACACAGATCCATCAAATCGCCGTACGGTATGCGAATCAATTTGGCAAAATAAATGAACACTATGGGAACAATGAAGACCGCTCCGTAATAGGAACACCCCTCAAACACAGAATTTTCGACAAAGAACATGATATATGTTCCTAGAGTACCTATCACTGTGAGAGTTATTGCAACAGGTATGCACTTCCATAATTTAATACGGTACTTGATGCTGATAATTAACATTAAAGCCAGCATCGCTAACGTTCCTATTGTTAAGGCAATAATCGTTTTGATACTCATCATTTCAGCCCTCTTTACACACACTGGCTCTCTCAATAGAATAGCCAGTGTGTGATTTTAATTAGCTAGGATTATTAATGGTAATATCATTAATATCAAAAGAATATTCGACTCCACCATGGATTAGCTTCAGCGTTGTTGCAGTCAATGTTCCTGCAACAGTCATATCATCGGTACTCGCCGTTTTGGACTTATAATAACCAACATATCGCTGACATACTCCATCAGCCGTCCATTCGTATTTATTTGTGGATGTACTTCCTCCACCAGACGCGTAAAGATGAACGGTACCGCCACTCGAAGCCGCAAACTGCAAATAAGCGGAAGTCGCTTGTCCCTTACCGGAAAGAGTAATGCTAACATATGGCTGCTGATAGTTCGTACCGCATGTGCCCTTCGACGAACCAAACTGAACAGTTGCAGAAGTATCTGTATTCGAACTGCTTCCATAATCGGATCGTGCCGTAATTCTAACAGTTGGAGCTATTGACCACACTTCAAACGTCGGCGCACCTGCGGATTCACTATTAGGTGTATTGTTTATCGTATACGAAAGCGACGTATTATATACACCGGCGTAAGTCAACGTCGCGGCATTCGCCTTCCATACCTTCAATGTGGTATCATACGTAAACTCCAAATCTGCTACATCCATATCATTGGCCAAATCGGTATTGGAATAACCTCCCTTGGCTGTAGACGAGCCCGCCTTGTATGTAATCGTCAATTTTACATTTCCAACCAGGTTCTTACCATCAATGATCAGATCGTTACCCAAATAGTCCGTAATTTTGACATAGATCGGAGCAGCATTTGACGTGATGTTATGACTGGTCATAAAGGCAGCCGAGGGCTTCTTATTGGAATCTAAACCAAAGGCAGCGGAATAATCTTTTTGAACCAGCCGATTTTCGTTTGCATCCAGCGCGACATATGTCACATTGATCCGATTCAAGACGCGGAGACCGATCTTCTTGGCGGCAACATTGATAACATAAGGTTTATTTGCTGCGGGGTTATTCGGATCATAGGAATATCGATTACCTGCCTCATCATATACGTTATCAATTTTGAAGGAAACCAATTCCCATATTCCATCTTGAGTGTTCGTTACGCTGTTGTTAGGAATTTTAAAATTCCAGGTTGTAACCTGCGTGTCTACATTGGTCTGACCAGCAGATCCCGGAACCTCCTTCTCTTCCCCTGTTTCATTCTTGAACACTGCATATACATTTGCAGCACTCGTATATCCAATGTCGGCCGAAATGCTGGCAGAATTATTCGTTACATATACAAACGCATAATCCTTCTTCGATCCCAATTCATCTGTACTGGATACATAGGTAGGCGGGTTGGGAGAAAGAGCATAGAATGTCGGCGCAATATTTGCATTGGTAACCAAGCAGTTACCAATAACCACGGACACAAATTCCCAAATACCCGCACCTGCTTCCACCGCATTATACTCACACACATAGAATTCACCATTATAGGAAAGCAACGCCTCCATGCTATTGGTAAGTTGAGAACCTCTCATGCGGTAAGTAAGTTTTGCGTTATCGAGTCCCTTAATTTCACTTCCACGATCGTTAAAGACTTTCACTCTCATATTGAGAATATCGGTCCCATTTTCTGCCATTTCTGCGGGGCTGTATTTGAATTCGGTAGTAGTTTCATCGGTATATACAGAAACGGTTATACCAAGGGAAATGTTTGCATATTTCTTTTGAGACGTATCGACAGGCGTGTATTCTCCATCCATCACCAAATACATCAGCTCATAATTACCAGACGATGAGAATGTTACATCCCCTTTCCATCTATGATCAACATAATCATAGGTCAACGTCGAACTGGCAAAGCTGTCGTTATCTGTATTCGAAAAAACAACACGTACAGAGCTTGGCATTGCTTCTTTGGTATCGGCAGCAAATTTTACCGATACGCTTGTCGAATGTGTTCGGTCAGATGTAAAGACAGCCACGTTATTCGATGCCTCGCCCCAACCGATCGCGTCAACTGCAAATCCTTCCACAATTACTTTTATGGGAGAAGCCAACGAATACTCTATGCCGTCTACTAAGAGACTGCGCAACAAATACGTTCCGGGAGTAGTAAAGCTGTAATCAGCCACCCAAGCTCCATCTTGTTGTTCAAAGGAAACCGTATGGTCTCTGGTTCCCTGCATAGAATTTATGGAACGAACAAAAAACGCTTCCACTTTAGAAGGATCGGTCCCCATTACAGATGCAGTAATTCTCGAAATTGCAGGAGAACCGTCATACGTGAACTGTGTTTTGCTTGCCACTGCGCTCACTTGAATGATATTATCAAAAAGATCTCCATCCTCGGCAGGCTTCAATTTGTTGGTATTGGTAAACTGCAAATTCACCTGTCCCTGAACAGACGACGATACCAACACCTGGGAGTTATCAACCGTTCTACCATCCAAATACACAATAGCCGTAATACGCATGGCCTGATTGCGCTCCAAATAGGTAATTACCGGGATATCTCCGTTTTCTCCGACAATCGTCACGGTTGTTTCAAGCGCCATCGGAACAATCACTCGGCCATTATCGTCATAGGCTCGCTTTGTATCCATAAATGCTTCGGTTAACAGATTTCCTTGTGCATCTACAAAAGCAATTCTCATCGACGAAAGAAGTTCCAACGTTTTGGCCTTGTCCTCGGGAGATGCATAATAGAAAACATAGCAACTACCGCTTCCTTGGGTAGATGCGTCTGCAGAAATCATAGCATCATCTCCCCAAACACGGTTTTCTCCCTCATACCCTTCGACAATGGTTACTTCGATCTTTTTCAGGATAACATCCGCATCCGAATATCCCTCCGGGAATTCAAACGCATTATGGGTAATCGCATTATACCACGTGCCTCCGGAACGATACAACTCGTAAATTGAGGTGTTTTTTTCACCATTTTCGTCTTCCTCCTCAACCGACAGAGTATAGACCTCCACTTCGTTACCCTCAAAATCACGCATGGTAGCTGTGATCTCTTCCGTTTTGGTCAAGACGTTTCCGGCCAAAGTCAAGTACGAATTCTCTGCGTTGGTTCTAACCCAAAAATCCACAACCAAAGCATAGGTTTGATCTGCAACAGGCGTACCTTCTCCACCAACCTCACCGGTAAACATATCTTCCAGGTTGGCTCTGTCCACATCAAAATATACAGACTCATTCGTCGTCTTCGCACTTGTAACAACGTTAGTTTTGATCGACACCTCCGGTTGCATGTTCATTGATTGAATATTCATTTTTGCGGAAACAGCAAGTTTTTGGATATTGAGATATTTGCCCAACTGCATCTCCAACTGATACAGAACGCCATTGGTGATTTCAACATCGACCGAGCCTCCGCCCATAACCAAACCCAGGTAGCTCGTGGGATTATCCTTTACATCCTTAATAAATGCCTTAACTGTATATGCTTTTTTGTTATAGGTCAACATGCACTCATCGATGTTAACTAAACCGGTGATAACAGAGATCATATTACTGGTTCTCCACCGAATCTGACCCTGTCCTTTATTATTTTCAATAATTGTGGCAATCTGGTCTCGACCGTCAGAAATTTTCTTGTAATATGTTTGGAACGCTTCCAATCCCTTCACCGAGTTAGTCAGGTTAATCTTTGGGCTTCTTTCAGTCACTTGAGCCTGAGTAATGGTAAAAATTTCGTCAGCTGTAAACGTTTGTTTGTCTACGCCGGTTTCAAGATATACCTGCGCATTCAACATATCCGCAATCGCTTGTGCTTCTTGCAAATAGGCGATCATAATCTCATCATACATTTGAAGCAATGATTCCATTGTTTCAATGCTTATGGCAGGGTTCCAATAGTCATCACCATCGTCACTACCATTCAATGTCGCAGTCATGTGTGCGCCAATAACAACTGCCAAAACATTTTGATAATCAGAATTCTCTACCATGTTTTGATAGCCATCTTGCGCAGCATTGTGTGAATCATCAATGGTATCCAGTATTTTTCTCCATGTTCCCGCTGCACCGACCACTTCTGTCGTAACAGACGATATTGCACGAACACCATACTTATCACTTACGCCGAAATATCCTTCGACAACGCCCTCCGGAGGAACCCACTGTGTATAACCGAAATTACGAATATATCCATCAATTCGACCATCACTATCGTATTTCGCGCCTCTTAACGGATTTGTCAACAAAGATGACTGAACGAGCATTGCAGGACGAAGAACCAAATTCTCCAACCCATATGCCTTGTCTGCCAGATTAACCAAATTTCCCCAAGTCACATTGGCGGATACAAGATCCTTCCCCATCGCAGCAAATGAATCAACTTTTGATTCATCCGGCATACTGCCATCAGGCTTTGCTAAAGCAATTTCTAAGTTACCATTTGCAGCAATGGTCGTCGTCACTCCTGACATCTCGGGGCTTCTGGAAAGCACCAACCACGCAAACGTTGTAGTCGTGACCATTGTCAGGGAAATAACCAGCAAGAGAGCCACCGCGACGATTCGTTCTTTCAGTCCCGGCAGAATCTGCTTATATTCTGCGATCCGTTGTTTGGTATCACTCATGATCGACTACCTCCGTTTCCTTTGTATTTTGAACATTGTTTCTTTTCATGATTCTTTAACCGCCTCCGCGCGGAACACGAAATTCGAGACATCTGCTACGCCGCCGGCAGGCTGAACCGTCAAGGTCAGGCCGTCGGTTTTTGCGGGAAAGGAAATCTCATTCCCCGTCTCATCCGTAATGATATACACCCATCTTGCGCCCAACTCGGTACACGCAGGCGTTGAAGCGTCCAACTCGCGTGCGGCTACAGTATATGCTATGTTGTCGGCGGTTCGGACGGTCAGCGCGGGGGGCACTTCGTCTGTTTCGTGCAGTCCGTATATACGGATGTTCATGCTTGCCCCCTCGCGGGTGTTGTCGCAGGTTACTTCACATATAATGGAAATAACAGTTGATTCTTCGGTGGTTTCGAGCGCCGTTTCGATCTCGGCACAGGGCTTCGGCGTTGCCTGAAAGCTTACCGCCGTCGTACCCGTAGTCATATAGCGCCCATAGGACACGCCCACCGAAACCGACAGAAGCGCCACTGCCAGCAGTAAGCCGCAGAAAGCGGTTAGGATCCCGACCGTCAGTTGCGAACGGGTATACAGTTGTTGTTCGCGCTGATCCATCGGGGATACTCCTTTCTTATCTTACGGTGTAACCGCTTCCGCCGTTACGGTACAAATCTTGTTCTTGTTTGCATCTACAGTCGCCTTGCTGCCGCTCGCCAGGTACGGCTCCATATATACGGCCGCATCAAAGTCATCGGGAACAGCTGAGTCGTCTGCCGCAAAGCTGTAAAAGCTGCCGCTCTCAACCGTCAAGGTCGCATTCGCCGCCTCTTCCTCAAATTTACGAACAGCATGGGCATGGTTACTGATAACCGTACTTTTTCTCACAGTTACCGATGCATCCCAATCCCGATTGTTCGCTGCGTAGTTAGCCTCCAGATAGATACCGTCGCCGGTTTCAGCCCATCCGCTCATTTGATAGGCGGGAGAATCCGGAGTATCGCTCTGTCCGATCACGGTAGAATTCGTCACGGTTACTTTACCGCCCTTAACGACGAGTCCGGTCTCGCCCCGGAGCTCCGTTTGATTCTCAATCAACAGCGTACTGTTTCTCTGGGGGTGGTAGATGGCCGCATAATACCCCGTAACCTTGGTGTTGGAGACCACAATATCCGTGCCGCCGTAATTACCGCTACAGAGGATACCTGCGTAGTTTTCGCCCTGAATCAAAGGGCAATTCTCAATAACGATCTTGGTACGCAGCTTTGTATCTTCCAGGTTGCCGTACACCCACACGGCCTGCTGGTCCGCCGTTATTTCACAATTGTTCAACGTGACCGTTGAGGTGTAGCCCGACGTTGCATTGTAGTCTTCTACGCGCAAACCGGTTCCCACGTTCGTAACCTTCACGTCATTAACGGTCAAATGCGCGCCACTCATGGTGACCGCCGCATGGGCATCGGTCTTTCCGGCACCCACCACGTTTCCGTTTTGCAGGGCCAGTCGGGCACCCGAAGTCAGATCCACGATTTTTTCCACGTCGGAAGCCACCGACAGGGTTTTTCCATTCAGATCAATGACCGCAGATCCCTTAGTCAAATTCAATGTATCGGTCAATTGGACGTCGTTTGCCAACTGCACGATACCCACGGTCGGGTCATTGAGCGCTTGCTGCAGTTCCTGTGCATTGCTGACAGGAATACTGTCTTCGCGGCTATTCTGACCCGTAATGGTCACCGTAGCCGTATACACTTGATTCGGATCCGCACCAACCGTTGTATCGTACTGCATATTGGCTTGGATCTCTTCTCGGGAACACAAATACAGCCACACCCCGTAGCCATCCTCGTTGACCGAGATGGGATAGTAACCGCCAACAGGGGCGGTATCCTCCGTGTCCATATCCAAAACGCCCGGATAACCGTCTGTGGCTGTCAGTTCCCGCACGAAAGTCGCGGCGGTTTTGCTCCCATCCACAGTCGCCAACTTTCCATCGGCACCAAATGTGGTCGTAACAGGATCGTAATCGTATTCGACGGGGCGAATGTAATCCTGCGGCTCCACCGTGCTGCCGATCTGCTGTCCCCACACGTAGTAGCCCAGTACGTCGTAGACCCACATCCACTTGATCAGCGGGCCATTCTTAACAGACGTAGAGAGCTCCAGCGTGCTGTGGGGGAAGATCGTATAGGTATAGCTGCTTTTTTCCGATAGAAACACCCGCTCCAAGGTCTCCCGGTTTCTTTCCATGGAGGTATCCACGTAGAAGTACAGGCGTTTTCTCATTTCTTCATCCATCTGGCTCTTGACCACCGTGGCACTGGCGGCTACGATATGCTCACCGTCGTTGGTGATCCGCACCGGGATGAATCCCTCGTCTCCGGGGGTTGCCTGAATGGAAGACTCCATCAGCAATTCGATTTCTCCGTCGAAATTCCATTCTTCGGCTTTGAGGGCCAGACCGCCCGTCTGAACGACGTTGGTATACCAAGCGACGGTCAGCGAGAAAATCAACACGATGGTCAGCACGACGGTAACGACGGACAGGCAGGCTTTCAATATGACATTGCGTCTGAGAATTCTCAGCACCCCTCCCTGCTTTGATCGGTCGCGCCAAGAATCGTGATTATTTCGATTATTCTCGGTCATTCTCCTTTTTTAGCTCCTCAATCAGCTCCGCGCGGATGCGCGCGTACATTTCTTCGTATTCGCGCTCCGAAAGGCCCGCGAACGTTGTCTCTGCTGTCATTGGTTCATTGGATTTGGAGGCGTTGCGGGGCTTTTTCTCGCGCTTAAACCGCACCTCCGGCTCATATCTCGGCGAAAGCACCGAATCGGTAGTGGGACCGAGCGGAGCTCTGCGAACGTTCTTGAAGCCCACGCCGGACATCACGGTCTCGTCCTTTCGAGTTTCCTGCTCCAAAAGCTCGGCCATGGCGGCGGTGATATCCCGCTTCACGTTCTTAACGCAATTGCGGAAGATCAAGCCGGCGATCACCAGACAAGGCAGGGCGATCAGCGCCATAAAGCTGATCTTTGTGGAAAAGAAAGACACGAAAGAGGGCAGGAAGGAATCCTTACCGGAACACCAAGTCACCCGTCCGATCAGATTATCCGCCGTCACGTAGTAACCGTCCGCCGCCACGTTGGCGTCTCCCTTCGTCTGCAGTTGAATTTGGCCGTTTGCATCTGTGGATATACCGATCACGCGGTGGGTGATGCTTCGGCCCAGCATATCCGAGGATTTTGAGCGGAAGCAAATCACGTCGTCAACTTGAACGGCATCGATATCTACAGACGAGGACACGATCAACGAGCCGGTAGGAATTGTCGGCTCCATACTTCCCGTGACCACGCGGAACAGGCTATACCCGCCGATGGATGCATATCCTCGGCTCAAGACCTGCATAACCACCGTAAAGCACAGGAAAATCGTGCAGACAAGCAGAAGTGTCACCAAAGCGGACACAACTTTTTTGCTCATCTTGCCTGTATTCTGTTGTTTTTCCATTTCCATAGGTAACTCCAAAGATCGTGTTTTTCCTGCTTGGGAATATGAAAAACTCCCTTTACTGACTGCCGCCCGCCAACTCAACGCTCAACGCAATATTCAGCACCCGACTCATATCGATGCAGTCCACGTCCTGGCCTTCCAGCCAGATGAACATGCGGATGCGTTGGGGAACGTTCTTCTCCAAATGTACAATGTAGGTATCCTCGGTCGCACCGGCCATGAATACGCTGTCGGACATTTGCTCCGCGGAAACCGAATTCGTCGTTGTCTCATAGGCGAAGTGATACAAGACACTCGAATGCTTGACAAACCGCCCCATACGGACGTAGGGCAGGAGCGCATTCTGCATATATTCGCCGTAGAATTCCTGCATGATCTCCTCAGAGGTCATGGAATCCAGATTGGCTTTACCGAAACCCCAGGCACGAAATGCTTCATCCAGCGTAATATACCCATCATTTCCCTCGCTCTTCCAGACGTTGGTGAGCTGAACTGCCAAGCGATCGCGTATATCCGCAAAGATCACCTTACCGCCCTGGTACCCGATGGGCTTTGTCACGTTGTAGGCACCCGCCTCCCCCAAGGGATGCAGATCGCCGTTAGGCTCATAGATGGTAAAGCGATACCCGCTTGTATACAGCGTATCTTCGCCCGGTTGCTGGTACATACCCTTCAGCACGCCGTAGGACGAATCGTAAAACGCGCTGTTCCGATACAGATTCAGATTCGTTTCGGATACTCGATCCGGGCAAACCAGGAATCCGACCCGCGCCGAGGCTGCCGCGTGTCCCGCAGTCTCAACCAATGTATAGGTTCCGTCCGTACCTCGAACGGGCTGTTTCATTTCCAAAAGGTAACTGCCGCTTCCCTTATCCGCATCTCCCGTGGACACACGGAGGGTAAAGTCGGCGCTGGGAGAAACGACCCAGAAATCCAGATATACGTAACTCCCTTTTTCGACCAACGCGCTTTGCTCGTCGGTCAGATTGGCGTAAGTCAAGGCTGTATCGCAGGGGAACTCCGCAATGGGCTTCTTTTGCCCCACCACAGCTTCACCGTTGATGACCTCGATGTCGTTATAATCGTAATACTCTGCCATATACCAGTGCTCACCGTCTGCCGTAGAGACCGGCGTCAATCCGGCCACGGATTTCAGGTAATCATACTGGCTATACTGTGAGAAGATCAGATTCTTGTCAAATCTTCCGGGATAATGGTAGGTGGTACCGTCCACCGTTTGGGATTGATCGGGGGCGATCAGGATGGTATTTCCACCGCCGATGGTCACCTGAATCCCTTCCACAACGGGGGCATCCGAGAGAGTGAACCAGGCGTAGGAGACCGTCACAACCATAACAACCGTCAAAATCAACGCCATGACCGCACCCAAGAGTTTGCGAATCATTTTATTCATTGAAAATTCTCCGGAGGAGCTCTGCGGATTCCGGTTGGGATCCCTCGGCAGAGCTTCCTCTCATTTATTGGGATGTTGCTTGCCGTGATCGGCGCCGCATCAGGCGCTCCTGTTCACGGGCTTCCTGTTCCTTTTTCCTCTTTTCGGCTTCTTTCTCGCGCAGTTTCAAGCGCTGATCCAGCGTGACACGGAAACTCTTCAAAGCCTCGGCGTAATCCGCCACGGCCGCCATATCCCGCTCATGCTGCTCGGCGCGGATGCGCTCCTCCTCGGCTTCCTGCGCGAGACGGAGCTGCTCCTGTCGCTCTTCTTCCTCTCGAAGGGCTTGCTGGGCAGCCAAGAATTCCTCGTACTTCTTCTTTTCCTTTTCTTCGCGGCGGCGCTGCTTTTCGCGGGCGGCCTCTTCCTGCTTCAGGCGTTCGGTCTCTTCCAGCACCTCGGCCGCATCGGCGAAGTCCTGCTTAGCAGCGGCTTCTTCTGCGGCTTGATCGCGGCGGGCCTGTAGCTGCTCTTCCAGGTGCTTGCGGAAGTGGGAGATTTCGTCCCGGAACAGCTTACTGCGACGGCGATCCTCCTGCTCGCGCTCCATGCGCTCGCGGAACAACCGCTCTTCCTCGGCCTCCTTTTCCTGACGGATGCGCTCTTTTTCCACTTCTTTTTCGTGGCGGATGCGCTCCTTTTCGGCCTCCTGCTCCTGACGGATACGCTCGGCCTCTTCCTTCTTCAGACGCTCCTGCTCCTCCACAAGGCGGCGGCGCTCCTCGGCCTCCTCTTGCATGAGCTGTTCCTTGGTCAGTTCCTCGATGAGCACCTTGCGGATCTCCACATCGGGCAGATCGTAATCCTCGGTCAGCTCCTCGATGATCTCCTTGATGAATTTCGGCTTCAGCGCCCGCTTTTTCTGCTTCAGGGGTGCGGGGAGCATACGATCTTTATCCCGCTCCAGCTGCCCCTTGAGCACCAGGTAGTTAAACAGTATGTTGTGGTAAATATCCCGCTCAAAATCCTCGTTGATGACGGGATTCTGCTCGATGATCTTAATGGTATAACCCACGTCACCATAGCTACGGAGGAACTCAAACAGCTCCACGATCTTATGGTAGTTGGGGTTTCGCTTCAAGACGTTGGTCTTGGTGATGGTTCCCTTTACGCGGGGCTGCTTGGACAGCTTCTGGGCAAAGGGGCTATTCATGAAGGTAAACAGCATACGGTAGAGACGAGAGATACGGTCGAAAATATCCCGATTCTTGTCGTCGGTCTCCATGGCGCTGTCGATGTCGCGGATATGCATGAACATATCCAGATGCACGGTTTCGGTGGAGCTGGTCATATCCGATCGCATTCTCAGCTTGGCGCCGAACTCGTCACTCATGGCCTCGAACAGCGCATCATGACGGATCTTGACAAACTGGAACGCCATCTCGAGTGTTGTGAAAACCACGCGGTTCTCATACAGACTGATGGTATCCTCACGATACTTCTGCATGAGGCGGTTGGGGCGCACGTCCCCTTCCTCCTCGTTGAAATCCTCCACGAGAGAAGCGTGCTGAGCCAGATGGCGCACAACCTCGCTTCCGCCCTTCTTGGCGTTGGCGACATTGACGATGAGCTCCTCCTCCTTGATCATGTTTCGGGGAGAGGAAATGATGTTCTGGAAACCCTCCAGGGTCTCCTCGATCTTATCCACCCAAGCAGTATCCACGATCTTTTCCATGCGGCGGTTGGAGAACTGGAATTCGTTATCCGCCCGCTCGATGGATTCCATAAAATACTCGTAAAAGCTCGTACTGGAAAGGGCGCGCAACACGCTCTTCACGTACTTCCGATATATGGGGTCGATCACGTCAAGGGTTTGATTACTGCGATCGTTTTTATTGGAACCGGCCATGTTTTGCGCGTCCTCCTTTCATGCGGGTATGCGGTATGTGCGACAGAAAAAATCAGTTGGTCTTCTTCAGGTGCTCGATGTATTCCTTGCAAACCACCATGGTATTCTTACCGAAGGTGCGATCCAGGTAGTTTTCGAACTTGGTCAGCTCATCCTTCATGAAGCCCAGGCTCAAGGACTCGAACTTACGAAGCACCTTCTTGGCCACAATGAAGTCGACGGCCTGGATCTCGGTGCCACCGCAGGCGATAAAGCAAGGCACGTAGTCGCGGATCTGCTTCATGATACGGTTACCGAATGCCAGACGGAACGTCTTGATGACGTAGGCGTTGACCTCGTCCAGCTTATCCAGCATTTCCTGGGAAATGGGATAATCCTGCTTGGCCTGATCGAACAGGGCGTTGAGGTGATCGGTGGAAATGTACAGGGGAGGCGTATCCTCGCATTCAAAGGCATCGGCTCGGCTATCCAAGTCAATGGGGATGGCTCGGTCGTACACCTTATCCGCCACGGCGAAGGTCGAGTCGTCGTTGTTAATGGTACCGACGAACCAGATGTTGTTGGAGATCTGAACCGTACCGCCTTCGATGAGGCAGGGGTCATTATCCCACACGGCCGTAACGATATCCACCTTCCATTCCTCCTGACGGGGCATTTCCAGAATGGACAGCATTTCCGCGAAGTAGTACTCCACGCGGGCGATGTTCATCTCGTCGAGGATGACGATATGGGGATCGCGGTAATAATTACCCTCGTAGATGGCGCGCAGGAAGTCGGTCTCGGAATACTTCTTGGTAAACTCGTTGTAGTAGCCGTACAGCTCGGTGCGCTCACGCCAAGAGGGCTGCACCGAAACCACGGTCGTATCCTTCTGCACGAACTTACCGAAGGCGTAGGGGAGCGAGGTTTTACCCGTACCCGAAATACCCTGCAAAATAATGATGCGGGCGGTACCCAGCGAAGCCACGAAGTAGCGCATCATATCCAGATCGTAGTACAGATGGAGTCTGGATGCGGCGAACTTACGGAACTGAATACAGAATTCTTCCAGCGTAATGTCGTGATTGTATTCGGGCGGTTGATACTCGGTTTTGTAGAAATTATCCACCGACGTGAGTCGGAAGAAACGGCTGTTGGAGGGATCGATGCAGGGAGAATCGAATCGGTTGCGGTTGGCATTGATGACGAATTCTTCCTTCTCTTCCTCGGTCTTCTCTTCCTCGGGTTCGGCGTCCAAAGCTTCCAGTCCGCTCTTGTCACCGCTGAGCTCAGCCACACGCATGGCCAGCAATCGGTCTTTCTCGTAGTTGGCGCGGATAAGATCCCGTTGCAGGCGTCTGACCTGCGCCACCATCTCGTCGTACTTTTTGGGGGAGATCTTGAATCGGAAGATCTTCTTACAGAGCTTCACAAGTCCAATGATCAGGAACACGATGAGCACCACCAGCAGGATGTTGACGATGATCAGAAGAACCCAATCCAGCGTCCCGAAATCCTCTGCGTTGGCCTCAATGAGCTCCTTTCTCTTCCGAAAGTCGAAGAGCAGAATCAGAAAGTCTCCCAGGGCTACGAACACCTGAGCCAGGGTACGGAAAATATTCCCCATGTCCTGGAAAAAATATCGCAAAAAGTTATCCATAATAAGCTATTGACTCCTTGCCTTGATGCCGGGCATCAAAACAGAATGTTGTTACTATGTTACGCACGCGGTAAAACTTCCGCGGTGCGGTGTTGTCTTAATTCTTGGATCCCACGGAATTGGCCAGCTCGGCGGCGGCGATCTCTGCTGCAACCTCGGCGCGAATCTGCTCTCGCAGCTTCTCCAAGCTCAGCTCGGCGCGAACCTCGGCGCGAATCATTTCCTTGATTTCCTCCGAGGCGAGCTCGGCACGGATCTGCTCACGCAACGTATTATAAGCTCGCGCTTTCGTCGCTTCTTTCTGCCGCGCATTCTTCGCAACTTTCAGTCTGGCTGTCCCAATCACAATAATCAGGAGCGGCGCGCCTATAGCAACGGCAATCAAAAGAAGTAATCCCAGTTCCATCTTTACTGCTCCGTGGTCGTCTCGTCAGCGGCCTTCTCGGCAGCAGCTTTCTCCGCGGCGGCCTTCTCGGCGGCGGCCTTCTCGGCGGCCATACTCGCCAACAGCTCGGCCTTCAGCTTTTCTCGTAGCTCTGCCTCAATGGCGGCACGGTCAGCGGCTTGGTTCCGGGCAGCGTTTGTCTGGGCAGCCGCGATGAGATCCTCGGTGCGGCCGCGCTCCTGCTCGTACTTGATGCGGTTCTTCACGTTCTGGTACTCAAACAGCACACGGAAGAACTGAACCAGATGGAACAGGAAGAAGAGGAACACGGGAATCACCACTACGATGAGGAAGCCCGTACTGGTCTGCAGATAGTCAAAGACCTTACCCACGCCGGAGATCTGGGCCTTATACTGGCCCACGACCTCAGACTCATGGACGGTCAGAGGGTCTTCCAGGGTATTGGCATCACCCTTGGTCTGGAAAATGAGATATCCGCCGCCGTCGTAGATCTCCACGATACGGTGGGTATTGAGCACGCGTTCGCCGTTGATGATGGTCCAGTAGGTGATGATATCGCCTTCGTAATCATCGGACTTCTTTTTCAGCGTAGAGGGATCATCCACGCCGGTAGCGATCACGAGATCACCGGGTTTGATGGTGGGGTACATGGAGTCGGTCTGGATGGACAAGAGGCGGAGGCCGAAGATGTTCGGCACACCGTTGCCCGAGGTGGAAACGAAGGAGACGTAGGTGGCGATCACGGCTACTACGATGGCAATGATCAAGATGACGTTGATGACCGTGTTCAGTACCTTCTTGGACTTCTTCTCTTCCTTCTCCTCTTCCTTCTCAACAGCGGCTTCGACTGCAGCCTCTGCCTGATTCTGATCGGATTCGGGTGAATTCTGGGCATACTTCTTTTTCATTATGTCCTCCTACCGCCATGGGACGGTTTATTAAAAAATATTTGTTTTCTATATAAATGTAAGGAGCTACAGGGTTCTCAAGGGTCGTATTTGGACTCAATCTGTTTCGTCGGGTGCGGGTATTGCCTGGGTTTCGGTTTCGGGGGTTGTTTCCTTACCATTTTCCATACCCGACTCGTTGTAGGATTGAGCGAGGAACTGGATGTTGGCCGTGATCTGCGCGTCGGCAATGGCGTTGGTGCAATCTGCATCCTGGCCTTCCAGCCAGATGTAGATCTGGATCTTAACGGTCTCATCCTCCTGCAAAATGAACAGGTCGGTTTGGTCGGCAAACGTGCCGAAGGTGAATACTTGCTTATCTCGTTGCGGGGGTGTGGTCTCAATCCAGGACGTCGTGCCCTGGGGGATGATCTTATCCCGATGGATGAGGGTATCCGCTCCGTCGATGGAGGGGGTGTCCTCGTACCCTTCCGCGCCGCTCACACGGCGGTCGCTGTTGGGCTCGTAAATGTAGAACAAGGAGGGCTCGTCGGTCTCGTTGTACTGCTCATCCAGACGATAGATCCGGATACCGATACGCACGGCGTGCTCCGCGCCCTTGCCGCCGTTGTCATGGGAGACGGTTTCAGCGTTCCAGACGGGGGTTCCGATGACGTAGGTGCCGGACCCCGTAGTGCCTCCCTCCTCTACCGCAATTGCCGGTGTGAGGGAGACCTTTACGGTGTCATCCGATCTTGCATAAAACGTTCCTATACAATAATAACCTTCATAATTATCGCGGTTGGCGTTGCGCTCGTCCGACAGAGGCATCCATTTACCGGTCAGTCTGCCGTCCATGCCATACACCGCGCCATAAAACATTTGATCTTTTTCGGACCAGGTGGCGGGACGCAAGGGAGAGGTCTCGGGCACCATGTCCGCGTAGGACAGCCGCTTCACGCCTTGAGCATCATGGGGATCGATGAACAGATCCATGCCCGCAGGGGCATTGAGGTACATCGCCATGTTGCTGACGCGGGGGGTACGGCTGAGGGAAAACCAAGTGTAGGAAGCAACCGTGAGCATCACCAACAGGATCAGAACCATATAGAAGTATAGAACAATGTGAGCAAAGCTTTTGGGTTTTTTCGCTGTTCTTTTCAACTTAACGGCCACGGGTTACTCCTTTCTTGGAAAATAGGGGCTACATGGGTTTATCCCCTCCCGCCCCCCGGTTAGAGAGGGGGGCGGGGTGGGGTGCGCTGCTTTTTAGAGGGGATTAGTTGCCAAAGGGATTATCCGCTGCAGTACCGATTACGATAGTAATATCTCCGGTAATCTGAGCCTTGGGAATCGTATACTTGTCATTCTGCGCAGTCAACTGCTGAGGCATACCGTTGCCTACTCGATAGCCAACAAGGTATGCGGTGCCGTCCACAGTGTTAGTCAGTCCAAACACGTAGTCCTCATCGCTCGAAGCCTTAAGAGTCGTGTCGCTGATGCCTACAGAAGTATCCTTGACACTGTCGCCCTTCTGCACATTTACATCATACTCAGCAGCCTCAAAGCCATCATACTCCATGGGAACCAGAGGCGCGCTGCTGGAGAACTGCAGGTTCATCGTACCAACCAAAGAGGTGGCAGACGTAGCAGAAACGTCAGAATTGGTAACCACGTTGCCATCCAGGTATACCAGAACGGAGAGAGCGGTTGCGGTGTTGGAATCCAAAGCAAGAAGCGTATTGGTTTCTTCGGTAACAAGAGTCTTACCGTCAGTATCATACAGGTAGATGCTGCCGGAATATTTCTTGGTATCTTCATCGTACACGATGTCACCCAAAGCGGCCTGGGCAATAATCGTATTGACACCGCCCTCTGCTCTCTGGAAGAAGACAATGCGGTATGCGTTCATCAAGTTGACAACCTGCTGGTAGGTCATATCGTCGCTGGCCTTGAAGGTCATCGTGCTGCCTGCGCCCATGGTGGCGGCGGTGGTGTCACCCTCATAGATGCGGTTCTCTGCCGTTGTCTGCAGCTGCAGCTTGGAATCAGTCGCATTGGTGCGGAAGGCCAGATCCAATACGTAGCCGTAGAACTCGGTGATGGGGGATTTGGAGGAGTCACCTGCAACAACGTCAAGAGCGCTGGAGATGTTGTAGGAAGCGGTCAGATACACGGTGGAGATCTTGGTCGCCGTTCTCATCGTAGCGGGCATATCCTCGTAAAGATCAGCACCATACTGAATATCGAGCGCAATGGAGGTGCTGTAATCACCGCAGTGATCGGCCAGATCTGCGTACAGACCGCCACCGGTCTCCATATTGATGAAGAGACCGCCGTCTTTCAGTACCTGATTAATAAAACTACCTTGATTTTCTCTTACTTTGTCCACGGTCATACCATTGACGGTAATCTTCGACATGTCGACCATGTTGGCCAAGGGGGAGGAAATGTCCGACCAATCATAGGAATCTTTCGTGCCGGGGAGCTTGGATTTCGCGTCCGTAACACTATTCAGCATTTCGGTATAGCTTCTCAGCAGGTCGGTTTCGCTCTCTACGGCAACCGTCTCCACGTAGCCCTTGATGGTGGCGTTCAGCTTGGCGTACTGAGCAGCATAGGTAGTCTGAATGGTATTCAGCGTAGCGCCGCCCTTGATGGCAGCTTCCAATGCAGTGCAGGTATCATCCGAGGTAGCGGAATCAGCGGTAGCCGCAGCCAGCACGTGGTACAAGTATGCCTTTTCCAGTGCAGGCAAAACCTTGGTTTCCATATCGGTAATGATACCACTCACAACAGCCAGATCGGTAGCGGTATACGCATCAGTACCGCTCGAAAGAGCATGCTTAATGGCCAGATTACCCAGGTCGTTACCGTAGGTAGCCAGGGTATCGGCGGCAGCCTTCTTCGCAGCAGAAGCCGCACTACTGGCAGCCGTCATGGCATCGCGGTGCATCAGCTCACGAGTAGACATACCCGAAGCGCGGCCCACAGCCTGTACACCGTAGGCGGGATTGGGGTAGAATACGCCGTCGATCGTGTTGTATCCACCGGTAACCGCAGGGGTAAAGCCGGAGAGACGACCGTCGGGACCGTAGGTGGGACCCTGCAGCAACGTATCGGAGAGCGTCGTATTATCGTCGTTGAGCTTAATCTGAGAGGGATACAGAACGATCTTATCCAGACCATAGCCGGTAGACAGGTCGACCAGGTTACCCCACGTTGTATTCTCGTCTATTACTTGAGAATTGGGAGTATAATTTTTGATATCAGCGAGATTGCCCGTCGCATTCAACGCCATCTCCAATGCACCGTTTGCACCAATAGAGGTTTGAATACCTGACACCTCAGGTGCGGTCGACAAAGTAAACCATGCATAGGTGGAGGAAACCACCATGATTACTGCCACCAGCAGCATAGCCACAGCCGAAACAAGCTTGGCGCGAATGCTACTGATCAGCTTCGGTTTTTTAGTCATTTTCATTCAATCCTTTCAATAAAGAAATTCATGTGCGTATTTCGGACACCGCCGAATTGCGGCACCCGCAACCTTCCGCCGAAGGTATGTCAAGCCTCCGTTGCAGGTGAGCGCAACCTGCGGAGGATAACATCAAAAATAAAGTAAGTAAATAAGGGGATCAGCCGAAGATCTGCTCCCAGAAGCTGTTCCAGGAATCGTGCCAGCCGCCGGAAACCGAAGGATCGTTCGCTTCCTCCAGCATGGACATGTAGATCTCCAGACCCAGATGTCCGCCCACCAGCTCGTTGTTGCAATCGGGGTCATCCCCCTCCAGCCACATCACGATGGTGTATTTATGTATCTCCCCGGGCTCCATGGCATATCGGATACCCTGCGCTACCAGCGCGTCCGATAAAAAAGGCCGAGGAATCACACGCCAAAGCGGGATCGACGAATCAGGATCGACGATCTCGTACTGGCTCGCGGGGTCTTTCGCCTGATCGTACAGGGGTGGCTCCAGATATCCGCGGTTATGTGCTCCCTCGGGCGGAAGGGCCTCGGAATTCCCGTTGGCTCCTTCTTTGGCATAAAATACCATTTCTCCATCCTCGAAAACCATAACCCATACGGCTGAAGACACATTCTGACTTTCGGAATTCAGAGCAAGCTCCCACTTGTAATCCACGGTAGCGTCACCCTCGTTCCGAATATAGTAGGAATAGGCAAAGTACGTACTGCTGTGCATACCCTCATAGTCATTCACGTCCTCCGGAATATGACTGATGGAAATCTCCGGAACGTGATCCAAGGGGGTACACACAAGATAGGTTGTCGGATTTTTGAAATCGGCGGTTTCACTCAGGGTGAAACCCTCGCGGAACATATCACTCGACATATTGATGGTGAAATGTCCACGCATGGTTGTGATCCAGGATATGGCAAACAGCGACGTCATCACAAGTAGTGCCGATACCAGTAACAGGATGCCGCCCTTCCCTTTCAAAAACCATAGGAGCATGGCCATCTTACTGTTCTTATCAAAGTACAGACTCAGGCTGGAAGCTGTCAGCTCAAATTCCTTGCGGTCCTTGATGCCGAGCTCCTTCATGTCCTTGCGGAGCTTTTTGCGCCCTTGCTTGATCTCCTTGATCTCGCTTTTGGTCAGGGCAACTCCTCCGCGCTTTTTCGCAAAGAGGAAAAAGGGTTTATCTTCGGTCGGGGGGATATCCTTCAATTCTTTTTTCTTTTCAGACATAACCAACTCTCCGATTCAGGCTTACGCTTCTTCCGACTCGGCTACGGATTCCTCTGCGGGAATTTCCTCCGTGGGAACATCCTCTGCAGGGGTTTCTTCCTCGGGGATTTCTTCGGAAGGCACAATCTCAGCGGGCGTCACCTCAGGGGCGATGGGCTGAGACCCATATTCTTCCCGCGCCAGAGAGTCAAGAATCAGCTCGTCCTCGTCCACCTGAACACCCGTCATGGTTCCGCTCGCGCCGTATACGCCGCAAGCCAGCAGCCAAGCCAGGGTATCCGGGCTGTCCGCGTTGCCGCCCAGGAGAGTAAAGCCCATGCGGCGCAACGTGTTCATGGTGTTCGCCGTCTCCTGGCTGAGATACAGCTCGGAGTGCAAGCGAAGGTGGGTAAATCCAAGCTCAAGCAATCGCTCGGGTGGGAGCTGCTCGTCGGGACGGTAGCCATCCACCACCAGGATCATTCCGTTACGGAGATATCGTTGGATGATCTCCAAATTGGTCTTACTGCAGGTACGGATCAGCTCGTCCGGAATGGTCAGAAGCAAACTGCCTCGCTCGATGGGTTGATCGTTGAACAATTGATTGAATTTTTGCAGCTGGGTTCCGATGGTATAGAAATCGGGGAGCATATTCAGGAGGATTCCCTTCAATTCCAGCTTGCAGTTTTGGATACGAACCACGGTATCGGATGCCTCATACAAGAAGTACCAGGACAGCTCCTCCACCAGATTGGTTCGACGGAACAGCTCGCGCAGTTCCTCCGCGCCCTCGGTCTCACCGGGCTGGTTGGCGATGCCGCCAAAACGAGGTGTGGCCTCGTAGAGAACCACGTCTCCGCCTTGATTTCCCACCATGGGACGGTATTTCAGACCCATGATGCGATCGGGGCGTTTGTCAACCAGGGGAATGGTTTTGGGGAGGGTACGGGTGTAGGTGATATACTTCTGATAGACGGCGTAGCAGGCGTCCTTGCTTGCTTTGAGCACCGCGATCATGGAAGGCGACCAGGCTGTCTTCTCGCCCGCTATCAGGGTATCGAATGCGATTTCAAAGGGCGTTTCGGATTTGGTTTCAGAGGCCAGGCGATCCAGCTCCTTGGCCAAGCCAACGATCTGGGCAATGTAGCTGATCTCCGAGCCGCGACGGCCTACGGGGTAGCCCGAGCCGTCCCAGCGCTCCATGTGCTGTTCACAAGCCTCACGGAGCATGAGCCAAGGGATATTCACCGTGGGACGTTCCCGGTATTCTCCCTTACGCTTGTCCTTGATGCGGGCATTTTTCTCCTGCAAGGAAGCGACCAGCAAGCGGCCATCGGTGGTGTATTTTTTATACACCGCCTGCTCTTCCTCGGTGAAGTCATTCTGCCACACCTGATATTCCGGGGGAACCAGCGCTTTACCAAGCTGGTGGTACATACCGCACTTGTACGCAAGATCGGCGTACTGACCGCGCATACGTTCCTCGCCCTCCTTGGTGTTTGCACCCAAGCGCAGCTTGCATGCCTGTACAAAGAGAGCCTGTGTGTACGCGGCGATTCGGACCGACTGTTGCCTTACGACAGGTGTCAAGCCACGGAACGCTTCGTCCCAGGATTCGTATTCCTTTCTTTGCCAGTTTTGATCTCTCACAGCAGTTCCCTCATTTTTTCTCTGTAGACCCCATTCCCGACCGTGACAGAGTCACGGCCGGGAATTATGGGTGTTTTTTTAATTATTCAGCAGTCGTGTCAGACTCGTCCTCAGCGAAAACCTCGGTCTCGGTTGCTTCCTCAGCAGCCTCCTCAACCTCGGCGGTCTCGGCAGCCTCGTCCTCCTCGATGTCGTAATCGACAACGGGAGTATCGTCATTTTCCTTCTTCTTCTTGAGAATCAGGTAGACAACGATGAGAGCGGCCAGAGCTACAGTCAGAGCCAGGAAAATACCGAACAGGACAGGCCATACGGTATGAGAACCCTTGTTGCAGAAGGGATCAGTGGGCTCAACCACAACGGTCTCACTCTCGCCGGGAACCGTAACAACGGGAGCGCGCAGAGCGGCAATAGCGGTGTAGAGAGCCTTAGCGGCGGCGGTAACAGCAGCCTGATCGTCGGAAGAGGTCAGAGCCTTAGCGGCAGTCAGAGCGGAGGTCACAGCGCTCCAGGTCTCAGCGGTGTAATCAGCCTCGGTCAGAGCCTCAGCAGCGGAGATAGCACCGTTCAGAACGGAGTAATCCATCTCGACAGTAGGAGCAACTACGGGCTTCTCCAGAGCGGCGATCGCATCGTAAAGTGCGGTAGCAGCAGCGGTAACAGCAGCCTGATCGTCGGAAGAGGTCAGAGCCTTAGCAGCATCCAGAGCGGTCTTCACAGCAGTCCAGCTATCAGCGGTGTAGTCAGCCTCGGTCTTAGCCTCGGCAGCGGCGATAGCAGCGTTCAGAGCGGTGTAGTCAACCTCAACGGTAGGTGCAGTAACAGGAGCACGCAGAGCGGCAACAGCTACTTCCAGAGCAGCGGTAGCGGCATCCACCTCGCGCTGATCATTGCTGTTCTTAGCGGCCTTAGCAGCGTTCAGAGCAGAAGCAACAGCGTTCCAGGTATCCTCGGTGTAGTCAGCCTGATTCAGAGCCTCAGCAGCAGTGATAGCGGCATTCAGCTTAGCGTAGTCGATCTGAACCACAGGAGCCTTCTTCTCCAGAGCGGCCAGAGCCTTCAGCAGGGCAACAGCAGCCTCGTTCACAGCAGCCTGATCGTCGGAAGAGGTCAGAGCCTTAGCGGCATCCAGAGCGGTCTTCACAGCGCCCCAAGTAGCATCGGTGTAATCAGCAACAGTTCTACCCTCGGCATCAGCGATAGCGGCATTCAGAGCGGTGCGATCAACAGTAACTACCTCAATCAGCTTGGCAATAGCCAACTGAAGCTCGTATGCGGCAGTAGTGACAGCACTCTGATCATCGGAACCCTTGGCAGCGTTGGCATTTGCCAGCGCAGCCTGGAAAGCATCCCAACTATCGGAAGTGTACTTGGAAGAATCGGTGTAATCAGCAGCCTGAGCGATGGCAGCGTTCAGAGCATCGTAGTTCACTTCAGCATTGATAGCAGTCAGAGCAGCCTTTGCATCCAACAGAGCGGTAAGAGCGGCATCGATATCAGACTGGAGAGAAGAATTGACTGCGGCGCGGGCATTTTCCAGAGCGGTTTGGAAAGCAACCCATGCATCATCCAAAACGTAATCATCAGCGTTCAGGTTCTCAGCGTAAGCGATCTGCACGCGGAGCTCTGCATTGTCGGGGGATGCGGGAGTAAGTGCCTCACGAGCCACTCTGAGCTCTTCAGCAACGGCATCAACATACTGCTGGCTGACAGCACCGTTCTGCAGAACGTTCGCAGCCTCGGCAAGAGCAGCCTCGAAGGTGGGCCAACCGTCCTCAACAAAGTCGACTTCCTTCAGCTTGGAATACTCTTCATACAGACCCTGAAGCACGGAGAGATCCAGATCCTCGGTAGAAGCGTACTTCAAATTCTCAATAGCAAACTCAAGGGTAATAGCAGCGGTAGTGATCTGAGGCTGATTCACGCCAGCGGTAGCGCGGATCTCCTTAGCCCTTGCGAGAGCAACCTCGAGCTCAGCCCAAGACTCCAGATCGTACAGGAAGTAGTCCAGCTTGTCGGCGGCGGCAATGGCCTTGTCCAGTCTCGCGAAGGAAACCTTCTGCTGCAGGTTGTTCAGAGCATTCTTAAGAGCCTGAGTTGCCTTAGTTACTTCCATCTGATCATAGGAAGCATTCAGAATAGCCTTAGCGTTTGCCAGGGGCTCAACAATGGGATCCAGGGTTACGTACTCACCGGCAACCAGAGAATCAGCTCTGGCAATTGCCGATCTCAGTTCAGCATAGTTAACAACCGTCAGTTCCTTCTGCTTGCTGGCAGTTTTTCTTTCAGCATACAGATCAGCGGTCTCGTCATACTCGTAATCAAATACGATGTTAGCGGTCTTATACAGCTCACCAGAGATCTCTACGACCATGGTAATGGTGCAGTTCATGGGGTTCACACCGCAGAACAGCATGAAGCTACCGCTCTTGGCGTCGTCGTTTACCTTAATGTTACCACCCCAACCGTTATTCACGGTCACACTCTTGATTACGGCAGTTGCTTCACCGGAAATAGCGAAAGTACCGTCCAGAGAAACCATCAAGCCATTCAACGGAACCTCGACCACAACCGTGGACGTGGACGTCTCGGCTGCGGCTGTCGGAACGACAGCCACAGCAATCACGCTGAACATCATGGCCAATGTCAGCAGAAAACTCAAAAATCTTTTTGTTGTTTTCATGATTAACTCCTCCAATTATTTATGCACCCACAAAGGTATTGTAATTGTCCCAATCGACATACTTAACAGAGATGACCAGAGCATCCTTAGCATCGGTATCGCCATCCTGATCGGTATCGGCAGCCAAAATCTGCGTGCCGTTTAAGATATCCGCCTCAGGAGAGGTGTAATAGATAGCCATGAAGTTAGCATCCTTAGCGGTTGCGCGTCCATCACCATCGATATCACCCAGAACGACTGCGTAGAACTCACGCTCACCGATCTTGATGCCATTCTTGTTGTAGATGGAGATCACAATCTTAGCACCGGTATACACCAGACCACCCTTGTCTTCAACAGACTCGACGGTAAAGGTATACTCGGGACTGCCCTCGATCTTCAGAATCTGCTGCAGATCAGCGGCATTCAAACCGTTGCCGTGAGCATCCAGAATGATGTGAATGTCATCCTCATGGAGCTTGACACCCTTCAAATATTCTTCATGCTCTTCAATCTCGGGAACGAATACATCCTCAATAGTTGCAGGAACCAGATTTGCGATGGCAGCAGCCAGATCAGCGACCAGAGCATCGATCTCTGCCTGAGTCTCTGCGTTGTTCAGCAAAGCTACAGCCTGCTCGTACAGAGCATAGACAACGGCCCAAGAATCCTCCGTGTACTCAGCTGGATCAAGGGACTCAACCTGCCGGATCAGCTCGACCAAAACGGAATAATCCAGTTCCTCAATGTCAGGCTCTTGAACCTCATCGAGATCATCGATGGCAGCAGTCAGCAGAGCAGTCATTTCGTTTACAGTAGCCTGATCGGGAGCATTGGTCAGTAGCTTCTCAGCCTCAACCAAAATAACCCACAGGGCATTCCAGGAATCCTCAGTGTAATCATCGGGGTTCAGACCCTTAGCCTGCTCGATAGCAACCTTCAGGACAGCGATATCAACCAAAGCGTCGATAGCAGCATTCAACTCGGCAACCATGTCGTCGACCTGCTCCTGCTTGCTAGCGTTGTTCAGCAGAGCCTTAGCGTTAGCAAGAACAGCCTGCATAGCATTCCAGGTGTTCAGAGCATACATGTCCGCATCCAACCCCTCAGCCTGGTCAATAGCGTTCTTGAGTTCGGTGTAATCAACCACATAGGGAGCAGCGTCACCGAAGATATTGATCACGACGGTCACTTCGTCAATGGCCACGTTCATGGCTACGCTGTAGCCCTTGAAGAGTTCCTTGCTGAAGGACTTGTCGAGGTTGCTTCTGGTGAAGCCGTAGCCACCCAGAGCCTTGTTGTAGAAGCTACCGAGAGTGCGGTTACCGCCAACGATGTCCGTCTTGCGGAGAGCAGCAGCGGCAAGCTTAGCGTAGGTGTCAAAGACATACTCAAGATCAGCCACGTCAGCGTATACGACATCGGCCAGGCCGAGGTTGTCGAGCATAGCGCCGAAGGTGTCGTTCTTGTAGATGTTCTTCACAGCCTTGATTGCCTCAGCGGTGGTAACTGCATTGAAGGCAACCATCAGCTCGGAGATCTCGCCGGTTGCATAGTAAGTCTTAATGGCGTTGACCAGATTCTTTCTGGTTGCGCCGGTATTGCCGTCAGCCAGCAGAACGCTGAACATGACTGCGTAATCATAATTGTTGGAGAAGTTAACATTGATCTTGGCGGAACCGTTCCAATCCAGGACAAGGTGCTTGTCATCGGAGGAAGCGAAGCCGTGATCCAGATCAACCTTGATATCCACATCCGTGGTATCCTTCAGAGCGCCCATCAGGTCGGCCAGCAGATCCTTATCTTCCTGAGTGCCAACGAACTTGATGTGCAGGTTTCTGTTCTCAACGTTGGAAGTGGTCACGCTGATGGTGAGGTAGTCACCGTCGATAACGTGCTCCAGAGCAACAGACCAATCACCGGTGGTCATGGGGTAGGAGATGATGGGCTGATCGTTGAGGATCGCATTCTGCAGAGCCTCGAAATTAGTCAGATCAGCGGCCAGCTGGTTCACGATAGCGCCCAGCTCCTTGCTGTCCACCATGTTCAGTACGTTATGAACCAGGGTGTTGAGTCTGTCCTCACCGGTATAGATGCCCAGGAAGTCCTCCATGACCATCTCGTATACCTTGTGATTATCGATGTAGAGAGAGTTGGTGGTATAGCCGTTGAAGAGCATATCCACAGCCAGATCGATCACCAGAGACTTGACGTCGGGCATAGCATCGGTTGCTGCGATACCGGCATCGATCTGAACGGTGATGTCACCGTTGGCATCCTTCACGAAGGAGTAGAACTCATTGCCAACCACGCCATTTTCATTCTGAACATAGCCGGCCTTGATGAATGCGTCGATATCCTTGGAGTCATACTGACCGCCCAGGATGGTTGCGTTGCCGCTCACGGTGCCGGTGACACGGCCGATTTCGGTCTCCATCAGGGAGCTATCCACGATGGTAACCTTACCGGTGCACTTCACGCTACCGTTGACGGTAAAGCCGTTCAGATTCAGAACGGTGGTGTAGGGGAGAACCAGGTCGCCCGTAACATCGCTCATCAGAACGATGATGGAAGCGCCGGACAGATCCTTCAGCTTAGCAGACAGATCCTTGGTCAGACCGATCTTATTGGTCGCACCTGCGGCTCTCACGTCCACGAACAATGCCTCGTACTCGTTGGCAAGGTTCTCGACGCTGACGGCAGCGGTAACGGTAATGCCGGTCTCGTATTCCTTGATCATACCGGCCAAGGAGGAAGGAATATTCATCTTATCCACAAGGGACTTGATGGAGAAGGTACGGGTTGCATGACCCGACTTCTCGTCGTACTGAACGTCAGTCTTCTTATACTGCTCGCACAGCTTTGCGTAGAGATTCTCGTACTCAGCCAGATCCAGGTCGTAGCCGAATGCGTTCAGGGTGTTGTTCACCGTCTCCAGAGTTACGTCACCGACGAACATGGGATTGATGAAATCCTTGATGAAGCCGATGGCGATCTCACCGTTAGCGGCGTTGATGTTGCGAACATCGAGCTCACCGGACACGAGGAGAGCGGCCAGGTAAGCCTGGTAAGCCTTCTCGGGAAGGGTCATCTGAACGGTAGCCTTACCGTCCACGCATACAACCTGCAGGTAGTTGCTCACACGGCCGGCCAACAGGTTACGGATCTCAACGATCTGGTCTGCGGCAGAACCCAGCGTGATGTAGAAGCCGAGCTTCTGAGAGTCAGCCTTGGAGTTACCCACGCTCATGGTGGTCTCGATCAGCTTACCACCGGCAACATTCATATCACCGGCCAGAACAGCACCGGGCATAGCCATATTGTTTACGGTACCGTTCGCATTGATCACCTTGACGAGATCGCGGGTGTTGAAGCCGCTGGCCATGATGGCATCAATGATCGCCTGAATGGAGATCTGGTTATCTGCCAGAACGCCGCCCTCATCAAGACCGATGTAGGAGTATCCGGACTGGACGAAGCCCATAGCCATACCCTGAGCCGCACCGGCCAGAGCGCCGGGCTGAGCAGCGTCAACCTTCATGATAACGGAATAACCGTTAGCGCCCTTCACAAGAGCAAACTTGATTACGTTGCCTTCAACGGCATCGTTCAGCTTGTTCACAAAATTGATGAGGTCTTCCTCGTTCATATCGATCTCGGTACGGGAAACGGTGTAGCTACCGTCCACGAACAGAGCCTCAACCTCAGCCAGCGTGAAGGTGTAGGTACCGGTCAAACCGGTCTTGGAACCGATGGTGTACTCATAACGGACACCAAAGGACTCAGCTGCGGGCAGATCGATGGTCAGATCATCAATGGAGATGGTCTGGTTGGCAGCGCCGGGAACCTGTACGGTAAAGGTCTTGGCGGTCCACTCGTAAGCCAGATTCACTTCAGAGGGATCCTTGCCCTCGAAGCCGACCAGAAGCTGATCTGCGTCGTAGTCAGTGTTGTAGAAGAATGCAGGTACGTTCATGGAAGCCACTGCAGCCTCGACCATTGCCTTAAGAGCGGCGATATCGGAAGCAGTCAGCTTCACGCCCAGATCAAAGACCTTGGTGACCTCGATCTTCTCACCGTCGGGAGCAAACAGGACGATGGTGGCAACCTGCTTATCAGCAGCCTGAATGGACACGGTTCTGGTCAGTGCGAACTTTGCAGGAAGCGCGTTGTACTTCTTGAAGGAAGCGCCGTTCGCAGTGGTCAGAGCGGTGGTCAGAACAGCCAGGTTCTTGCTGGAGAGATCAATGGCAGCGTTGGGAGCCTTCAGGTCAGCCTTAATAGCAGCCATCTTGGACTCTGCATCCAGAATCTTGCTCTCATAGCCTGCAGCCATGTCACCGGCCTGAGCAATCAGAACAGTCAGGGCAGCAACCTTCTCATCGGTCTCCACCATCTCGTGGAGATAGCCGCTCAGAAGGTCCAGTTCCTTCAGGAATGCAGCACTATTCGTATAGTAGTATGCAAGACCACCGTTCTCGTAGCCCTTAATCAAGTTATAAAGCTTCAGAGAACCGTCGGTATCCATGCAGTTTTCCAGAATACCGTCAATCACTGCACGGAACTCGACCTTAATACCGTCATCAATGGGTGCAGTGTCAACCAATCCGCCCAGCATGCTGATCATGGTTCTGTTCAGAGAACTCAGGCTGGAGGAAAGGCCGGCAAAGCGATTCAAAGCAGAGAGCTGACCTTCAGCCTCCTGATAAAGCTCATAGGGCAGATTGACCAGGCCAAGAATATCGGCGTTGGCAAAGTTGCTCAGAGCCAGCTCATAGGAGACTTCGACCTGCTCGTAGCTCTTACCAACCAGGTTTGCCTGACCGGAGACAATATCACCGGTTACGCCGTTATCGGCACCGCCCACCAACTTGTAGGTGGTAGGAACCCAAACAAGGCCTGCGTAGTTGGAAGCATACTCGGCAGCCGTCAGCACACCGGCATTCAGAGTCAGCGTCTTCTCGGGGGTGCGGATGTTGAGCATATCCTTACCCACATTCAGCGCGCCGGAGTTCAGAATGGCGGAAGCATCGGCATTGTCACCGAAGTATACGTTGCTGACCATCTTGCTCAGAGCCAAGGACAGATCATAGGCCTTACCCTCGGTACGAGTAATGTTGGTGTCACCCTTGATGGTGATGATAGCGCCCTGGTAGAAGCTATCGCCGTTTACCGTGTAGTCATATACACGATTTGCAACATTACATACAGGCAGCACCATATTGAAGCCGTAGGGTGCCTCAGTGGAAGCGCCATAGTTATAGGTAATTGTATAGTATTTAGGAGAATATGTGATGGTATAGGTGGTGTCCTCAGTCAGAGTGTCGGGCAGATCCGAATACTCGACGTCGAACTGGCCGTTTTCGTAGCCATACTGGCTCCATGCAGCCGTAGCAGCAGCCTCGATACCGATACCTGCAACAGCGGCCTTGATCTCAGCCTCGGTTGCACCCTTTACAAGGGTAACAACGCCGGTCTTGGTTGCCTCGTTCACAGCAACCAGCTTGTCTGCCTGGGTGCCGGCCACCTTCAACTGAACGTTGACGGTCACATTGAACATACTCATGTTGACCTGAACAGTCTTCTCGGCGACAACCAGAGGATTCTTTGCGGTGTTGGCGGAGATAGTGTCGATATCAGCAACCAGGGAATCCAGAGCAGCCCACTCAAGGTCAGTCATACCGGGCTTGATGATACCAGCATCCACAATCGCCCAAGCATCATCCTTGGCAGGAGCAACTGCCTTCCGCCAGTTGTCCAACTGGCCGGCAAAAGAACTAAGCGCAGAAATGATGCTCGCCATCGCAGTGCCTGTGATCTTGTCATACACAGCTGTGATGTCCGCATAAGTCGAATCGAGCGATTCTCTAAGTGCTTCACAACGGTCGCTCAAAAGATATTGTGTCTTTATGGTGGACCGATTATATTCGTCCAACACAACAGACAGATCCAGCTTGCCTCCGTTACGAGACAGCTGCTCGTTCAAATTCGCAACAGCATTAGCAAAAGATGCAGTTGCTCCCCATTTTGCAGTAGTAATCCTGTAGTAATTTCCATCTTCATCCTCATACCAAAGAGGAAGTCCTTCCGCAGAGGCGAGGCGAGTCAAAACTTCCATAGGACTCAAATCTTTGATTCTATCACCATCAGAGTCCAAAACCTTATCGGTCATTTCCAGAATTTGAAGAATCGAATGAGCACCATTGATTTCACTCAAATTTTTCAGTCCCTGATCCAAATGCTTAGCCGCATTCAGCAGTGCAGTCTGAGTCTCTGCATCAATGGTCATCTCCAGACGGTACAGAACACGCACAGAGAAGGCATTGCCGTCGTATGTGTATGCACCCTTGCCGTCAACAAGGTTCACGGTCTCCTTGGACGCACCGCCAGCAACGATATCTGCGGATACGGGGATCCACTCATTTCCGTCGCCGTTAGGATACGACTTGGCCGTAATCTTTTTGTTCTCTTGGTCTACAGTAACGAGCTCATCGTTATCCGTAGGATAGTAAATGCTATGGGTATCCCCCACAAGCAGTCCCGAGGACAGAAGCGCCTTTTCTGCATCAGTCATGTCGTAGTTGTTGGCTACGATCTGACCATCCGTCAGTTCAGCGTCCGGTTCGTCCTCAGCGAAAACGCCGAGCAACAGTCCGCAGTTCAAAAGCGGCAAGAGCATTGCCACGATCAGAACCCAAGCCTGTACTCGCTTGAACACGTTGGAATAATGTCTCATATTCCTTTTCCTCCTAAATTAATAATGACAAAATCGACTGTCACAAGCGCTCTGCAACCTGTTTTTGGGTACAGTTCGCCTAGAGACAGATGTCCATGATATTCTCATGGTACCCCATTATATCATAGAATTCTCCAAAATGCAATACTTTTTTCGCATTTTCACAAAACAATAGTTTATTTGTAACATTTTCTACACATTTTGAAGTCGGTTTTTATTCGTTTACTCATCTCCCACTCGGTAATTCTACTATTTGTTTACATTTTCTATTTATTGTTTATATTCTCCGACTCCGGCGACTTTTTAAGCGTGCTTCTATTATACCATTTCGCAAAATTCATGTCAATAGGGTTTCCGAAACAGGCAAACATTGCCAGAAAGCATAGGGCAAGCCTGCCTCCGGCGGCAATATATCCCAGTATTGAATGTATGCAAAGAACTGCCGAAGCTTTCCCGGTGATGCGGAAATTCTCCGACTTCTTCACCCCTTGTTTCGGCAGTTTTCTTCATTATATTATATACGTTTATTTGCTTGGATTCGACGCCTCGATCCATCCTTTCGACCACGAAAACAGCGTCTCGGACATAGCGTCAAAATCCACCGCACCGCCGTTTTTCAACGTCAAAAAGGTTTCCACAATCGCCCGGTCCTCGGCAGCAACAATCTCACGCAGTTCAAGTTGGCGTCGGATATATGTCCCTGTCTGCTTGAAAGCGACGGCCTGCACGACGAAGGATGCAGATTTATACAGCCCACGCAGGATCTCCTCGCTCTTATCGTGCAACATATTGTGCACACAGCCGTGGTAGACGTTACACGCGCCGATCCTGATGGCGCGGTCAACGGCGGCAGCATCCAGCAGGGGGAGCAGATCGTCCAGAGTGCCCAGGATGGGGGTGGTATCGTGGTAGAACTGGAACAGATCCGAAGGCTCCCAGTTCAGAAGCTCGCGTTTGCCCGAAAGAAATCCGCAGATCAGTTCTCTGTGAGGCAACGTATCCAGCATAGCGCTGTAGGCCTGTATATCCACAGCGGTCAGCTCGTCCAGGATCACCACTACGTCAATGTCGCTCCCGTCGGTGGCTTCCCCGCGGGCGTGACTGCCTTGGAGGCCGATAAACCATACACGGTCGGGGAAGGTGGTCTGAAGGGACGATGTAAATTGTTCCAACCAAGAAGAAAGATTCATCATTTCAGTTGACTCTCCAGTGTTTCAATAAATTGTCTTACGTTATCCGTAGAATTGCCTGTTAATTGGGTCGAAAAATTTTTCATCACTTTAATCAGCAAATGATATTTCTTGTCTGCAACGATGCGGATATGGAACGAAGATTTGAAAAACAGGCCCCGCCGAACCGTTACCTTTTTCATTTTCTCAAAGGGGATCTCCGTGAAATATACTCCGCTTGTCGTGTAGATAAAACTGCTCTTTGTCAAGTAAAAATAAAAATTATCAAAATGACGCGAGGCCAAAAACCAGTAGAATCTGCCACCGTAGCAAGGGAATGCAGCGTCGCCATATTTCCCCTTCGTTAGCTTGTAAGCAAGATCAAAGCTGTGTTTAAAACCATCTCTCCAACTCATTTTTTCACCCTGTTTGTAGGAATAGAATATACCGAATGCATCCAACAATTTTGAACCGCCGTTTTACAGGAAAAATCCCGTAAAAACAACACGGTCGTTCAAGGTATCAATCACTTCAAAAGAAATAAGCCTATCGCCATTCCTTTCAAGTTTGAATTCAACGTTTTCAGCAGCGGAGTGTACCAGATCCTGAATTTCTTTCAGTTGATCGGATTTGTACCAGAATTTATGTTTTTTGTTGTTTCTGCGAACAGAAATATCAACGAGCGACGTGTATAACACAAATCTCCATTTTTCATTTTCGTAAGGTGCCATCAGCGCTACCTTATAAGCGCGAAGGAGAAAGAAAATTGCAACAGCTATAAAGATACTCACAACACTTATAAAGAGAAAAAGCAGAGTCAGATCATCCCGCAGGATTTCCGGTCGTTTTGCATCATTTTCGCCCAATATGACCATAGCGGCAACACTTGCGCCAGCCAACACGCACATCAGGATCGAAAGCGCGCAATAAATTGTATAGGTAACGGGACGCCTTTTGCCCATTGCCTTCTCAGCCTCCGCCATCCCTGTAACCAAAGCAAAAGCGGCCCTGTCCCGACGCCTGTTTCTACCGTAATACTCTTTTGAATTGCTTTCTGTAAAATAGCAGTCGGAATTGAACAGTATCCTTCTTAACCTTTCGTGTTTGGGAAAGCTACGAATGACAAGCAACTCGAGAACCAGATAAACGGTCGCAAGAGCGAACGCACTCCCACCCATGGATCCCATAAAAATTCGTTCACCCAAAGAATTGGCCGACATTCCCCATATAGCGGCACCTATGGCCAACACACCAACGCCAACGAAAAGCACTACGAAAAAAATCATATATCCAAGAATATATGAAAAATATTCTTCTTTGATTTTTCCATTGAAAATATCTCTTTTCTCTTCCATCATGCATCCGCCTTTCTCGGAAATATTATATCATATAACAGGAAATATTTCAATACGTTTCGGGAAAGTCGTCGATGCACGGCAATATCGTGATCCATACTTCAAAAATAAAAGAGAGTAGCTGTGCTGTCCGTACAAATTTGGGCAGTTCATTTGCTACTCTCTTTTGATTTTACCGTATTCATTTCGGTTTCACCGAAATAGAGGGATTCGAACCTCACGACTTGTCGCATACCCTCTGATTAAGAGTCTTTTAATGAAAGAAATACAAAAAAGCCATTTAAGTCTTATGGTGCACCTTCAGGGATTCTGAACCCCCACACGCGCCGTAGGTTATCGTTACCCAAAGTTACCATGCGCGTGTTTTGCCAAGGGCAGAGCCCTTGGCGGGGTTCATCATCGAAAAGATACATGATAAAACAAAACAGACCACCATACGGTGATCTGTTTTGTTTTATGGTGCACCTTCAGGGATTCGAACCCGGGACCCACTGATTAAGAGTCAGTTGCTCTACCAACTGAGCTAAAGGTGCTGGCTCCCCCTGTTGGACTTGAACCAACGACTCCCTGATTAACAGTCAGGTGCTCTACCGACTGAGCTAACGAGGAATATGAAAGTTGGCGTCTATCTATTTTCCCGGGCCGTCACCAGCCAAGTATCTTCGACACAAGTGAGCTTAACTTCCGTGTTCGGGATGGGAACGGGTGTACCCTCACCGTCATCAACACCAACTATTCTTTTAGGGCAAATACCCTGAAAACTGAACAAAAGGGATAAACAAAGTTTAGAGAGGAGAACACATATCAAGGACAAGCCCTCGACCTATTAGTACTGCCAAGCTGAACGCCTCACGGCGCTTACACACGCAGCCTATCAACCTTGTAGTCCTCAAGGGGTCTTACTAACTTAACGTTATGGGATATCTTATCTTGGAGACGGCTTCACGCTTAGATGCTTTCAGCGTTTATCCGATCCGCACATAGCTGCCCAGCTGTGCCACTGGCGTGACAACTGGTGCACCAGAGGTGCGTCCATCCCGGTCCTCTCGTACTAAGGACAGTGCTCCTCAAATATCCTACGCCCACGACAGATAGGGACCGAACTGTCTCACGACGTTCTGAACCCAGCTCGCGTACCACTTTAATCGGCGAACAGCCCAACCCTTGGGACCTACTCCAGCCCCAGGATGTGATGAGCCGACATCGAGGTGCCAAACCTCCCCGTCGATGTGAACTCTTGGGGGAGATCAGCCTGTTATCCCCAGGGTAGCTTTTATCCGTTGAGCGACGGCATTTCCAC